>NZ_CP070353.1:3312500-3612500 GCF_016919405.1 Ensifer sp. PDNC004
TAAGAGTGCCCTTCTGGTGTTCATGTTGGATTGGTGTTGCCTGACCGCGCATCACCGGACAGATCTCGAGAAGCTGGTCTTAAGATATGGCGCAAGTGAACCGCTCGGCGTGGTTCCAATAAAGCGACCGTATCGAACACGTCGATGGCATCTCAGAAGGATTGGGTTGTAAAAGGTAACCCTATCTGCCGCGTCCCTTCGGGACGGCGGCTAATGGATGAGCATTGGCAATGAGAACGATCAAGTGTCAAAAGGGCATTTGGTGGATGCCTTGGCATGCACAGGCGATGAAGGACGTGATACGCTGCGATAAGCCGTGGGGAGCTGCGAATAAGCTTTGATCCATGGATCTCCGAATGGGGGAACCCACCTTAAATGCTTGGAAAATTTAAGTCGTGCGCAAGTACGGCTTAGGTTTCCAAGTATTGTTTAAAGGTATCTTATCCTGAATACATAGGGGTAAGAAGCGAACGCAGGGAACTGAAACATCTAAGTACCTGCAGGAAAGGACATCAACCGAGACTCCGCAAGTAGTGGCGAGCGAACGCGGACCAGGCCAGTGGCAATGAGGAATAAAGTGGAACGACATGGAAAGGTCGGCCGTAGAGGGTGATAGCCCCTTACACGTAGAACACTCATTGTCCTTGAGTAAGGCGGGACACGTGAAATCCTGTCTGAACATGGGGAGACCACTCTCCAAGCCTAAGTACTCGTGCATGACCGATAGCGAACAAGTACCGTGAGGGAAAGGTGAAAAGCACCCCGACAAGGGGAGTGAAATAGAACCTGAAACCGGATGCCTACAAACAGTTGGAGCCCGCAAGGGTGACAGCGTACCTTTTGTATAATGGGTCAACGACTTAGTGTGACGAGCAAGCTTAAGCCGATAGGTGAAGGCGCAGCGAAAGCGAGTCTGAACAGGGCGTTCAGTTCGTCGCATTAGACCCGAAACCGAGTGATCTAGCCATGAGCAGGTTGAAGGTTGGGTAACACCAACTGGAGGACCGAACCCGCATCTGTTGCAATAGATTGGGATGACTTGTGGTTAGGGGTGAAAGGCCAATCAAACTCGGAAATAGCTGGTTCTCCGCGAAATCTATTTAGGTAGAGCGTCGACCGAATACCCTCGGGGGTAGAGCACTGGATGGGCTATGGGGACTCACCGTCTTACTGATCCTAACCAAACTCCGAATACCGAGGAGTACTAGTCGGCAGACACACGGCGGGTGCTAACGTCCGTCGTGAAAAGGGCAACAACCCTGACCTCCAGCTAAGGTCCCCAAGTCATGGCTAAGTGGGAAAGGATGTGAGGATCCCAAAACAACCAGGATGTTGGCTTAGAAGCAGCCATCATTTAAAGAAAGCGTAACAGCTCACTGGTCTAAATAAGGGTCTTTGCGCCGAAAATGTAACGGGGCTAAAGCCATGCACCGAAGCTGAGGATACGTCGCAAGACGTGTGGTAGCGGAGCGTTCCGTAAGCCTGTGAAGGGATACCCGTGAGGGGTCCTGGAGGTATCGGAAGTGCGAATGTTGACATGAGTAACGATAAAGAGGGTGAGAGACCCTCTCGCCGAAAGACCAAGGGTTCCTGCTTAAAGTTAATCTGAGCAGGGTTAGCCGGCCCCTAAGACGAGGCGGACACGCGTAGTCGATGGGAACCACGTTAATATTCGTGGGCCTGGTGGTAGTGACGGATTGCTTAACTTGTTCAGACTTATTGGATTGTCTGGGCGGGGACGCGGTTCCAGGAAATAGCTCCACCGTATAGACCGTACCCGAAACCGACACAGGTGGTCAGGTAGAGTATACCAAGGCGCTTGAGAGAACTATGCTGAAGGAACTCGGCAAATTGCACGCGTAACTTCGGAAGAAGCGTGACCCTTTTTGACGCAAGTCAGATGGGGTGGCACAGACCAGGGGGTAGCGACTGTTTATCAAAAACACAGGGCTCTGCGAAGTCGCAAGACGACGTATAGGGTCTGACGCCTGCCCGGTGCTGGAAGGTTAAGAGGAGGGGTGCAAGCTCTGAATCGAAGCCCCAGTAAACGGCGGCCGTAACTATAACGGTCCTAAGGTAGCGAAATTCCTTGTCGGGTAAGTTCCGACCTGCACGAATGGCGTAACGACTTCCCCGCTGTCTCCAGCATAGACTCAGTGAAATTGAATTCCCCGTGAAGATGCGGGGTTCCTGCGGTCAGACGGAAAGACCCCGTGCACCTTTACTATAGCTTTACACTGGCATTCGTGTCGGCATGTGTAGGATAGGTGGTAGGCTTTGAAGCAGGGACGCCAGTTCTTGTGGAGCCATCCTTGAAATACCACCCTTATCGTCATGGATGTCTAACCGCGGTCCGTTATCCGGATCCGGGACAGTGTATGGTGGGTAGTTTGACTGGGGCGGTCGCCTCCGAAAGAGTAACGGAGGCGCGCGATGGTGGGCTCAGACCGGTCGGAAATCGGTCGTCGAGTGCAATGGCATAAGCCCGCCTGACTGCGAGACTGACAAGTCGAGCAGAGACGAAAGTCGGTCATAGTGATCCGGTGGTCCCGCGTGGAAGGGCCATCGCTCAACGGATAAAAGGTACGCCGGGGATAACAGGCTGATGACCCCCAAGAGTCCATATCGACGGGGTTGTTTGGCACCTCGATGTCGGCTCATCGCATCCTGGGGCTGGAGCAGGTCCCAAGGGTTTGGCTGTTCGCCAATTAAAGCGGTACGTGAGCTGGGTTCAGAACGTCGTGAGACAGTTCGGTCCCTATCTGCCGTGGGTGTAGGAATATTGACAGGATCTGTCCCTAGTACGAGAGGACCGGGATGGACATATCTCTGGTGGACCTGTTGTCCTGCCAAGGGCATAGCAGGGTAGCTATATATGGAATGGATAACCGCTGAAGGCATCTAAGCGGGAAACCAACCTGAAAACGAGTATTCCCTTGAGAACCGTGGAAGACGACCACGTTGATAGGCTGGGTGTGGAAGTGCGGCAACGCATGAAGCTTACCAGTACTAATCGTTCGATTGGCTTGATCGTTCCCATTGCTTGTGTTCATCACAAGGCGATTGCAAAGCATTCGCCGAGATGAACGACGTGTTCAAAACAAAACGAGTTCGCTTAAACCCGAACTCACCAGCTTCTCATCCGGTTTGAGCCCGCAAGCTCAAATCTTGCGCTTTGCCGACCTGGTGGTTCTGGCGGGGTGGCTGCACCCGTTCCCATTCCGAACACGGCCGTGAAACGCCCCAGCGCCGATGGTACTTCGTCTTAAGACGCGGGAGAGTAGGTCGCTGCCAGGTCTGCAAAACGCAAGATAAAACGCCGGAAATCTTCTCGACACACTCTTCGGCCCTGCCGAAACACAAGGGCCGCCAACAAGCGGCCTTTTTGCGTAAGTAAGATCAGACAAACCAACGGGATTTTGCGCACGCAAAACCCGGACCGGTTAAACGGGATTTTGCCTTCGGCAAAACCCGCAATGAGCGGATAAATCCCAAAGGGATTTACCGCGATGGCGCGGGGTGGAGCAGCCCGGTAGCTCGTCAGGCTCATAACCTGAAGGCCGCAGGTTCAAATCCTGCCCCCGCAACCAAATCATAAAAGCCCCCTGCAGAAATGCCAGGGGGCTTTTTGCGTTTAGACCGCAGGGGAAAGACCCAGACGGGCGCAAGCGGACAGAGCAGGCAAGGGCCAAAGAACCGAGCACACCGCTAAACCTGAGGGGGGAGGGCACCCCAACGCGGTGGGAGAGCGGCCCTTCAATTCTCAACGGCTGGGAGGGAGCTTCGTCGACGGCCGGCCCGATCGAGCCGTGCAAATACCGGGTCTCGCTCGATGTGCCGTTGATCCTCGATTGAAGGGAGGAGCGTGCCGGCCCAAGTGGTCGAGTGTTGCCTGACGCCGCCCGATCGGGCGGCGCTGCCGTTCATGTGGAGTGGTAGTCCCGGTCAATCGTCGACGACGGACCATTTGTCGTCGGGATCGAAGCGGTCGATGAAGGGCACGATCGCTTCCGTGCTCGGCCCGAGGTCGCGCTCGTAGATGATGCCCTGCTGGTTGACGACGAAGGTCTTCACCCCCGTCTCCGCATAGGTGACCGGCCAGGCGATCAGCGCAAAGCCGCCGATCATATTGCCGTTGATGACATAGTCGTAGCGGCCGCCGGCGATGTTGTCGCCCTGCGAGGTCAGGATGCGGAAGCGGTAGCCGAAATAGCCTTCGCCGGCTTTTGCCTTTTCCAAGGCTGCCTCGTTGATCGAGTCTCCGACGGGGCTTTCGCCGTCGCCCTGATCGGCAGGCCAATAGAGCCCGTCGGTCTGGCCGGGCGTGCTGATCAGCTTCTGGGCATATTCGAGGACACCATCGGAATCGCGATCCTCGGAAGCGTATTCCTTCTGGGCATCGACATAGGCTTCGACGGTGTCGATCGCCTGGAGCTCGTTCTCGCCGACGTGTCGGTTGACGATTTCTTCCAGGCCGACATAGGTATCGAAGGCCCATTTGCCGTCGTCGCCCTTGGTGAGCGGGAACGGCAGCGGCCAGAGCCGGTCGCCAATCTGAAGGATCTTGCGGCCCTCCAGATCCCGAACGACGACATTGCGGGCCGCGCCTTCGCGAATGAGGGCAAAGGTGTCCTTGACGCCCTCGCTGTCTTTCAGTTTCTCGGCATTCAGCCCCAGCAGTTTCGCCAGGCCATCGAAGTCATTTGCGGCGAGTTTCGCCTTGAATTCCTCGACGGCTTTGTCCGGATCGTCGAAGGCCGGTGGATCTTCCGCGGCGGCATAGGCATCCAGCCCACCCACCATCTGGTCCGCCGGCGGCTGATCAGCCGGCGGTTGATCTCCAGCAGGCTGATCTCCTGCAGCTTGATTGCGTGCGGGTTTGTCGGCCGGCGGCTTGTCCTGCGAATAGGCGGAGCCGATCGGGGTTGCTACCAGAACCAGCGCCATCGCTGATCCCAGGAGAAGGGAATTGAAGAGTTTTGTCATGGTCGTTCTCCTGTGATCCGGTCAACGCCTACGGCCGCCGCCGCCGCCCCGTCCGCCGCCACCGCGGTGCATTTGCGGCCTGCCGCCGCCGCGGCTCATCTGCGGCCGCCCACCGCCACGCTGGCCACCGCCCAAGCTCTGGCCGCCGCGGCGTGATGAGGCCACCTCGCGCCGTCCGGAATTGACGTTGCCAAGACCCGACGGCTTTTGCCGGTTCTGCGCCTTGGCGGCCATCTTCTTCTTTCCGGAGGGACGGTTGACCTGCGAAGGCTTGTTGCCACCGGCGCGGTTGATGTTCTGCCGCCCATCGCCGGGCCGCGCCTTGGCGATCGCCTGACCGCCACCGCCGCCGCCTGGGCGTGCGGCCGGTCTTTGCTGTGCCTTCAGTCCGTCGAGCGTGCTCTTGCGCACATCCCTGATCTGGCCGGCACCACCGCCCCCGGGCCGCGCGTTCGGCCGGTCGCGATTGATCTCGGCGGCGCGGTTGCGCAGGTTGTTGTTACCGTTCGCCTTGAGATTGTTCTTGATGTTGGTCCGGTCGAGCTGCTGTATCTGGTTACGGTCGAATTTGATCTTACTGCGATCGACATTCTTCCAATCGACGTCGTTCCATTTGACCTTGCCGTTGATGTTGTTGAAGCAGGTGTTGCAGTCGACATCGATGTCGCCGCCGTTCCAGCGGCCGCCCCAGACACCCCAATCATCCCAGTCGACGATCGCGGCGAAGGCCGCACCAGTCACCGCGCCGGCGAAGAAGGCCGCACCCGGATACCAGTAGGCGGGGTAGGGCTCGTCATAGTAGCCGATCGGCGCCGGCGCATAGTTCGGCTCGTAGAGCATCTCCGGCGGATACTGCGGCACGTAGATCGTTTCCGGGTTGGCCGCCTGGATGACGACGTTGTCGCCCTCCTGGACCACCTTCACCTTGTCATCGGACTTGATGATGTTCTTGGCGACCGCCTCGTCACGCAATTGCTGGATGGCGATCAGCACATCCTTCTGCTGGTCGGCGATGGCGTCGCCGAAGGACTGTGTCCATTCGAGATCTTCGCTCATCATCTTGACGATCTGCGGATAGTTCAGCAGCGAAATGACGCTGCCGTCCCAGTCCTCCTTCGGCTTCATGTCGGGCTTCTTCTGACGGGCCTCAAGGAAGCGTTCGGCCTCGACGATCTGCAACGGATAGAGTGCCGCTGCAGAAATGAGTGCCACCAATTCGTCCGGATAAAGCGCGATGCGCGCCACCAGAACCTCGAGCTCGTCATCGCTGAGCGGCTCGGGTGCCGTTTGTTGTTCCTGGGCAGTCGGCGCGGCCGCCGTCTGCTGGGCGAGAACCGTTGTGACGGGTGTTGTTATCAAAAACGCTATTGCGCTGCCGAGCGCGATGATCGTCTTTTTGATCATCTATCCAGCCTCCCTCGTGTATCGGGCGGTGGCGCGGGCGCTTGTACTGGCGCGCGGGACAGCCCCCTGTCGACGCTTCTTGTCTTGCAATTTCAAGCTGATCGGGCCGCGATCGCTGACCACGGTCGTTATCAGTCACTGGAATCTCTAGAGGAGGCCGGCGGATCGGGAAGCCCGGCAGGCGTATTCTACGGTATGTTACTGCCCCACGGTTGCCGTGAGAGTGCCATCCACGTGACGGTAGAACCCTTGCAGTGCGCCGGGGAGCACAAGGCTGCGGGCGTCGGCGGTTTCGCGTGGAGGGGAAGGGGCTAGCATGGACGAGGATCCTTCCCGATCGAATGTGATCCGCAACGGAACGAACGGGTCGCCTTCCATCGAGGCGAAGATCACGGATATCGCCCGGATCGGCATCGTCGGGCTTCTGGCCTACTGGTCCCTGACGCTGATCGCGCCCTTCGCGATCATCCTGATATGGGCGGCAATCCTCGCTGTGGCGCTCTTTCCGGCCTATGCCCGGCTTGGGCGCCTGCTCGGTTCGCGGCGCCTTTCCTCTTTCCTGATAACGCTGATATGTCTCGCCGTCATCGTTGCGCCACTGACTGCGATCGCCGTCAGTTTTGCCGAGGGGCTGCAGGCGCTGCTTGCCCGGCTTGCCGACGGTTCGCTGATCGTGCCGGTCCCGCCGGAATACGTCCGCACGTGGCCTGTCGTCGGCGAGCGCATTCATGCGGCCTGGAGCATGGCGTCGGGCAATATCGAAGCACTGCTGAGCAAGATCGAACCGGCGCTGATGCAGGCCGGGACCAAGGTTCTCGGCAAGGTCGCGAGCGTCGGCGCCGAGGTCTTGAGTTTCGTGGTCTCGGTGTTGATCGCAGGTTTCCTATTCGGTTCGGCGGAGCGGCTGGCGGAAATGGCGCAGCGCTTTGCCGGCAGGATCGGCGGCCAGCGCGGCATCGGTTTCCTCAAGCTTTCGACCGCGACGATCCGCAACGTGGCGCGCGGCGTCATCGGCGTGGCGCTGCTACAGGCCTTTCTGTGCGGGCTGGTGCTCAGCCTGTTCGACGTGCCGGCACCCGGCGCAATCGCCTTCGTCGTGCTCGTGCTCTGCATCATCCAGATCGGCCCGGCGCTGGTGCTACTGCCCGTCATGATCTGGGCCTGGTTCACCATGGATTTCGGTCCGGCGCTGTTGCTGACGATCCTGTTGATCCCGCTTTTCGTCATCGACAACGTGATGAAGCCGATCCTGGTGGCACGCGGGCTGTCAACACCGACGCTGGTGATCCTGCTCGGGGTGCTCGGTGGCACGCTGTCCTACGGCCTGATCGGTCTTTTCCTCGGGCCGATCGTGCTGAGTGTCGCGCATGATCTGCTGATGGTTTGGGCGCGCTCGGATGCTGAGCCTGAGAAAGCGGCTGAACCCGCCGTTCGCGACGGCGAGCTTGAACCCGGCAATATCTGATCAGCGTATGGCGCTCGCGGTCCCTGCCTGTTGATACTCCGCCTCGGGTACGGAGACGCCGGCGGCGCGCAAGCCGTCGAACAGGCGGTGCTGATCCTCAGGCCGGTGCAATTGAGCGGCAATCGTCTGCCCGAGGTCACCGAGGAAGCCTGGGGCGTGGGCCTCGAACCACTTTCGCTCCTCCCGTGCCTGATCCGACTTGCCGAGCTTGCCGAGAATCGCAAGCAGGAGCAACCGGTCGGCCGGGCTGGCGTGCGGACTGGCAAGCCGCGCCCAGCGCTCGGCGGCGACATAGTCGCCCGCGAAGTAGGCGCAGCTTGCCAGCGCCCCCTCGAAAGCGCCTGTCTGGCCGAGATTGCGTTCCGTCGCGTCCGACAGGAGCTTGCAGCCCGCATCCCACTGTCCCGACTGCGCGAGCCGGAGGCCGTATGCGCCGGCAAGCTCGCTGTCGTTGGGATTGATGGCAAGCGCACGGGCGCCGACGGCGAGGGCGGCATCGACCTCGCCGCGAGCGAAAAGGACGAGCATCTGCGCTTCGAGGGCGCGAACGTCGACGGGGGCGAGATCGACGGCGCGCGCCGCCGCTTCGCCAGCCTGTTCCAGCAATCCTGGCGAGGCCGCGGGGTCGGCGCGATCGCGCAGGGCATCGACATAGCTCATGGACAGAAGCGCCCAGGCGGTCGCATAGGTCGGGAATTGCCGGGTCGCGCGCTGCAGGCAGTCTTCGGCGGCGCGGCGGGATTGCGGATCGGCGTCGCCGCGATGATCGTAGTAGGTGAGGGTGCAGGCATAGGGCTTCCAACCTTCAGGAACCGGGTGCCTGAGTTCGGCCGCGCTTGCCTGAAAGACGGCGCCGTAGGGCTCTGCCACCGCGCTCGATACCGCCGCCGCGGTCCTTGCCTGCTGATCTATGACTTCGCCGGACTGCAGTCGTTCGTCATAGGTGTTTGCCCAGACGATCGCCCCGTCGGATCGCTGGACAAGCTTCACGACCAGCCGCAACCGTTCGCCCTCGAGCCTTACGCGTCCCTCGAGCGCATAGGCGTGATCGTCCGGTGTCTGCAGTCGGTCGTTGCCGGTAACCGGCACGATCTCCTTGAACTTGGCAAGGTTGCTGACGACTTCGTCCGTCAATCCCTGCGCCATCATCGCCGATTGCCGGGTTCTTGAGAGATCCTCGAAAGGCGTGACGATCACCTTCGGGATATTGGGCCGATTGGTCGTGGTGCTTTCGTCACCGAAAAGCAGCAAGCCGGCCGATAGGCCGGCGACCCCACACACAAGCGCCGCAGCGCCAAGCAGGACGCGGCGGCGCTCATGCCAGCCGACCGGCACTGCTTCGGACGGTGGCGTTCCGCTTTCCATAAATGGTGCCGGCTGTTTTTCGGCCCGCCTTTCGAAGGTCGGCACATAGGCGCCCTTCGGCATGCGGATGACGATCGGGTCGCTGCGTCCGGCGACGAGGTAATAGCGTTCGAGCGCCCGTCGAATGCGGCCCGCCTCGATCCGAACGGCAGGATCCGTTTGCGGGTCGAAGGAGGAAGTCCGGCCGAAAACCTCTGTCGCAATGGAATAGGCCTTGATGCGGTCGCCGCGCCCGGCGAGCGTTTCCGCGATGACATAGGCCAGGAATTTACGGTCGCGGTCCGGAGCGTCGAATTCGGCGCTCAGGCGAATGCGCTCAAGCTGTGCCAGAACTTCCGCGCGGCTCGGCGGAGATATGGTCGGTTCGACGCCGACGTCCTGCTGGTCCCCGATGGCCATCACGCGCCTCCATGGTCACAATGTGAGATTGTATCCGGCGGCAGTGTATTCTCCCGTATCCTACGCACCGGTTCGGTCGGAGCGCAACATTTATTCGCGTACCGCGCTTCACGTTCCCTGCCGAGGCTGCGCGGGCGTGCGCTGGCGATGCCGAGGAAGCGGCGCGCGGCCGCGCTATCCCTCGCCGAGGTCATGACCCGCGCTGGACGGGAAAGGCGGCGGCCCGCATCCCCGGTCCGCCGATGCCGGCTTGCCGTACGTCGAGCGCCGATCGTGGCAAATGAAGTCGAAGAGGCTTCTAGGTCCGGACGCCGTTTCGAAGCGGGATGCGTGGTTTGTCGGTGGGCGCGCGGAACATTTCCGCAGGCGCCGGGCGTCCGACGTGGAAACCCTGCACGTGGTCGATCCGGAAGCGGCGCATCAGGGCCAGTTGCTCGTCGGTCTCCACGCCCTCGATCAGGATCTTGTGGCCGCGGTTGCGCACGAGCCCGATGATGTCCTGCAGCATCGCGCGGCCCTTCGGGGTGGCGCAATCGTGCAGGAACGACCGGTCAACCTTCACCGTGTCGAAATCGATCAGGCGCAGCCAGGAGAGGCCGGCGAAACCGGTTCCGAAATCGTCCAGCCAGATGCGGATGCCGAGCGTTTCCAGGTCGCTGATGCAGCGCAGGATGCCCGAATGCATCTCCATCTCGAGCCCTTCGGTGATCTCGAAGGCGAGGCGGCTGCCGGCAACCCCGGTCTCGCCGAGGATCGCTGCGACCGAGGTCGCAAAGCCCGGCGTCTTCAGCTGGATCGGCGAAACGTTGACGCTGACGAGCGGGATGTGGTTGTCGACCAGAAGCTCGCGGCAGACGGTCTTTATCGCCCAGCGGCCGAGATCGAGAATGGCGCCGGTCCGTTCGGCAACCGGGATGAAGAGGCTCGGCGGCACCGACGTGCCGTCCAGCATCGTCAGGCGCATCAGGGCCTCGACCGCATCGACCTCGCCGGTCGTCACGTTCGTGATCGGCTGGTAGACGAGGGATACCAGGTTCTGGTCGACTGCGATCTTCAGCAGCGCTGCGATGTTCTCGCTCTCGTCGCTGCTCTGCGGATCGTTCGGATCGAACAGCTTCGAGCAGTTTCGCCCGCTCGCCTTGGCGGCGTAAAGCGCGCGGTCGGCCTCGTGGATGATCTTTTCTAGCTTGGCTCCGGTGTGGTTGCGGGTGAAGGCGGCGCCGACGCTGACAGTGACGATGGACACGCCGTCGCGGCGCTGCTCGTGGGTCAGCCCCATGTTCTCAACCGTGCGGCAGATGACCTCCGCAAGCTCGGCCGCCTGCTCACGCGTATCCAGGCGGGCAAGGACGATGAACTCCTCGCCGCCGTAGCGGCCGATCGAGCCGTGATAGTCCCTGATCGCCTCGCCGAGTGCATTGGCCACGAGAATGAGGCAGCGGTCGCCCTCCTGGTGGCCGTAGCAGTCGTTGTATTTCTTGAAGAAATCGACGTCGATCAGCATGGCGGTGAAGTTCTTGCCGAGCTTCTGCCAATCGTTCCAGTAGTCGCGCAACTGCTGGTCGATGGCGCGGCGGTTGTCGAGACCGGTCAGCGGATCGGTGTTGGACAGCCGCAGAAGCGCCATGCCGCGCTCGGAAGCCTCGTTCTGCTGGATCTTCGCCTCGAAGGCGTTGAGGAAAACCTTGTAGCGCTCGCGGTTGAGCTTCCAGTTCACATAGGAGGTGAAGACGAAGCAGGAGACGTAGAACGTCCCGAAGGCGATCAGGTAGGCCGGATCGTGTTCGGAGAAGAACGACAGCGCGATGAAAAACGTCACCAATACGATGCTGGAGGCGACCACCGAGAGGCGGAACCGTAGGCTGAAGAAGAGATTGGCGCCCATCATGAAGATGGCGCCGAAGATCATGTAATAGGACATGCTGTTCGTATCGGCCGTCATCATCGCCGGGACGAGCCAGCCGATGTAGCCGAAGACGAGGGCTGCGGCGCAGGTGGCGTCGAGCCACTTGGTCTGGGCCTTCAGCCGGAACAGGATCTCGAAGGTCAGCAGCGAGCCGATGCCGACAAAGAGGCGCGAGACGATCGTGTATAAGGCGACGTCGGGGACGAGCAGAATGTCGGGGATGAAGAAAAGCAGGTAGACGACGACGGCAATCCACAGCCCCTGCCGGGTCGAGGCGCGCCGGCCAGCCTCGCCCTCCATGCGATAGAGGGTCTGAAGCTCAGCCAGGTGCGGCCTGTGCGGCTGCTTGTGTAGGTCGATGTCAACTACGTCGGCCAACGTGTGCTTCATGCACTGATCCATCGAGTTGCGTCACGGTCAACGGAAATCTGTCGTCGCTTTTCCATCAATGGACGTTGTTTCGGACACTCCCTGCGTGTTCACCGCGACCCATCTGCAACAAGGGCGGGAAACGCTGCGAGGCATGATAGGAGGTGTCCATTAAGTTTTGTTAAATTAATGGGTCAGGGCATCTGCGAATCGGTATCACCCAAAGAGGTGAGCTCCGAGTATTTACCTTATTATATACAAAAACTTGCATTCCGAGCCGTTATGCGCGCATCTTCGCGATTATTGTTAACAAAGCTTTAACGGATGGTCTCGCGTGCGCCAATTTCAGACTGTTTTCGACGGTCAGAGCCTCATTACTCCCAAGGCAATGGCTGATGAGTTCGTTTCGCCCCGCGGCGAACGACATGACGAACAGCTCTCGACCGCCAAGGCCGAGCTCGCATTGATTCTCAGGGTCGCTCAGGAACAATTCATTCAAGGGACGGATGCGTCGAAAATTATCGACCGGCTCGCTGCCTCCCTCCACCAGACCCGTGCCAAATACCACCCGAGCGTGTGGCAGGAGCTAATCCCGATTGCCCAGGATCACCCGGTTTCGGAGTACTTCCTGCAGGATCCGTTCACCCGGTGGTCGTTCGACAAGCCCAGGGGCTATTCGGGTGACGCGCAGTTGCTCGACTTCATCTACGGCCATGCGAGCGTTGCCGGTGAAATCGAGCGGGCGTCCCCGGTCGGTCGGGCGCTCTATGACTACACGAAGGACGCTTCGTCCTCGGTGGCGGTGCGCGAGCGCCGCGATATCCTCACGCGCCACGTCGACGAGATCGCGGCGAGCCGGGGTTCCGAGGCGGAGATCCTGACGATTGCCGCCGGTCATCTGCGGGAAGCCAATCGCTCGAAGGCACTCGAGGAAGGCCGGATCAAGCGCTGGGTGGCGCTCGATCAGGATCCGCTCAGTGTCGGATCGATCAGCCGCGATTTCTCCGGCACGGCGATCGAAGCGGTCGACGGGTCCGTTCGCAGCCTGCTCGGTCGCGACCAGAAGCTCGGCACGTTCGACTTCATCTATGCCGCCGGTCTCTACGACTATCTGGCCGACAAGGTGGCCATCAAGCTGACCCATCGCTGCCTGCAGATGCTGAAGCCGAACGGCGTCTTCCTGTTTGCCAACTTCGCCCAGGACATCGGCGTCGACGGTTACATGGAGAGCTTCATGAACTGGGCCTTGCTGCTGCGTTCCGAAGCGGACATGTGGAACATCATCCACAAGAGTGCCGGGAAATCCGCGATCGATGGACGCGTCTTCTTCGGTGCCAACCGCAACATCGTCTACGGCGTCATCCAGAAGCATTCCTGAGAAAACTTCGACGAACGGCCTCGGCTTCAAGCCGAGGCCAGCCGGAAACAAGAGACCGCGGCGTGCCGAAGGGCTGCCGCGGTCTCGCATTTTTCACGCGCTCAGTCTTGCGCGCGCAGAAAACGGCTCAGCAGGCGGCGTAGCAACGCGCTTTCCTCCTTCGGCTTGAAGCCGGGATCGACCGCGACCCTGCTGAAGATGCCGTCGATGATCGCGGCGATCCAGCGGGCAGCGCCCTCGGCGTCGAGGCTCCTGTCGATCTGGTTTCGGCTGGCGGCCTTGCGCAGGAGCGCCACGAGCGCCGACTGGAGTTCCGCGTCGTTTGTCGTTGCGAGCGTCCCGATGCGCTCGTCACGCATCGCTTCGGCGGCGATTTCGAGCGCGAGGCTCGAATAGGCAGGATCGCCCGCCAGTTCGAGAACGCTATCCATGAAGCCCAGCAATGCGGCGAACAGGTCCTCCTCTTCACCCAGCTTTCGGAAAATCTCCGCCGTTTCTTGACGTTCTTCTTCCACGATCGCCGCGATGATGGTGTGCTTGGTCGGAAAATAATGGAAAAGATTTCCCGGGCTCATGCCTGCCTCGGCGCAGATCTCGGCCGTCGACGTGCCGTGAAAACCCTTGCGCGAAAAGCAGGCGATTGCCGCATCGAGAATCAGCCGACGCCTGGCCGCATGTTTTTCGGGGTCGATCTTGCGCATCGCCGGTCTCCTTGCATGCCGTTCAATTATTAGATCAGGCGCTCTAATTTCGGTGGGCAGTCGATCGGTGTCAAGGCCGGGCGCTTGCACGATCTCCGCCATCTTCCCGCAATGCTCGTATGTGATCTGCCTTACAATTGTCGCGTTTGATGAATTCAATTATTAGATTGAATGATCTAATAAATTATCGACGCCTTTTGCCCGACCCGGGATCCGGTACTGCAGGCGCAATCGCGCCGCCGGCCCCGCCAATGGAAAGCCAATGAAATGAGACGTACAGTTGAGTTGAACGTCGCTCTCGCAGCGTTGCTCGTGATTGCGGCGGCTGCTGGTCCGGCGCGCGCCTCGGGGGAGGCCGCAGCCTCCGTTCCCGCCCCGTCTGCCACCCGTACGGTCACGACACTCGTTGCCGACAGCCGCCCGCAGCAGTGGACACGCTCCTTTGCCGGCATCTTCGTCGCCCGCGAGGAGATTGCCGTCGGCACCACTCTGACCGACCAGCGCATTGCCAGTGTCGAGGTCGAGATCGGCGATCGGGTCGCTGCAGGCCAGGTGCTCGCCCGGCTGGAAACCGACATGCTGGAGAACCTGCTGCGCGAGGCCAAGGGCCGGGTCGCGCGCGCCGGCGCCGCGATGGCGCGGGAAGAAGAGACGGTCACGCAGGAACAGAGGAAACTCGCCCGCGCCCGGCAGTTGAGCCACCTTCAGGCCGCCACCATTCTCGAAGAGCGCGTCTCGGCGCTCGCCCTTGCCGAGCAGGCCGTCCAAGTGGCGCGAGCCGATTACGACCAGGCGGAAGCGCTCGAGGCCGAGGCGCGCCGGAAGCTCGATCGTGCTGTGATCGTGGCGCCCGCCGACGGGATCGTGTCGGAGCGGCTGGCGCGCGCCGGCGCGCTTGCGGGCTCGGAGCCGCTGCTCAAGCTCATTCGCGGCGGCGAAATCGAGTTTGCGGCCGAAGTGCCGGAAACCGAGCTGCCGTTGCTGGCGGTTGGCCAGACGGTGAAGGTCAAGCTTTCGGGGCGCCACGACTGGATCGAGGGGCACGTGCGGGTGATCAACCCGAAGATCGACCGCGAGACCAGGCTCGGCACCGCGCAGGTCACGCTGTCGACCGAGCGCCCGCCTTTCGCGGGCACGTTCGGCCGGGCGGAGATTGTCGTGGCCGAGCGCAAGGCGATCATGGTCGACGATTCCGCCCTGCTGTTCGGTGCGCCGGATGGCGCCGTCTCGGTCTTCGTCGTCGATGGCGGCCAGATCGTGCGCAAGCCGGTCAAGGCGGGCATGCGCCAGGGTGGCAAGGTGGAGATCACCTCGGGCCTTTCGACCGGCGAACGGGTCGTCCTTAAATCTGGGGCGTCGCTGCGCGAAGGCGAAGCGGTCGCAACGAAAGACGTCCAGCCGACGCAGACGGGCGACCAGCAATGACGAGCAACATTTCCGCCTGGGCGATCCGAAAGCCCGTTCCGACGATCGTTCTCTTCGTCGTGCTGACACTGATCGGGATCGCCTCGTTTCTGCGGCTGCCGGTCAACGCCAATCCGAGCGTATCCTTCCCCATCGTGACGGTGACGATCACGCAGCCGAGCGCGCAGCCCGGCGAAATGGAAACGCAGGTGACGCGTCGCGTCGAAGGGGTCGCCTCCGGCCTCGTCGGGGTCAGTCACATCCGCTCGACCATTACCGACGGCGTCTCCACGACCACGGTCGAATTCAAGATCGGCACCGATCCGGACCGGGCGGCAAACGACGTGCGCGAGGCCGTGGCGCAGATCCGCGCCGACCTGCCGCAATCCATTCAGGAGCCGATCGTCTCGCGCCTCGACGTCGACGGCAGCGCCATCGTCTATTACGCCGTGCGGGCGCCGCACATGTCGGAAGTGGAGCTCTCCTGGTTCGTCGATGACACGATCACCAGCGAATTGCTGACGCTGCCCGGTGTGCAGAAGGTGCAGCGCCTCGGCGGCGTCAGCCGCGAAGTGCGGGTTTCGCTCAATCCCGAGCGGTTGCTGGCGCTTGGCGTGACGGCCGACCAAGTGAACACGGCACTCCGCGAAATCAACATCAACATCCCGAGCGGCCGCGGTGAAATCGGCGGGCGCGAGCAGTCGATCCGCACCGTCGGCAGTGCCGGCTCGGTGGACGAGCTCCGGCAGCTTTCGATCCCGCTTGCAGGCGGCCGCTGGCTGCAGCTCTCCGACATTGCGACGATCGAGGACACCTCGTCCGAGCCGCGCAGCTTTGCCCATTTCGATGGCGAACCGATCGTCAGCTTCTCGGTTTCGCGTAGCAAGGGCGCGAGCGACACGGTCGTTGCCGAGCGCGTCATCGAGCGGCTGAAGGAGATCCAGGCGCGCACCCCCGGCGTCGAGATGACCGAGCTGATCTCGCTCGTCGAATATACGCAGGAAAGCTACGATGCAGCCGTGACGGCGCTGATCGAAGGCGCGCTTTTGACCATCGTCGTCGTCTTCGTGTTCCTGCGCAACTGGCGGGCGACGCTGATCTCGGCGCTTGCCATGCCGCTCTCGATCCTGCCGACCTTTGCGGTGATGGACCTGCTCGGCTTCACGCTCAACGGCATCAGCCTTCTCGCCCTGACGCTGGTCATCGGCATTCTCGTCGATGACGCGATCGTCGAGATCGAGAACATCGAGCGGCATGTCGACATGGGCAAGCGCCCGTTCATCGCGGCGATCGACGCGGCCGACGCGATCGGCCTTGCGATCGTCGCAACGACGCTGACGATCGTCGCCGTCTTTGCGCCGGTCAGCTTCATCGGTGGCGCGGTCGGGCAGTATTTCAAGCAGTTCGGCCTGACCGTGGCAATCGCCGTTCTGTTCTCGCTGCTGGTCGCCCGCCTGCTGACGCCGCTGATGGCGGCCTATCTGCTGCGGCCGAAGCCTGGTCACGGCCATGCCGTCAAGCCGTCGCGCATCGCCGACGCCTATCGCAGCATGCTCGGCTGGACCCTCGATCACCGCAAGACCGCGCTCTCGATGGTCGCTTTGATCTTCGTCGGCTCGATCGCGCTTCTGACCATGCTGCCGACGGGTTTCATGCCGACGAGCGACAGCAACGTCTCGCAGCTCAAGATCACCCTGCCGCCCGGTACGCGGCTCCAGGAAACGGCGCGCATTTCCGACGATCTCGTGGCCAAGCTCAAGGAGCGCAAGGAAGTCGAGAACGTCCTGGCGACGACCGACAGTCTCAACGAGGTATCGCTGCGCATCAAGCTCAAGCCGCGCAAGGAGCGTGAACTCGACCGCAAGTCCTTCGAGCTGTCGTTGCGGCCCTTGCTGGCGGAGACGCCCGACATCCAGGCGACGTTCTCCTCGACCGAGGGCGCGAAGGACCTCTCCATCTACCTGACGGGCGACGATCCGGAAACGTTGATGGCGTCGGTGCGGCGCCTGGAAAGCGAGATGCGTGCGCTTCCGGGGCTTGTCAGCGTGCGGTCGACCGAGCCGTTGCTTTCGCCCGAGCTTCTGGTCAAGCCGCGCTTCGACGAGGCGGCAAGGCTCGGCGTGTCGGTGACGTCGATCGGCACCGTCGCCCGCATCGCGACGATGGGCGACAGCGAGAGCAACTCCGCGCGCTTCAACCTCGGCAACCGCCAGGTGCCGATCCGGGTGATGCTCGACCGGTCGGCGCGCGGCGATTTCGACACCCTGCGCAATCTGCGGGTGGGCACGAATGCGGGCGCCCTGGTGCCGTTGACTTCGGTCGCCGACGTCTCCTTCGGCGCCGAGGAAAGCAGCGTCGAGCGTCTCGATCGCAAGCGGCTGATCTCCGTCGAAGCCAACCTCAACGGCATGACGCTCGGCACGGCCTTCGAGGCGATTTCGGCCTTGCCGGCCATGAAGGAACTGCCGGCGGGCGTGTCGCAGGCCAATTATGGCGATGCGGAATACATGTCGGAGATGTTTCGCAACTTCGCCCTGGCGTTGCTTGCCGGCATCCTGATGGTCGTGGCGGTTCTGATCCTGCTCTTCAAGGATTTCCTGCAGCCGGTGACCATCCTCGTGGCTCTGCCGTTGTCGATCGGCGGCGCCGCGCTGGCCCTGATCCTGTTCGGCGCGGCACTCGACCTTTCGTCGATGATCGGCATCCTGATGCTGATGGGTATCGTCTGCAAGAACTCGATCCTGCTGGTCGACTATGCGATCGAGTGCCGCAACGAGGGTGCGGACCGGCGTACGGCGCTGCTGACGGCGGGCGTCACCCGCGCGCGGCCGATCATCATGACGACGATCGCCATGGTGGCGGGCATGGTTCCGGCAGTCATCGGCGTCGGCGCCGGTGCCGCCTTCCGCGCGCCGATGGCGGTTGCGGTGATCGGCGGCCTGATCACCTCGACGATGCTGAGCCTCGTCTTCGTGCCTGTCATGTTCACCGTGATGGACGACATCAACACCAAGATGGGCCGCTGGCTGAAGCGCTTCTCCTCGGTGACGGACGAGGACCATGCGGCGGATGCGGCCCGGATCGGCAAGGAGGGCGCATCCGGCGCGGCGGGGTAGCGCACCGCCTCATCTCGGCATAAGCATTGTCGAAGCGCGCTGCATGGATCTCCGTGCGGCGCGCTTCGCGCATTCGGGCTCAGCGGTGGTTTCCGGGGTCTAGTCGAAATAGTTGACGAGGCGCGTGTCGCCGACGGCGTGGACGCGGCAGTCGACATCGAAGATCGCCTGCAGCCGCGAGGGCACGATCATGTCTTGCGGCGGGCCCTCGAAGGCGAGGCGGCCGCCCTGCATGGCGACGATCCGGTCGGAATAGGCGGAGGCGAAATTGATGTCGTGCAGCACGACCACCACCGTCTTGGCGAAATCGTCGGCGAGGCGTCGCAACAGCTTCATCGTCTCGACCGCATGCTTGATGTCGAGATTGTTGAGCGGCTCGTCGAACAGCATGTAATCGGTGTCCTGGCACAGCACCATGGCGATGAAGGCGCGCTGGCGCTGGCCGCCCGAGAGTTCGTCGAGAAAGCGGTTCTGGTAGGGTTCGAGCCCGAGATAGGCGATCGAGCGATCGATGTGTTCCGCATCGGCTGCCGTCACCCGTCCCTTGGAATAGGGATAGCGTCCGAAGGCGACGAGGTCGCGCACGCTGAGGCGCGCGGTGATGTGGTTGTCCTGGCGCATGATCGACAGCCGTCGGGCAAGCACGTCGCCGGCAGCGCGGCTGACGTCGAGGCCATCGACCAGCACCTTGCCCGTATCCATCGGCATCAGCCGGCTGACGATCGACAAAAGCGTCGACTTGCCGGCGCCGTTGGGGCCGATGATCGAGGTCAGGCCGCCCGTGGGCAGGGTCAGCGACACCCGGTCGACGACCGCGGTGCCGCCATAGGATTTCGTTACCTCTTGGATCTCGATCATCGCGCGGAGCCTCGGACGAGCAGGAAGATGAAGACTAGGCCACCGAAGAATTCGATGACGATGCTGAGCGCCGTGTTGAAGGAAAACAGCCGCTCCAGGACGACCTGGCCGCCGACGAGGGTCGCGATCGCGATAAAGACGGCGACAGGCAGCACGAAGCGGTGGCTGGCGGTGGGCGTCAACTGCCAGGCGAGACTTGCGACGAGCAGGCCGAAAAAGGTCACCGGCCCGACGAGCGCGGTGGAGACCGACACCAGAACGGCGATCAGCATCAGGAGAAGCGTCACGACACGCTGATGGTCGACGCCGAGCCCGATCGCCGCCTCGCGCCCCAGCGAGAGCACATCGAAGGTGGGCGACAGCCGCCACAGGACGAAGGTCACGCCGAGGGTGGCAGCGGCGGCAATACCGAGCAGGTTGGCATCGATACTGTTGAAGCTTGCAAACAGCCTGTCCTGCAGCACGATGAAATCGTTGGGGTCGAGAATGCGCTGCAGGAAGGAGGAGAGGCTGCGGAACAGGCCGCCGAGAATGACGCCGACCAGCATCAGGAGATGCAGGCTGCGGCTGCCGCCGGAAAAGAGGGCGCGGAAGAGAAGAAGCGACAGGCCGACCATTACGGTCGTTTCGAGCGTGAACTGCATCTGCGGGTTGATGCTTGCCGCGCCGGCGGCACCGAGGAAGAACACCATGACCGTCTGCAGCAGCGTGTACATGGCGTCGAAACCGATGATCGACGGCGTCAGGACGCGGTTGCCGGAAATCGTCTGGAACAGCACCGTCGAGACGGCGATCGCGTAGGCGACCAGCACCATGCCGAGCAGCTTCGTGCCGCGGAAGGAGAGTATGAAGCTCCAGCTTCCCTTGGCGCCGATGGTCATGAAGGCGATCATCGACAACAGCGCGAGCGCGGCGGACGCAACAAGGACGGTCGACGGAGAGAGCCGCTTGGCATCAGCCTGCATGGGACCGCCTCGATAGCAGGAGATGAAGGAAGACGAGGCTGCCGATCACGCCCATGACCGTGCCGACAGGGACCTCATAGGGCGCAATCACCATCCGCCCGACGATGTCGCAGGCGAGCACCAGCCCGGCGCCGGCGATGGCGATCACCGGCAACGTGCGCCTCAGATTGTCGCCAAGGGTCAGGCTGACGATGTTGGGAACGACGAGGCCGAGGAACGGGATCATGCCGACGGTCGCAACGACAGTCGCCGTGACCATGGAGACGATGGCAAGCCCGAGGGTGACCACCTTGTCGTAGTCGAGCCCGACATTGCGGGCGATCGCCTCGCCCATGCCAATGACGGTGAAGCGCGCGGCGGTCGCGTAGGCGACCAGCGTCAGCGCGAAACCGATCCACAGCAGCTCGTAGCGTCCGCGAAGGACGACCGAGAAATCGCCTGACATCCAGGCGCCCATCGACTGCATCAGGTCGTAGCGATAGGCGATGAAGGTGGTAACGGCGTTGACGACGCCGCCGAGCATGAGGCCGATCAGCGGCACCATCAGCGCCGAGCGCAGCGGAACGCGGCGCAGGATCTGCAGGAACAGGGCGGTTCCGGCAAGCGCGGTCAGGGTGGCGAAGGCCATCTTGCCCGCCACCGGCAGGCCCGGGGCGATCAGCATGGCCAGAAGCATTCCGAGGGCGGCGGATTCGGCAGTGCCGGCGGTCGACGGCTCGACGAAGCGGTTGCGCGCCAGCATCTGCATGATCGTGCCGGACACGGCGAGGCCGGCGCCTGCGAGCATCAGCGCCAGTGTGCGTGGCAGGCGGCTTTCGACGACCAGAAGCCAGCCGCGGCCGTCGTCGCTGGCCGCAAGACTGCCGACACCGGTAAAGACGCTGACGGCGGCAAGCAGCAGGACGACCGGGATGGCGAACAGGACCGGCCTCATGGCTGCGTCACGCTCCAGCTGCTTTTCGTTCTGATCACCGCTCTCGTATCCGTGGCTGCATTTTTCCATCGACCGCCGCAACGAAACCCCTGAGGCTTGCGGCCGCGAGGAGGTGCTCGATCGAAGGCTCGCCTTAGTCATATATATGATCGGCTTCGTCAAGTTTTGTGAGGCGAGAATGACGCGCAATGCGCGCATTGCCCTCCCCGTAAAATCGCGCTAGGGAGGAGGAGAAAACATGAGGTAAATAGTCATGAATATATCTCCCTTCTCTAATGGTTTGCGCAGCCTGCTCGTCGCGGCCGTGATGACGGCTGGCGGCGCATCGGTGGCGATGGCCGAAACACTGAAGATCGAACACAGCAGCGGCGTCACCGAGGTGGAGAAAAACCCGAAGACCGTGCTGGTCTATGATTTCGGCATGTTGGAAACGCTGGATATGCTCGGCGTCGCCGTCGCCGGCGTCCCCGGATCGGCCGTCCCGCCGTCGCTCGAAAAGTACAAGGCCGACACCTATGCGAAGATCGGCACGCTGTTTGAACCCGACTTCGAGGCGATCAATGCGGCGGAGCCCAACCTCGTCATCGTCGGCGGGCGGTCGCAGGCGAAATATGCTGAAGTCGCCAAACTGGCACCGACGATCGACCTGACCTCGGACGACAAGGATCTGATCGGCAGCGTCAAGAAGAATGCAGAGATCCTCGGCGAGATCTTCGGCAAGGAAGCCGAGATCAAGGCAAGCATCGCCAAGCTCGATTCCTCGATCGAGGCGCTGCGTGGCCTTGCTGCGGAACGTGGAACGGGTCTCATCCTGCTGACGACCGGCGGAAAGATCAGCGCCTATGGCAAGGGATCGCGCTTCGGCGCGTTGCATGACGTCTTCGGGATCAAGCCGGCCGATCCCGAGCTGCAGGTCGCGACCCACGGCCAGGCGGTTTCCTACGAATATATTCTCGAAACCAACCCCGACTGGATCTTCGTCGTCGATCGCGATGCAGCCATCGGCCAGCAGGCACAGCCGGCAGCGGCCCTGCTCGACAACGAACTCGTGCGGCAGACGAAAGCCTGGAAGGACGGACACGTCGTTTATCTCGACTCCGCCAAGCTTTACCTCACGGCATCGGGCCTGAAGTCGCAGCAGGATATTGTCGATCAGCTGACGCAGGCGCTGAGCAAGAAGTGATTGCAACGCGACGCCGCATTGCGGCGTCGCTGTTTACCACCCGATTGCTGCGTTGCGTGCAGGCGTGTTTCACGCCGCCGGGCGGATTTCGGGACAAAGGGAAGCCAACACCAAATACCCTTAACTCTTACGGTATTTATCCGGTGTTGGCTCCTTTTGGAGAGACGCGTAATATCTTGATTTAGAGATTTTCGCTTTTTTGTTAAATTTATTTTAGTTTTTACTTTTTTATATAATGTCCGCCCGGATTGGGTCCGAGCTATATGTCGACTTGCTTTACGCTTACTCGATGGAACGCGGACGCAACTGTCCGAAGGGCAGGTTTCTTATTGGCTGCAAGCGCCTGGTGGCGCTCGGCCGGACCCGTTTGATCTTCCGGAACGAAAGTCCAATTTGACTCCAAACGGCGCGACGCGGAAGATACCAATTCTAGTTAGTGGTTTGTAATTACTGACACTTTCCCGTCTAACCATCGGTGGCAAACCCTTGGCGCTGCGATGAAATCCCAAGCTTTTTCAGAGGCATCCATCGCGCGGTGCCCCGGCACTCTAGGCCGTTTGCGCCGGGATGCGGGCGATCGCCGATAGTAAAGTAAGGGCGTCCTAGTCCGGAATAAGTATTCCTGCGTATTTCGGAGCGGAAGAGGGGATTAAGAACGGCCGTGCGGGCCTGCTTAACTAATCCTATTATTGCGTGCCGCCGGCCGCGCCTTGGCAGAAATGCATAGGACATCGGCTCTTGCGGAGGTATCCTGGAGCCTTGTTTTTGAGGACGTTCCGCGCCTTGGTAAACAGAACGTTTACAATATAACCCAAAGATGGTTCGATTTATAACGATTTAAGTGCCTTTCCGGCGCTTCTCTAATCCTTTTGGGCTGTTTCGTTGCGGAGATCTTTACGTTACATTAGCTATCGCGAATTTTATCGCGCAGGAAAAAACGTGACGCATAAGTGGTTCCGAATAAATTTTTTGAAAGTGGGGCGTGCCGACGGCCAGACCGCGGCACCCATAAAAATAAATGGAAAAATCCTAGGAGGGCGTAATGTATCCTGGAAGCTCCAAAGTGGGTGATTTTGAAGATAACAACAAGGCTTTGTCAGAAAAGAAAAAAATCGTAATGCTCGCCAAGATCGATCTGTTCGCCGAATGCCTGATGCAGGCCGTCGGGTCCAGGTTTCAAGGGCACGATATCGTCAGCTTCTCCGATCCCGACAATCTGCTCGACGGCAATCTCGTCGATGTCACGCTGATCATGCTGTACCGGATGCCTCCCAAGTCCTTTCCGGCTATCTTGCGGACCATTCACGAGTTCCACCCGCGGGCATCGATCGGCCTGGTGGTGGAGAATGCCGAGGAACTCGATCCTTCGATTGCCGGCTTCGTCGAAGAGCGCCTCATCCATGGCGTCCTGCCGTTGAACCTCAATCTCGACGTCTGCCTTGCCGCCATCGATTTACTGATGAAGGGCGGCGAACATTTCCCGGCGGCTTTGCTGCGGCGGCTTTCTCCCGAGCCTTTCGCGGCAAACAACCTTTACGGCCGGCGCGGGGAAGCCTCGGGCCAGACGGTCGTCTCGGGAACGGGGCGGCGCAAGCGCGATGCCGGCCCGGACGGCCTGACGACACGCGAGGTCCAGATCCTCGATCTGATCTGCAAGGGTACGCAGAACAAGATCATCGCGGACCGGCTCGGGCTGTCGGAAAACACCGTCAAGGTTCACGTCCGCAACATCTACAAGAAGATGAACGTTCGCAACCGTACGGAAGCTGCGTCTCGCTACTTCACCAACGATGCGGCGACGGAGCGCAACGGCGACGTCATCCTGTCGCGTTGGAAGAACTAGGCGCGACGCAAGGCGGGCGTTTGTCCGCTTGAAGGCCTGGATGTCATCGAAGACATGCCAGGTTCCCCCTCGGTCCCAGGTGAACTCTCCTGGGGCTGCTCTCGAAATAAAATGCTGCTTTGGAACCTGCCCGGCGAATGGCCGGGCGGTTCGGCCGCAGTATGTCTCCGCGACAGGTATGCGAAACCCCGAAGATAAAACCGTAATTTACCTTAGAACATGCTGGTAAATATTTCGTTACTTTTGAGCTGGATTGGCCGGAAAGTAATCACATGTGATTATGTCAATAGAAGTTTGTTGTAATTTTGGATTATTTACTGGAAATAAATTCCATACATATTGACTGAATGCTCCTTATTTGATAATTAGCTAATATTGAAATTGAAAAACTGAAAAATATTGATTGCAATTGAATAGTTTATTTTTTGTCGGGTTGTGCGTGTCATTGTAATAAAGAGAATATTTTTATTATTTATTGCGCTCGCATCCCGTCTCCAAATCACCAAAGAAAATGGTGAGCTTAATAATTGGAGGTGCGCATGCGAAAGGTCGTCAAGGGACCGCTGTCCGTGGTCGGACAGCGGGAATTTCTTAAGAAGATCGCAGGAATACCGAAGAGAATACTAGTAACGGGTGGAAGCGGTTTTCTTGGATCTCATATTTGCGAAAGACTTCTTTCCCTGGGGCATACGGTCATCTGTCTTGACAACTTTTCGACCGGCCGGCGCGAAAATCTCTCTCATCTGGCGCAGGACCCCCATCTCCACATCATCGATCACGACGTTCGAAAGCCTTACCTGATCGATGCGGATGTCATCTTCAATTTTGCCTCTCCAGCATCCCCTCCGGACTATCAGGCCGACCCGGTCGGAACCCTGATGACGAACGTCCTCGGCGCGCTGCACGCGCTCGAAAACGCCAAGGCCACCGGTGCCACGGTCATCCAGTCCTCGACGTCGGAAATCTATGGTGATCCGCTGACCAGTCCGCAGCGGGAAACCTATTTCGGCAACGTCAACACGATCGGTCCGCGGGCCTGCTATGACGAAGGCAAACGGTCGGCCGAGACGCTGTTCTTCGATTACCACCGGACCCACGGCGTGAAGATCAAGGTCGCACGTATCTTCAACACCTATGGTCCGCGCATGCGCCCCGACGACGGGCGGGTTATATCCAACTTTGTCGTCCAGGCTCTCCGCGGCAACGATCTCACGATCTATGGCGACGGGTACCAGACCCGGTCCTTCTGCTATGTCGACGACCTGATCGACGGCTTCCTCCGCCTTTCTGTCTCGGCCGACCCGTGCACCGGGCCGATCAATCTCGGCAATCCCGGAGAGTTCACGGTTCTCGAGCTCGCGCAGATGGTGATTTCGATGACGGGCTCGCGCTCGCGCATCGTGCATCTGGCAGCAGCCACCGACGATCCCCGCCAGCGACGGCCCGATATCACGCAGGCGCGTGGCGAGCTCGCATGGGAACCGAAGGTGATGCTGCGCGAAGGCCTCGAGCGCACGATCGCCCATTTCGACGAGCGCCTCAGTGCGGCCGACCGCGCAGTGGCCGGAGAGGCGGTATGACATGTCTCGCGTCGCACTGGTCACCGGCGGAGCCGGCTTCATAGGCAGCCACACCTGCAAGCGCCTGGCTGAGCAGGGTATCGTGCCCGTCGTCTACGATAATCTGTCGACGGGGCATCGGGCCAACGTGAAATGGGGCCCCCTCGTTGAGGGAGCGATCGAGGACAAGGAACGGCTGGCGGCGGCAATCCGGACCCATGCGCCCGAATGCCTCATTCATTTTGCCGCGTCCGCCTATGTCGGGGAATCGGTCGAGGATCCCGGAAAATATTACACCAACAATGTCGCGGGCAGCATCGCGCTTCTGGAAGCCTGCCGGGCGACCGGACTGGGACGTATCGTCTTTTCCAGCTCCTGCGCCACCTATGGCATCCCGCCGCAGCTACCGATTACCGAGGACATGGTTCAGCTGCCGATCAATCCCTATGGCCGCACCAAGCTGATGATAGAACTGATGCTTGGCGACTATGCCCGCGCCTACGGCATCCGCTCGGTGGCGCTGCGCTACTTCAATGCGGCAGGCGCCGATCCGGAAGGGCAGCTGACCGAAAAGCACGATCCGGAAACGCATCTCATTCCCCGTGCGCTGATGGCGGCGGCCGGCCGCATCGACAGGCTCGACGTCTTCGGCGACGACTATGCGACACCGGATGGCACCTGCATCCGCGACTATATCCACGTGACCGACCTTGCCGATGCGCATGTGGCGTCCGTGAACTACCTGCGCGACGGCGGCGAGGTGCTGCACGCCAATCTCGGTTCTGGCCACGGTACGTCGATCCGGCAGGTGCTGTCGGCCATCGACCGGGTGACCGGGCGGCCGGTGCCGGTGCAGATGCTGCCGCGCCGGCCCGGAGACCCGCCGGTTCTCTATGCCGACACGAACTGGGCGCGCCAGAGGCTGGGCTTCAGCCCACAGCTCTCGGACATCGACACGATCATCGCCACCGCCGCGCCGAGCTTCGGCCTGGAGGTGCGCTCATGAGCTGGTCGCCGGCAACTGCGAAACCAAATGAGACCATCGCCATCGATAAGAGCAGGAAGGCGGCTTTCGCGCCGACTGCCCTGTTTTCGGGCCGGCTGCAACTGCTCCATGTCCTCGGCATTGCCGCATGGTTTGGCGCCCTCCTGTATTTCTGGCAGTGGTGGCTTGATCCCGCCCACGTCGTCGACTGGCCGTCCTATGTGCTGATCACGGTCGTCGTCGGGTGGATCACCCTGCTGCCGGTCTATTTCATCGTGATCTTTTCCGGCGCGAAGGTGATGGCGGCAAGCGCCGGCCCGGTGCCGCACGGGCGGGTCGCGATGGTGGTGACCAAGGCGCCTTCGGAACCCTTTTCCGTGGTGCGCAAGACGCTGCTCGCCATGCTCGATCAGACCGGCTGCGAATTCGACGTGTGGCTCGCCGACGAAGATCCGTCGCCGGATACGATTGCCTGGTGCGCGGCGCGCGGGGTGATGATCTCGACGCGAAAGGGTGTCGCGGACTACCACCGCTCCTCCTGGCCGCGCCGGACCCGGTGCAAGGAGGGAAACCTCGCCTATTTCTACGATCACTATGGCTACGAGCGCTATGATTTCGTCGCCCAGTTCGACGCCGACCATGTGCCGGAAACGACCTATCTCGTCGAGGTGCTGCGTCCGTTCAACGACCCGTCGGTCGGCTATGTCTCGGCGCCCAGCATTTGCGACGCCAACGCTGCCGCCAGCTGGGCGGCGCGCGGGCGGCTCCATGCGGAAGCCAGCATGCACGGCTCGCTGCAGGCCGGCTACAACAACGGTTGGGCGCCGTTGTGCATCGGCTCGCACTATGCCGTGCGGACCAAGGCGCTGAAGCAGATCGGTGGACTGGGTCCCGAACTTGCCGAAGACCATTCGACGACGCTGATCATGAATGCCCATGGCTGGCGCGGCGTGCATGCGCTGAACGCGATCGCCCATGGCGACGGACCGGCCAACTTCGCCGATCTGGTGGTCCAGGAGTTTCAATGGTCGCGAAGCCTCGTCACTATCCTGCTGAAATACTCGCCGGTCTACGTGCCGAAGCTGTCGCCGCGGCTGAAGTTCCAGTTCCTGTTCTCGCAGCTCTGGTATCCGCTGTTTTCGTGCTTCATGGCGCTGATGTTCCTGATGCCGATTGCGGCGCTCGCGGCCGGGCGAACCTTCGTCGCCGTCACCTATCCGGACTTCCTGCTGCACTTTGTGCCGCTCTCGCTGGTCTTGATCGCGCTTGCCTATTTCTGGCGCTCGACGGGCACGTTCCGGCCCTATGATGCGCGCGTCCTGAGTTGGGAAGGCACGCTGTTCCTGTTTGCGCGCTGGCCCTGGTCGCTTCTCGGTTGCCTTGCGGCAGTGCGCGATCACCTGACCGGCAACTTCGTCGACTTCCGCATCACGCCGAAGGGCGGCGGTGCCGCTGCGCCCTTGCCGCTGCGGGTGCTGATGCCCTATCTCGTGCTCGCCTTGGCGTCGGCACTGGTCGCCTGGGGCATCTCCGATGCCGGCACCGCACGCGGGTTTTACGTCTTTGCCGGCATCAACGCGCTGATCTATGCAGGGCTGGTGGCGGTAATCCTCATTTGCCACGCACGTGAAAACCGGCTGGGCCTGATCCCGCGCTCGACGATGACCGCGGCGACGGCCGGGTGCCTGGTGCTGGTCTCGGTGCTCTCTGCCCAATCGGCCGTGCGCCACGGGGCCGAGGCAACGCAGGCATTGTCGCACGGCCTGCAATTCGTGAGCTTCACCGAAACGAGATACACGGTCGCCGGTGCCGGCAGCGGCACCAATCTCAAAACCGTTCGCTTCCGCCTGAAATGGAGAGGGTTTTCACAGCCCTCCGACGGGCCCGCGCGCGGCGAAATCAGTGCATCGAATGTCAGCCAACCAAGGAACAGGGAAACGATAACGACCAGGAAGGTCGGTCGGTTTCATGTGCCGTCATGACGACGGCAAGCAGTCGAGTGTGTGTGGTCTCCAATGCGAGGAGAAGTGTAATGAAAGGGTCGTTGAAAGTTGTAGCTCTTCCGCTGCTGGTGCCTTTGGCAGCGGCCGCGGTCTATTTCGGCGCCGAGCCGGTCAAGGCGAAGATGGAAGTCAAGCCGACGCCGCTCAGCGCCTATGAGGTCTATTCGCTCTACCGCAACAAGACCTGGGAATGGTCGACGGGCGGTGCCCGGTTCGAAGCCCATGGGCGCAAGCTCGTCGCGTTCGTCGACAAGGGCAAGGGCGATCGCTCCTTTGCCGAAGGCAACTGGTACGTCAGCGACCTCGGCATGATGTGCATGCAGGCCACCTGGACGACGTCGGCCAATGCCGGCAACGCCCGCAGCTGCTTCGGTCACGCCCGGATCGGCGACACGGTCTATCAACGCAAGGTCCCCAATGGGAAGTGGTACGTCTTCAGCCATGCCAAGCCCCGCGCCGGTGACGAGTACAAGCGCTTCGTCGCCCACGACAACATTACGGCCAAGGCACTCCGGCTGAAGGAACAGTTCCTGGCCAAGAAATAGACGTTCTGCCGCAGGAGGATGAAATGAAACGCAAATTGGCATTCGCGCTATGCACGGCTCTGGCTCTCCAGCTGGATCTCAGTGCAAGCTTGGTATCCGCGTTGGCGCAGGAACAAGCCAATCCTGCGACCAGTGCAGAACAGACGATGAGCGATAAACGTCCGGTCATTCACCCGGGCGGAACGAAATTCGGCGCCTATGACCCCCACGGTGATTTCGGCGCACAGAACGATGTCTCGACCGAGGCCCTGTTCCTGCCCTGGGAAGACGTGGACCTCGCCTCCCTGCAGGCCGCCGACGAGTACGCGCTCCAGCGCAACCGCAACCTGCTGATCACCATCGAGCCCTGGTCTTGGTCGCTCGACTGGAAACTGACGCCGACGCAGCTGCGCGACCGCATGCTCAGAGGCGAGTATGACGCCAACATGGAAGCGATCGCCAACACGATCGCCGAGCTGAAGAGCCCGGTCATCGTGCGTTGGGGCCAGGAAATGGAAGATACCTCCGGGCGCTTCTCCTGGGCCGGCTGGGAGCCTCAGGACTGGATCAAGGCCTACCGGCACGCGATGGACATCGTGCGGGCGAAGGCGCCAAAGGCGCAGATCATGTGGTCGCCCAAGGGGCTGCCGAACCTCGTCGACTATTATCCGGGCGATGACTACGTCGATCTCGTCGGCCTCTCGGTCTTCGGGCTCGAGCCGTTCGACAAGATCGAATACGGCGCGCCGAAAACCTTCGCCGAAGCTTTGAAGCCCGGCTACGACCTGGTCTCCAAATACAACAAGCCGATCTGGGTGGCCGAGCTCGGATGGGAGGGCAGTCCGACCTACATGCAGCCCTGGATGAATACGGCGACCCAACCGGATCCGCAGTTCCCGAACCTGGTCGAAGTCGTCTACTTCAACGATCGCGACGTTATCGATTGGCCGCATGACCTCGGCCGACCGAACTGGCGCGTCGCAACCGATGCCACGACGAACTGAATGTCGCGCGAAAGTGCGTAGCGGTTTTGCGATAACGACATGCTTTAAGACTGCCGGCCGCAAAGACCAGGCCGGCACACGCGACGGATGTTTGGATCCCCTGGCTGGATCCAGTGTCCCCGCCAGCAAAAAAAGCCCCTCGCTTGAGGCGAGGGGCTTTGCATCTGGTCCAGGCGTGTCGGTCGACGCGCGCCCGGATTATTCGGCGGCCTGCGGTCCCAGTTCGCCGCGACGGATCTGGTCGGCTTCGATCGATTCGAACAGGGCGCGGAAGTTGCCCTCGCCGAAACCCTCGTCGCCCTTGCGCTGGATGAACTCGAAGAAGATCGGGCCGATCACGGTTTTCGAGAAGATCTGCAAGAGGATCTTGGTCATGCCGCCGTTCACCACACCTTCGCCGTCGATGAGGATGCCGTGCTTCTTCATCCGCTCGATCGGCTCATCATGGCCGTGCACACGGTCGTGAGACATGTCGTAGTAGGTCTCCGGCGGGCCCGGCATGAACTTCAGGCCGTTGTCCGACAGCTTGTCGGTGGCATCGTAGATGCCTTCGGTGCCGACGGCGATGTGCTGGATGCCTTCGCCCTTGTACTTGCGCAGATACTCCTCGATCTGGCTCGTATCGTCCTTGGACTCGTTCAAGGGAATACGGATCTTGCCGCAGGGCGAGGTGATCGCACGGCTGACGAGGCCGGTGATGCGGCCGTCGATGTCGAAGAAGTGTATCTGGGTGAAGTTGAACAGTTCGCGGTAGAACGCCCACCACTTGTCCATGTTGCCGCGATAGACGTTGTGGGTCAGGTGGTCGAGATAATAGAAGCCGACGCCCTCGGGCTTCGGGTTGCGCTCGCCGGTCCACTCGAATTCGCCCTCGTAGGCCGAGCCCTTGGCGCCGTAGGTCTCGACGAAATAGAGCAGCGAACCGCCGATGCCGACGATCGCCGGGACATCGAGACACTTGTCCGTGCCTTCATACGGGATCGCGCCCTTCGAGACTGCGTGGTCGAAGGCGTGCTTGGCGTCGACGACGCGCCAGGCCATCGACGGGGCGCAGGGGCCGTGCTCGTCGACGAAGCGCATGGCGTGGGAACCGGGTTCGGCGTTCAGGATGTAGTTGATGTCGCCCTGGCGCCAGACGGTGATGTTCTTGCTTCTGTGTTTGGCGACCGGGCTGTAGCCCATGCGCGTAAAGAGCTCGGCCAGCTTTTCCGGTTCCGGATGGGCGAATTCGACGAACTCAAAGCCGTCCGTGCCGGCGGGATTGTCAGCGGTAATCGTTGCCGGCGGGGCGTCATGCGGGAAGGGGCCCATCGGAAGTCTCCTCTTATTCTTCCAAACTTTGCTGGAGTATGACGCAATTCCCATGCATGATGCTTGTATTCTTGCGCGGTTTAGACAAAATCGCGCACGAAACATGCAAAATTTCGTATTAGGATGCACGAATGGAGCAGCTTGACGGGTTCGATCTCAAGATCCTCAGCGAATTGCAGCGCGACGGGCATCTGACCAACAACGAATTGTCGGAACGCATCGCGCTTTCGCCGTCGCAATGCTCGCGCCGGCGCACCCGGCTTGAGGCGGAAGGCTACATCACCGGCTACCAGGCACAGATCGACCGGCAGAAGCTCGGCCTCGATCTGATGGTGGTGATCTCTGTCACACTCGCCACCCACAATCGCGACAATGCCAAGCGTTTCGGCAAGCTCATTTCAGGGCTGCCCGAGGTGCTGGAGGCCTATGCGCTCACCGGCGAGATGGACTACCACATGCGGGTGGTGACGCCCGATCTTGCGGGACTGTCGCGCTTCGTCAACGATGTGCTTCTGCCGCATGACAGCGTGCAGCATGTGAAGACGTCGATCGTGCTCGAAACCTTGAAGAGCTTCGAGGGCGTGCCGATCCCGGAGCGGATGAAGGGCTGAAACTCAGGCCGAGGGCGGAGGTTCGAACCTGCCGATGGCGCGTTCTACCGCTTCCAGGCCGATAGAGAGCGCCTGCATGCCGGCCGCACCGATCAGCATGTCGAGTTCCGCCTGATAGCGGGCGGCAAGTTCCGTCAGTTCGCCATAGGCCCGGATGCCCGTCTTCGTCAGTTCCAGGTGCTCGATGCGGCGGTCGTTCTCGTCTTCGCGCCGTGTCAGCCAGCGGCGCTTTTCGAGCAAGGCGACGGCGCGGCTGACCTTCGTCTTGTGCATGGCCGAGTGCGCGCCGACTTCGGTGGCGGTCATTGCGCGACCGGTGCTGCCGAGGGCTGCGAGCGTGCGCCATTCCGGGCGGGTGAGCTGGTAGCGCGCCTTGTACTGGGCGGCAAAGCGCAGCGCGACGAACTCGGCGGCGCGGTTCAGGCGATAGGGCAGGAAGGTATTGAGTTCGAAGCCATCGGCGGCCATCGCGCATCCTTGATAGTTACAAAATCGATAGTTACGATTGCAACTAATATGCCGAAGGCCACGCCTGCGTCCACCCTGGGAAACGGTCGTCGCCGCGGTATTTGGGATTGCGCCGGACCTTTTGAGGTCGCTTCGCGAAGCCGAAGCAGGGCGCCCAAGAGGAGGAGGATCGACGATGCTGGACAAGGCAGGAAAACAGGCCGAAGCACAGGTGAAGGCCAACGAAGCGCTCAACTATATGCCCGGCTTCGGCAATGATTTCGAGACCGAGAGCCTGCCCGGCGCGCTGCCGCAGGGTCAGAACAGCCCGCAGAAATGCGCCTATGGCCTCTATGCCGAGCAGCTTTCGGGCTCGCCCTTTACCGCGCCGCGCGGCACCAACGAGCGCTCGTGGCTCTATCGCATCCGCCCGAGCGTCCGCCACACCGGTCGCTTCAGCAGAATAGACTATCCGCACTGGAAGACGGCACCGCATGTCGCCGACCATTCCCTGGCGCTTGGCCAGTTGCGCTGGAATCCACTGCCGGAGCCGACGGAAAAGCTGAACTTCCTGCAGGGCATCCGCACGATGACGACGGCGGGCGATGCTCCGACGCATTCGGGCATGGCAGCGCATGCCTATGCCTTCAACGCCGACATGGTGGACGACTATTTCTTCAATGCCGACGGCGAGCTGCTGATTGTTCCGGAAATGGGCGCGATCCAGGTGTTCACCGAGCTCGGCAAGATGGACGTCGAACCCTCTGAGATCTGCATCGTGCCGCGCGGCACCATGTTCAAGGTGACGCGGCTTGGCGACGAGAAGGTCTGGCGCGGCTATATCTGCGAGAATTACGGTGCCAAGTTCACGCTGCCCGACCGCGGCCCCATCGGCGCCAATTGCCTCGCCAATCCGCGCGATTTCAAGACGCCGGTCGCCGCCTTCGAAGAGAAGGAGACGCCCTGCCGCGTGCATGTGAAGTGGTGCGGTGGCTTCCACGTGACCGAGATCGGCCACTCGCCGCTCGACGTCGTCGCCTGGCACGGCAATTACGCGCCCTACAAGTACGATCTGAAGACCTATTCGCCGGTTGGCGCTATCCTGTTTGACCATCCGGACCCGTCGATCTTCACCGTGCTGACGGCACCCTCGGGCGAAGAGGGCACGGCGAACATCGATTTCGTCATCTTCCCGCCGCGCTGGTTGGTAGCCGAGCACACCTTCCGTCCGCCCTGGTACCACCGCAACATCATGAGCGAATTCATGGGGCTGATCTACGGCCGCTACGACGCCAAGGAAGAGGGCTTCGTGCCCGGCGGCATGAGCCTGCACAACATGATGCTGGCGCATGGGCCCGATGCGTCGGGCTACGACAAGGCGACAAACAGTGAGTTGAAACCGGTGAAGCTCGACCATACGATGGCCTTCATGTTCGAGACCCGCTTCCCGCAGCAACTGACCCGCTACGCCGCCGAACTGGAGACGTTGCAGGACAACTACATCGACTGCTGGACGGATCTCAAGAAGCGGTTCAACGGGACGCCGGAAGGCGATTGGTCTTGAGTTCACGCCTGGTTTTGCTCGGCAGCAAGGGTGGTCCGGCGATCCGGCCGGGTGGCCCGTGGCCGACCTCGTCGCTGCTTGAAATCGGCGGCCGGACTGTTGTCGTCGATTGCGGCCTCGGCGTAACCCGAGGTTTGACCGATGCCGGTGTCACACTGAAGACGCTGGACCTGATCGTCATTACCCACCTGCATTCGGATCATGTGCTGGAACTTGGCCCGCTCATTCACACGGCCTGGACCGCTGGGTTATCACAGCCGGTGCGGGTCTTCGGACCTGCAGGTACCCAAGCCTATTGGCACGGTTTCCTGCAGTCGATGGCCTTCGACGTCGACATCCGCATCGTCGACGAAGGCCGGCCGGACCTGCGCGCGTTGGTCGAGGTCATCGAATTCTCCGAAGGCGAAATCTTCTCGGAGGAAGGCCTGACGCTTTCGGCGCTGCGCGTCGACCATCCGCCGGTGACCGACTGTTTTGCGCTCCGCTTCGACCATGCGGAAGGCTCGGTCGTATTTTCGTCCGATACCGCCTATTTCCCGCCGCTTGCCGATTTCGCCAAAGGGGCCGACATTCTCGTGCACGAGGCGATGCTTGCCGAAGGCGTCGACCGGTTGGTGGCGCGCACCGGCAATGGCGCGCGGCTGAAAGAGCATCTGCTGGCAAGCCACAGCTTCGCCGGAGAGGCGGCAGCGATCGCAACCGCCGCCGGCGTCGGGCGGCTGGTGCTGCATCATCTGATCCCGGCCGACGATCCGGAAATTACGGAAAACCACTGGACTACGGCGGCTCGCAAAAACTGGGCGGGCGCCTTGACGATCGCCGCCGACGGCCTTGTTGTGAAGATAGCGGACGATTCGTCCGTCTAAGCGCGGTTTCGTTCGAAATTGCGTGAACAATGAAAAGATTGAGAGGGAGGACTGCATGAAACTGGCGACACTCAAGGACAGTACGCGCGACGGAAAGCTCGTGGTCGTCTCTCGCGATCTCACCCGCTGCTCGGAAGTCGGGCACATCGCCCGCTCGTTGCAGGCAGCGCTCGACGATTGGGCGCATGCCGGTCCACGGCTTGCGCGTGTGGCTGAAGGGATCGAGACCGGCTCGCAGCCGACGATTCGCTTCCATGAACATGACGCGCTGTCGCCGTTGCCGCGCGCTTACCAATGGGCCGATGGCTCGGCCTACGTCAACCACGTCGAGTTGGTGCGCAAGGCCCGCAACGCCGAGATGCCGGCGAGCTTCTGGACCGATCCGCTGATGTACCAGGGCGGTTCCGACAGCTTCATCGCGCCGCGCGATCCGATCCCGCTTGCCGACGAGAGCTTCGGCGTCGACATGGAGGGCGAAGTCGCCGTCGTCGTCGACGACGTGCCGATGGGCGCCACCATCGACGAGGCTAGGTCGGCGATCCGTCTCGTCATGCTCGTCAACGACGTGTCGCTGCGCGGCCTCATCCCCGCCGAGCTTGCCAAGGGCTTCGGCTTCTTCCAGTCGAAACCGTCGTCGGCCTTCTCGCCGGTTGCCGTTTCGCCGGATGAGCTGGGTGACGCCTGGGATGGCGGCAAGCTGCATCTGCCGCTCAACGTCGATCTCAACGGCAAGCCCTTCGGCCGGGCGAATGCCGGCATCGACATGACCTTCGATTTCGCCCAACTGATCGCACATGCGGCCAAGACCCGGCCGCTTTTGGCCGGCACGATCATCGGCTCGGGCACAGTTTCCAACAAGCTCGACGGCGGGCCGGGCAAACCAGTTGCCGAAGGTGGCGCCGGTTATTCCTGCATCGCGGAAGTCCGGATGATCGAGACGATCGCCGGCGGCGCGCCGAAGACGCAGTTCCTCCGGGTCGGCGATGTCGTACGCATCGAGATGAAGGACAAGACCGGTCATTCGATCTTCGGCGCGATCGAGCAGACCGTCGAAGCCTACACCAAGGCCTGACCGCAGATAAGAAAATGGGCAGAGGCATGAGCGAGACCGTCCTTTACGATTACTGGCGTTCGTCGGCGAGCTATCGGGTGCGCATCGCGCTCAACAGCCTCGGCGAAAGCTATCGTTCGGTGCCGGTCGACCTGCTTGCCAAGGCGCACAAGGCGCCGGAGCATCTGGCCCGCAACCCGCAAGGGCTGGTGCCTGTGCTTGAGATCGATGGCGAGCGCTTCACGCAATCGCTCGCCATCATCGAGTACCTCGCCGAGACCCGGGCAACCTCCGGCTTCCTGCCGGAAGACGCCATCGGTCGTCAGCGGGTGCGCAGCCTGTCCTATGCGATCGCCATGGACATCCACCCTGTCTGCAATCTCAGCGTCGTGTCCCACGTCATGGCCAATGCCGACGATGGCGAGGCGGCGCGGCGGAACTGGATGCGCAAGTTCATCGGCGAGGGGCTTGCCGCTTTCGAGCGCTTGCTCGACCATCCCTCCGCGACCGGGCGCTTCTGCCATGGCGACAGTCCGACCATGGCGGATTTCTGCCTGGTGCCGCAGGTCTACAATGCCCGCCGATGGGACGTCGATCTTTCGGCCTGTCCGCGGCTCGTCGGGATCGACCAGAACTGCGCGGAGATCGAGGCTTTCGCCCGTGCGCACCCGGACCGCACGCCGCGCTGAGGCCATGCCGCTTGCCGCTTGATCCCTTCTCCTTCCACCTTCGGGCGAGCTTGCATGATGCGGCCGCCTCGTCTGGCCGGTTCCGTCAAGCGAATGTCGCGAATGGATCGACGGCGGCGAAAAGGCCGCGCTAGTTTTTGTGTGACTGGCCGTATAAGGGGGGCCGGAAAAACCTCTGGAGCGAGAGACCTACCGATGAAAAGCTATGTGCTGAACGTCAGCTGCAAGACCACCCGTGGCATCGTCGCCGCGATCACCGGCTATCTCGCCGAAAAAGGCTGTTACATCTCCGACAGTTCGCAGTTCGACGACCTCGAAACCGGCCTGTTCTTCATGCGTCTCAGCTTCATCAGCCAGGAAGGCGCTACGCTCGACGAGTTGAAGGCCGGCTTCGAAGCCGTGGTGAAGCGCTTCGACATGAACGCCGAGATCCGCGACAGCGAAGAGCGCATGAAGGTGCTGCTGATGGTGTCGCGTTTCGGCCATTGCCTTAACGACCTGCTTTATCGCTGGAAGATCGGCGCGCTGCCGATCGACATCGTCGGCGTCGTCTCCAACCACTTCGATTACCAGAAGGTGGTCGTCAACCACGACATTCCCTTCCACTGCATCAAGGTGACGAAGGAGAACAAGCCGAAGGCCGAGGCCCAGCTGCTGGAGCTCGTCGACCAGACCGGCGCCGAACTGATCGTGCTCGCCCGCTACATGCAGGTCCTGTCCGACGCGCTCTGCAAGAAGATGTCTGGCCGGATCATCAACATCCACCACTCCTTCCTGCCGTCGTTCAAGGGCGCCAACCCCTACAAGCAGGCCTATGAGCGTGGCGTGAAGCTGATTGGTGCGACGGCGCATTACGTCACCGCCGACCTCGACGAAGGCCCGATCATCGAGCAGGACATCGCCCGCATCACCCACGCCCAGAGCGCCGAGGACTATGTCTCGATCGGCCGCGACGTGGAAAGCCAGGTGCTCGCCCGCGCCGTGCACGCCCATATCCACAACCGCTGCTTCATCAACGGCAACCGCGTGGTGGTCTTCCCGCCGAGCCCGGGTTCCTACGCTTCCGAGCGCATGGGCTGAGGCGCGAGGGCGATCGCCTGCGAAAAACAGAAACGCCGCCGGTTCGACCGGCGGCGTTTTTCATTTGTTGGAGTTGGAGACGGCCGGAAGACCGCGCTAAGTTATTGCAACAGCTCCAGCCCGACCGCGGTTGCCTCACCGCCGCCGATGCAAAGCGAGGCAATGCCGCGCTTGACGCCTTTGGCGCGCATGGCGTGCAGGAGCGTCACGATGATGCGGGCGCCGGACGCGCCGATCGGATGGCCAAGTGCGCAGGCGCCGCCGTTGACGTTGACGATATCGTCCGACAGACCGAGGTCGCGGATCGCCGCCATCGCCACCACGGCGAAGGCCTCGTTGATTTCGTAGAGGCCGACGCTGCCCTTCTCCCAGGCAAGCTTGGCCATCAGCTTGTCGATCGCGCCGATCGGCGCGGTCGTGAACCAGGCCGGTTCCTGGGCGTGGCCCGCATGGCCCGCGACGATTGCAAGCGGCGTCAGTCCGCGCTTTTCCGCTTCGCTTGCGCGCATCAGGATCAGTGCGGCAGCGCCGTCCGAAATCGACGACGAATTGGCCGCCGTCACGCTGCCGCCGTCGCGGAAGGCGGGTTTCAGCTTCGGGATCTTGGCCGGATCGGATTTTGCCGGCTGCTCGTCGCGGTCGAGATTGGCGGTCTGGCGCTTGCCGGCGTCAGCGACCGCCACGATTTCATCGGCAAAGGAACCATCCTCAGTTGCCCGGTTGGCGCGCTCCAGCGAACGCAAAGCGAAGCCGTCCTGATCGGCACGCGAGAACTGGTAGTGCTCGGCCGTGTCCTCGGCATAGGTGCCCATCAGCCGGCCGGAATAGGCGTCTTCGAGACCGTCGAGGAACATGTGGTCCTTGACTTCGCCATGACCCAGGCGGAAGCCGCCGCGCGCCTTCGGCAGCAGATAGGGGGCGTTGGTCATCGACTCCATGCCGCCGACCGCAAGCACCGAGGCACTGCCGGAAAGGAGTGCGTCGTGGCCAAGCATCAGCGCCTTCATGCCGGAGCCGCAGACCTTGGAAATGGTCGTCGACGGCGTCTCCTTGCCGAGGCCCGCGCCAAGGGCTGCCTGACGCGCCGGGTTCTGGCCGATGCCGGCCGGCAGCACATTGCCCATCAGAACCTCGTCGACAGCATCAAGGCCGGCACGATCGAGTGCGGCTTTGAGCGCGATGGCGCCGATTTCGGGTGCGGTCAAATCCTTGAGGCTGCCCTGAAAGGCGCCCATTGGCGTGCGGGCCGCCGAAACGATGACGATCGGGTCAGTTCTGCTCATGTCTTTCTCCCATACGGAAAACGGCAATGGTTGGTGCAGGCGCTTGTCTCGCATTCCCTTCTCCCCGCGTGCGGGGAGAAGGTGGCCGGCAGGCTGGATGAGGGGCCATTTTACAACGCGAAGCGTCAGATATGCAGTGCGTGTCCCAGCGCCTTCAGCGCCGATTCCTGGAAGGCTTCGGACTGCGTCGGATGCGCATGGATCGTGCCAGCGATATCTTCGAGGCGCGCGCCCATTTCGATCGCCAGGCTGAAGCTTGCCGAGAGTTCCGAGACGCCGTGGCCGACCGCCTGGATGCCGAGCACCAGATGGTTGTCGGCGCGCGCGACGATGCGCACGAAACCGTCCTCGGCAAGCGTCGTCATGGCGCGGCCGTTCGCCTGGAAGGGGAACTGGCCAATCTTGATCTCGATGCCGCTCGCGCGTGCTTCGTCGGGCGAAAGGCCAGCGGTAACGATCTCGGGATCGGTGAAGCAGACGGCGGGGATGCAGCGCTTGTCCCAGCTGCGCTTGTGGCCGGCGACGATCTCCGCGACCATCTCGCCCTGCGCCATGGCGCGGTGCGCCAGCATCGGCTCGCCGGTGACATCGCCGATCGCATAGATGCCGCGCATGGAGGTGCGGCACTGGTCGTCGACGCGGATGAAGCGGCCGGTGCGGTCGAGGTCGATTTCTTCGAGGCCGAAGCCTTCGGTCACCGGCTGGCGACCGACGGTGACGAGCACCTTTTCGGCAGCGACATTGATGGCGCGGCCGTTGTGTTCGGCTTGCAGGCTGCCGGTCTCCGTGGAGTAGCTCTTGGCGACCGTCTGGGTGAAGACCTCGATCCCGAGTTCGCCAAGGCGCTTGCCGATCGGCTTCGTCAGATCGGCGTCATACAGCGGCAGGATGCGGGGCTGCGCTTCGAGCACGGTGACGTGGCTGCCGAGCTTGGCAAAGGCGGTGCCGAGTTCGAGGCCGATATAGCCGCCGCCGATGACAGCGAGGCTCTTCGGCACGCTCTTCAACGACAGGGCCTCGGTCGAGGAGATGATCGGCCCGCCGAAGGGCAGGTCCGGCAGCTCGATCGGTGCGGAGCCGGTGGCTATCACGATCGCTTCGGCGCGGATGCGCTGCAGCCCGGTTTCTGTCTCGACATCGACTGTCTTGCCATCGATGAAGCGGGCCGCGCCGACGACCGCCTTGACGCCGGCTTTCTTCAAAAGCCCGATGACGCCGCCGTTCAGCCGGCCGACGATACCGTCCTTCCAGGCGATGGTATGGGCGAGATCGATCGAGGGGTTGGCCAGCGACAGGCCGAGCGGGTTGCGGCCGGAAGCGGCCGCGCGCAGTTTGTGAAACTCTTCAGCCGCATGGATCAGGGCCTTGGAGGGGATGCAGCCGACATTCAGGCAGGTGCCGCCGGCCTTGGCCTTCTCGACGATGACGGTGTCGATGCCGAGCTGGCCGGCGCGGATGGCGCAGATATAGCCGCCGGGGCCGGCGCCGATGACGAGCAGCTTGCAGGAAATTTCCTTCATGATCGCCTCAAGCCTCCACGAAAATAAGCGCCGGCGTTTCGAGCAGGGTCTTCAGCCGCTGCATGAACACGGCCGCATCCCAGCCGTCAATGACGCGGTGATCGAAGCTCGAGGACAGGTTCATGATCTTGCGTGGCACGAATTGCGTGCCGTCCCAGACCGGGCGGACGGCGAGCTTGTTGACGCCGATGATCGCGACCTCCGGGTGGTTGATGACCGGCGTGGTGACGATGCCGCCGAGTGCGCCGAGCGAAGAGATCGTGATCGTCGATCCCGTCAGCTCGTCGCGGGTGGCGGTGCCGGTGCGGGCCGCTTCCGCCAGGCGATTGAGTTCGTTGGCGCAATCCCAGATGCCGCGCGCTTCGGCATGGCGCACGACCGGAACGGTGAGGCCGGCCGGCGTCTGGGTGGCGATGCCGATGTTTACGGCGTGATGGCGGCTGATGATGCCGGGGCCGTCGTCGAACGTGGCGTTGACGGCCGGCTGCTCGGAGATAGTGCGCACCAGCGCGCGCATCAGATAGGGCAGGATCGTCAGCTTCGGCTGCTCCGGCTTGCGATCGCGGTTCATCGTCGTTCGCAGATCCTCGAGCGCAGTCATGTCGACCTCTTCCACATAGGTGATGTGGGGAATGCGCGAGGTCGAAAGCGACATTTTCTCGGCGATGCGGCGGCGAAGGCCGGTCACCTTGATTTCATCGACGGCGGTCTTGCGCTGCAGGCCGGCCGGCGCCAGCGCCGGCTGGGCGCCGCGGGCGATGAACTGGTCGAGGTCGTCGTGGGTGATGCGGCCGGCAGGACCGGTGCCCGTCACCTGGCGCAGGTCGACGCCACTTTCCTTGGCGCGCAGGCGCACGGCGGGTGACGCCAGCGCTTTCTCCTGCCGTTCACCGGGGGCATGTGCGCCGTTGGCTTGGACGCCATTTGCAACCGGTGCCTTGACCTCCACCTTGGCGGGCTGGGCCGGCTTGGCGAGCGGGGTGGGCGCCTCGACCTTTGCCGCGGGCTCTTCTTCCGCCTTGGCGGCCGGCTTTTCTTCCGCGGGAGCAGCCGTTCCGCCCTCGCCTGCGATCTCGATGCGGACAAGCGGCGCCTTCACCGCGACGGTGTCGCCCACCTCGGCGCCGAGCCAGAGCACCGTGCCGGTAACGGGCGAGGGGATTTCGACGGTTGCCTTGTCGGTCATCACCGCGGCGAGCACCATGTCCTCGCGCACGGGGTCACCCGGCTTCACATGCCATTCGACGAGTTCCGCCTCGGCCACGCCTTCGCCGACATCCGGCATCTTGATTACGAATTCGCCCATCTCAGGCCTCCATCACTTCGACGAGCGCGCGTCCGACGCGCGCGGGGCCGGGGAAATAGTCCCATTCCTGGGCGTGCGGGTAGGGTGTGTCCCAGCCGGCGACGCGCACGACGGGCGCTTCGAGATGGTAGAAGCAATGCTCCTGGACGAGGGCCGCCACTTCGCCGCCGAAGCCGGAGGTCAGCGTTGCCTCGTGCACGACGACGCAGCGCCCGGTCTTTTCCACCGACTTGACGATCGTATCGAGGTCGAGCGGCAGCAGGCTGCGCAAATCGATCACCTCGGCGTCGATGCCGGTTTCCTCGGCAGCGGCCAGCGCCACATGCACCATGGTGCCATAGGCAACGACGGTGACGGCCGAACCCTCTCGGCGGACTTCCGCCTTGCCGATCGGGACGGTGTAGTGGCCTTCCGGCACCTCGCCGAGATCGTGCTTCGACCACGGAATGACCGGCCGGTCATGGTGGCCGTCGAAGGGACCGTTATAGAGCCGCTTCGGCTCGAGGAACATCACTGGATCCGGATCTTCGATCGAAGCGATCAGCAGGCCCTTGGCGTCATAGGGATTGGAGGGAACGACGACTTTCAGGCCGCAAACATGGGTGAACAGCGCTTCCGGGCTCTGGCTGTGCGTCTGGCCGCCGAAGATGCCGCCGCCCGTCGGCATGCGCAGCACGATCGGGCAGGTGAAGTCGCCGTTGGAGCGGTAGCGGATGCGGGCCGCTTCCTGGGTGATCTGGTCGTAAGCCGGGTACATGTAGTCGGCGAACTGGATCTCGACGCAGGGCTTCAGGCCGTAGGCGGCCATGCCGATTGCCGTGCCGACGATGCCGCTTTCGCTGATCGGCGCGTCGAAACAGCGTGTCTTGCCGTATTTCGCCTGGAGGCCTTGCGTGCAGCGGAAGACGCCGCCGAAATAGCCGACGTCCTCGCCGAAGACGACGACATTGTCATCGCGCTCCATGGACACGTCCATGGCGCTGCGCACGGCTTCGATCATTGTCATTCTGGCCATATCAGTATCCTGCCTTCTGCCGCTGGCGGCGAATGTGCGGCGGCATTTCGGCATAGACGCCCTCGAAGATATCGCGCACCGAGGGCTTGCCGCCGGCGTGCAGCGTGCCGTGGCCCTCGGCCTGTTTCTGCGCTTGGATCACTTCGTCGAGGATCTCGGCTTCCGCCTGGGTGTGGCGTTCTTCCGACCAAGCGCCGCGCAGGATCAGGTGCTTCTTCAATCTCAAAACCGGATCGCCGAGCGGCCAGGCCTCGGATTCCGTCTTCGGCCGATAGGCGCTCGGATCGTCGGAGGTCGAATGGGCGCCGACGCGGTAGGTCACGTATTCGATCAGCGTCGGGCCGAGGTTGCGACGGGCGCGCTCGGCCGCCCACTTGGCGACGGCGTAGACGGCGAGATAGTCGTTGCCGTCGACGCGAAGCGCCGGGATGCCGAAGCCGAGACCGCGGGCGGCAAAGGTGCCGGAGCCGCCGCGGGCAATGCCTTGGAAGGTGGAGATCGCCCACTGATTGTTGACGATGTTGAGAATGACCGGCGCCTTGTAGGTGGAGGCAAAGACGAGCGCCGAATGGAAGTCCGATTCCGCCGTGGAGCCGTCGCCGATCCAGGCGGCAGCGATCTTGGTGTCGCGCTTGATGGCCGACGCCATCGCCCAGCCGACCGCTTGGACATATTGCGTGGCGAGGTTGCCGGAGATGGTGAAGAAGCCATGCTCCTTGGAGGAATACATGATCGGCAGCTGTCGGCCGCGCAACGGGTCGCTCTCGTTCGAGAAGATCTGGTTCATCATCTCGACCATCGGGTAGCCGTCGGCGATCAGAAGACCGGCCTGTCGATAGGTCGGGAAGTTCATGTCGCCCTTCACCAGCGCTTTGCGGAAGGCGCAGCTGACGGCCTCTTCGCCCAGATGCTGCATGTAGAAGGAGGTCTTGCCCTGGCGCTGCGCCATGACCATGCGCGCGTCGAAGGCGCGTAGCAGCATCATGTGCCTGAGGCCTGCGAGCAGCTCCTCGTCGGAGAGAAGCCCGGCCCAGGGACCGACCGCTTCGCCATCGCGGTTCAAGACGCGGATGATCGAATAGGCGAGGTCGCGCATTTCTTCCGGCGCGATGTCCACCTCCGGGCGCGGCACGGAGCCGGCCTTCGGGATCTTGACGTTGGAGAAATCCGGCTGGCCACCGGGCCGAACGGCGGGTTCGGGGACATGCAGGCTAAGTCGATTGAGATCGCTCATGCGGTTTCCGGCCTCCTCCGGAGTGCGCAGTGCACCAGTCAAGAGCGGTTCCAGTCGAACCGCTCCTCTTTTCTGTTCTCACGCATTTCCGGACGCAGGGGCGCTAGGGCCCTTGCTGGAAATGCTCTGGGTCGGGACAACGATGGGCCTGAGGTGTACGAGGACGTGCAATGTGACCGGCAAGGCTCCTCCGCCTAAGGTCTGCACAGACTCCTCCTAAAAGCCCCCGCTCTCCCAACGGGAATGCTCACAGACTGCCACGAGTTCCGGGGCTTATGAAGGTCTTTCCGTGTCGCGGGGCAGGGGCAGGCGAAGAAAGATAGAATCCTGCCGGGAGTGCGCCCACGCGTTGTGTCGGACATCTTCCCGTCGGCCATTGCCGGTAATTTTCTTTCGCGGCTATCCGCCGGCGACGGCGGTCAGACCGGCGGGGCGATGGTGATCGGCGTTCCATCGAGGAAGCGCGAGAGCCGGAACGGCGTCGGATCGACGATCGGTTCTGCGCCGGTCACGAGGTCTGCGACGAGGTGGCCGGCGCCGGGGCCAATGCCGAAACCGTGGCCGGAAAAGCCCGTTGCGATCATGAGGCCCGGAACGGTCTCGGCGGGCGAGATGACGGGCACGGCATCGGGCGTCACGTCGATCAGGCCGGCCCAGATCTGCTGCACCTTGGTTTCGCGCAGCAAGGGCAAGGCCTTGGCGGCCGCATCGAGCGCATGCAGGGCGCGGCGCGAATCCGGATTGGGATCGAGCACGCGGTGACGCTCGAAGGCGCCGGGCCGGTCGAGGGGCACGGTGCCGATCTCGAATAGCTCGTTCCAGCTCTGGGCGCTCAGGCCCACCTGCACGGCATCGCCCTCCGCTTTTCGTGCCGGCTGGAAATCGCGGAAGAAGGCAAAGCTGTCGGGCACGATCGCGTGCAGATTGGCGGCGCCATCGGCAATCGTGTAGCCGCCGTCGAGGCGCTTGCGATAGGCATAGGTCGCGGTTGCACCAGCCCCCTCCGGACCGCCCGAGACCGGGCCGGTTCTCAACACCGTGTTGCGAACTTTCAGCTGCGGCAATCTTATGCCGAGGCCTTTGAGGAACAGCCTCGACCAGGCGCCACCGGCGACGATGATGGTCGACGTCTCGATGCGGCCCCTCTCGGTCACGACGGCGGAAATCCGCCCGGCAGCCTTCTCGACGCCGCGCACGGCGCAGCCTGTAAGAACTTTGGCACCGGCGCGGCGGGCGCCAGCGACGATGGCAGGCACGGCCTTTTGCGGTTCGGCCCGGCCGTCGCTCGGCGTGAAGAGCCCGCCTGGGTAGCGGATCGCTGTACCCGGCATCATCGCTTCTGTCGTGTCGGAGCCGAGTTGTACGCTATCGACACCGTAGGGCCTTGCCATGGCAAGCCAGGCGTCTCGGTTGGCGACGTCGCGCTCGTTCTCGGAGATGTAAAGAATGCCGCTGCGGCGAAAGCCGGTCTCGCCGCAGACGCGGGCGTCGAGCGTGTCCCAGATCTTCAGCGCCTCGATCGCCAGCGGGATTTCGCGCTCGTCGCGGCCCATGACCCGCACCCAGCCCCAGTTGCGGCTCGATTGCTCGGCTCCGGGCATACCCTTCTCACAGAGCACGACATCGATGCCGCGCTCGGCGAGGAAGAGCGCGGTGCAGACGCCGATGATGCCGCCGCCGACGATGACGACGTCGGCCTTGGCGGGCAAGGTGGTGTCTGTGGCGATGAGATCGAGTGTGGGGCCAGGCATGGGGGCACTTTCGGGCAGGGAAGTATCGCAGTCATCGGTGCATGCCGCCGCCGCGAGATCAAGACCTGCAATCTGGCTAAGGATCGAAAGCGCGTGGTTTGCCGGCTCACTTTGTTTGGGAAAGCCGGTTCGCCTTGCCACCGGGCGGACTTCCGGTTTCCGCCTGGAGCTTCTATGCTTGCCCGCATGAGTGAACGCCGCCCCGATCTTCGCCCCGTCCTGCGCATCGATTTTCCGCCCGCCGATCGGCTCGGCCGCGGCAAGATCCTGTTGCTCGAACTGATCCGCGAGACCGGCTCCATCTCCGCTGCCGGGCGGGCGATGGACATGTCGTACCGCCGCGCCTGGCTGCTGGTCGATGCCTTGAACCGGATGTTCCGCGAGCCTTCGGTTGAATCGCAGCGAGGCGGCAAGCAGGGTGGCGGGGCGGCGCTGACGGCGTTCGGCGAAGAGCTCATCCGTCGCTACCGCGAAATGGAAGAGAAGGCGCAGGCGGTGATTGCCGATGATCTCGCCTGGCTCGAAAGTGTTCGGAGCAGCGATACACCACCGTCCGATACGGCACCTGTTGTTTCCCAAAAAGCCTAGGACGTCCTTGGTGCGTTCCCATGAACGCACCACGCTCTAGTGATCGATCGCCACCGACTTGATGACGGCATAGACGGTCTTGCCGGGAACAAGCTGCAGCACGTCCCGCGAAAAGCGGGTGATGCGGGCGGCAATGGTCGCATCACCGCAAGTCACCCGGACATCCACGCTGCCATCGTCCTCCGATGTCAGCGTCAGTATGCGCCCTTCGAGTACATTGAGCGCGCTGATCTCCACTGGTCTCGACGTCGCCAGCATGACGTCGCGGGCGGCGATGTGCAGGCGGAGCCTGCCTCCGGGCGTGGCGCTGACACCGGCGATGCGCAGCCGTTCCCGTCCGACGCGCACCGTCGTCAGTTCGTGAGCCGGATCGGTTCCCTCGACCTCGCCCTCCAAGAGGACGCCGGCCTCGCGCCGGCCGGTGGCAAGCGTGGCGGCGGGTGTGCTCAACACTTCGGCCGCTGCACCGGACGCGGTCACCCGGCCGTTTTCGAGCACCACGACGCGCCGTGCCAGCCGGGAGACTTCGCTGATGGAGTGGCTGACATAGACGATCGGGATACCGGCGTCGTCGCGCAGCCGCTCGAGATAGGGCAGGATCTCGGCCTTGCGCGCCTCGTCGAGGGCGGCGAGCGGTTCGTCCATCAGCAGCAGCCGCGGTGCCGCAAGCAGGGCCCGGCCGATCGCCACGCGCTGCCTTTCGCCGCCGGATAGAGCCGACGGGCTGCGATCGAGCAGATGGCCGATGCCGAGCATCTCGACGGTGCGGGTTAAGTCTCCGCCCGAGCCGCCGTTGCCCGCAAACCAGCGGCCATAGGCGAGGTTGCGGCGCACGCTCAAGTGCGGGAAGAGCCGCGCCTCCTGGAAGACATAGCCGAAGCGGCGGCGGTGCACCGGCGTGAAGATCCTCTTCTCGCTGTCGGCGATGACGTCGCCGTTAAGCAGCACGCGGCCGCTTTCCGGCTTCAAGAGCCCGGCGATGATGTTGATCAGCGAGGTCTTGCCAGAGCCGGACCGGCCGAACAATGCGGTCACGCCGCCATCCGAAGTAAAGGCGGCATCGAGCGCGAAATTACCGAGCTGGTGGCGGGCTTCGACGGTGAGGCTCATTGGGCCGCCACCCGGCGCGCGGCAAAGGTCGCCAGCAGTTCGGAGAAGATCAGCGCGGCCATGGAAATGATGACGGAAATGATCGTCAGCCGCATGGCGCCGGCGTCGCCGCCCGGCACCTGGGTGAAGGTATAGATCGCAGCCGAGAGCGTCTGCGTTTCGCCGGGAATGTTGGAGACGAAGGTGATCGTTGCGCCGAATTCGCCCATCGCCTTGGCAAAGGCGATGATCATGCCGGCGATGATGCCGGGGATGATCAGCGGCAGGGTGACGGTGGCGAAGACCCAGAGCGGGCTCGCCCCGAGCGTCGTGGCCGCGTCCTCGAGCTTGCGGTCGACCGCCTCGATCGACAGGCGGATGCTGCGCACCATCAGCGGAAAGGCCATGACGGCGCAGGCGAGCGCCGCGCCGGTCCAGCGGAAGGAAAAGACCAGGCCGAAATAATCGGCGAAGAAGGCGCCGAGCGGGCCACGGCGACCGAAGAGCAGAAGCAGCAGGAAGCCGGTGACGACGGGCGGCAGGATCAGCGGCAGATGGACAAGGCCGTTCAGCAGCGTCTTGCCCCAGAAGCGTCCGCGGGCAAGCAGCATGGCGACAGCGAGGGCGAAAGGCAGGCTACCGATCATCGCGACGGTTGCGACGCGCAGGCTCAAGAGGATCGCCGTCCACTCCGCTTCGCTCACTGCAAGCCAGTCCAACAGATGTCGCTCCCCGATGCCAGGCCGGTCAGACTTAGCTGTACGCTTCAGGCCGCCGCTGCCTCTCAAACACGATAACGTCGCCCGCGTTTGGGCGCGGGCGACGTGTCACGATAGATGCTTCGCCTGCCTCTGGACAGCCGAGATCCGACGCGATTTCAGGTCGGTTACTTCAGGACCGTGAAGCCCTGCTTTTCGAAGAGTTCTGCAGCCTTGGCCGACTTGACGAAGTCGACATAGGCGGCGGCATCGGGGCTCTTGCTCTCGGCCGTGATGGCGATCGGGTAGATGATCGGCGGATGGCTGTCTTCCGGGAAGGTGCCGACGACCTTGACGCCCGGATCTGCTGCGGCGTCGGTCTGGTAGACGATGCCGTAGGGTGCCTCACCGCGCGAGACGAGCAGGAGGGCGGCACGCACGCTTTCGGCGCCGGCGACCTTCGGCTCTACGGCCTCCCAGGCGTCGAGCTTTTCGAGTGCTGCCTTGCCGTACTTGCCGGCCGGAACGGAATCGACCGCACCCATGGCCAGGCGGCCGTCACCGAGGATGCCAGCGAGATCGAAGCCCTGCTTGATCTCGACCGGGCCAGCATCCTTTTTGCCGGACACGAGCACGATGCGGTTGCCGAGCAGGTTTGCGCGGGTGTCGTCCTTGATCAGCTTCTTTTCAGTGAGATAGTCCATCCAGGCGAGGTCGGCAGAGATGAAGACGTCGGCGGGCGCGCCCTGTTCCACCTGCTTGGCAAGCGCGGAGCTTGCCGCGTAGGAAACGGTCGTTTCCTTGCCGCTTTCCTTCTGCCACTCGGCATTGATCGCATCGAGCGCGTTCTTCAGGCTCGCAGCCGCAAAGACCGTCACCTTCTCTTCGGCCTGCGCGGACGCCGGCAGAACGATTGCGCCGACCCAGGCGAGGCCGAGCGTCAGCGCCAGGCCCTTCAGCCAGTCTCTTCTCTTGATCATCGATTTCCCTCCAACGATGCGTGATATCTCTAAGGATACAACGATATCGCCTCCTGATTACCGTTGTATCTGTTGAAATACAATGCTCCTCAAAAGGGCTAGCGCAATACCCCTGTGCCTGCGGCCGGCAGGCAAAACCCGTGCAGCATTCCCGCGGCAGGCGCGATTGGGCTTGCGGTGATGTCCGAGCGGCCTAAATTGCGGCCTCGATCCTCTGACATGGAGCGGACGCGCGATGGAAACGGCAGTAAAGCTTGAAGAAAGCTGGAGGGAAGCCTTGGCACCGGAATTTGCCAGCGGCTACATGGCTGACCTCAAGCAGTTCCTGGTGGTCCAGAAGAACGAGGGCCGGCAGATTTTTCCTCGGGGACCTGAGTATTTTCGCGCGCTCGATCTGACGCCGCTCGACAAGGTGCGGGTCGTCATCCTCGGCCAGGATCCCTATCACGGCGATGGCCAGGCGCATGGGCTCTGCTTCAGTGTGCGCCCCGGCGTTCGGACGCCGCCGTCGCTCGTCAACATCTACAAGGAGCTGAACACCGATCTCGGCATTCCGCCGGCGCGGCATGGTTTCCTCGAAAGCTGGGCGAAACAGGGCGTGCTGCTTTTGAACAGCGTGCTGACGGTGGAGCGCGGCAATGCGGCGTCACACCAGGGACGCGGCTGGGAAAAGTTCACGGATGCGATCATCCGCGCGGTCAACGAGGCCGAGCATCCCGTCGTCTTCATGCTCTGGGGCTCCTATGCGCAGAAGAAGGCGGCCTTCGTCGACCGCTCACGCCATCTGGTCTTGAGGGCGCCGCATCCGTCGCCGCTTTCGGCGCATTCCGGCTTTCTCGGCTGCCGGCATTTTTCCCAGGCCAACGCCTTCCTTGAAAGCAAGGGCTACGATCCGATCGACTGGCGGCTGCCCGAGAATCCGGCTGCGGACATCAACTGACGGCTTGGCGTGATTGACGGCTTCGTCGTCGCCCTGAGGTCTTGCCTTGGCGGCGGAGATCCGCCTAAGACGCCCGAACGAAATGGCGGAGGCGGGCATGCGCAAAATTCTGATCATAGGCATCGGTTCGGGCAATCCCGAACACATGACCGTGCAGGCCATCAATGCGCTCAACCGCGCCGACGTGCTTTTCATTCCGACCAAGGGCGCCAAGAAAACCGAGCTTGCCGACGTGCGTCGCGACATCTGCGCCCGCTACGTCACGCGCAAGGACGGCCGCACCGTCGAGTTCGCGGTGCCGGTGCGGCGCACCGAGGGCGTCAGCTATGACGGCAGCGTCGACGACTGGCACGCGCAGATCGCCGCGATCTATGAAGGGCTTCTTTCGAAGGAGTTGGGCAACGAGGGAATTGGCGCGTTTCTCGTCTGGGGTGACCCGATGCTCTATGACAGCACCATTCGCATCGTCGAGCGGGTCAAGGCACGCGGTCAGGTCGCCTTCGATTATGACGTCATTCCCGGGATCACCAGCCTGCAGGCGCTCTGCGCCAGCCACCGCATTCCGCTGAACCTGGTCGGCAAGCCGGTGGAGATCACCACCGGGCGCCGGCTGCACGAGAGTTTTCCGCAAAAGAGCCAGACCTCCGTCGTCATGCTCGACGGCGAACAGGCGTTCCAGCGGATCGACGATCCGGACGCTGAGATCTTCTGGGGCGCCTATCTCGGCACGCCGGATGAGATCGTGATTTCCGGCCGCGTGGCTGCGGTGAAGGACCGAATCCTTGAAACGCGGGCGGCGGCGCGCGCGAAGATGGGATGGATCATGGACATCTATCTCCTGCGCAAGGGCGCCGACTTCGACGAGTGACGGCAAGTACTGATCCGCGTCGTGTTTGATCTCACTCAAGGTTTGCGGCTGTGTTATAGCGTCTTAAGAGGTTTCTTCAGGGAGGAGAGCCTCACGTGATGACGGATTTGATGACCAGCTGCGCCCTTCCATCGACCGGAGATGCCGGTACTGTCGCGTCGATGCGCCGCGGTGCCTGCCCTTCCTTGGCAGAGCCGATGCAGACCGGCGACGGCCTGCTCGTCAGGTTGAGGCCGACGGACGACAGTCTGACGCTGCCGAAGATCATTGCACTTGCCGCTGCTGCCGAGCGCCTCGGCAACGGCATCATCGAGATCACCGCGCGCGGAAACCTGCAGCTTCGCGGCCTGAGCGCGGCGTCCGTGCCGATGCTGGCGCAGGCGATCGGCGATGCGGAGATCGCCATCACCGAGGGGCTCGCGATCGAAGTGCCGCCTCTCGCCGGCATCGACCCGGACGAGATCGCCGACCCCCGGCCGATTGCCAGCGAGCTTCGCGAAGCGCTTCGCGCGCGCCAGGTGCCGTTGAAGCTTGCACCCAAATTATCCGTCGTCATCGATAGTGGCGGCCGCTTCGGTCTTGGCGCCGTGGTTGCGGACATTCGCCTTCAGGCGGTTTCGACTGCCGGGCGCGCGACCTGGGTTCTGTCGCTTGGCGGCACGGCGGCGAAGGCATCGATCGTCGGGACGTTTACCGGCGACGCAGTCGTGCCGGCCCTGGTCACCATTCTCGAGAAACTGGCGAGCCTGGGCGCGGCGGCGCGCGGGCGCGATCTGGACCCGGCGGACATCCGCGCGCTCTGTCGCTGTGAGGCATCGAGCGAACGCCCGGCCGTTCCGCGTTCGGCTGCCATACCCGGCATTCACGCCCTAGGTAGCGCCGACACCGTTCTTGGTCTCGGTCTGGCCTTTGCTCAAGTGGAGGCTGCCGCGCTGGCATCCTACCTCCTTCAGGTCCAGGAACTTGGTGCGCGCGCGATCCGGCTTGCGCCGGGGCACGCCTTCTTCGTGCTCGGCCTTCGCCCTGAGACGGCGGCGATGGCGCAGGGCCTGGCGGTGGCACACGGTTTTCGCATTGCCGAAGAGGATCCCCGCAACGCGATCGCCACCTGCGCCGGCAGCAAGGGCTGTGCGTCCGGCCGGATGGAGACCAAGGGCATGGCTGAGCGCCTCGTCGAGGCGGCGCCGGAGTTGCTCGACGGGTCACTGACCGTGCATCTCTCCGGCTGCGCCAAGGGCTGCGCCCGGCCGAAGCCGTCCGAACTGACGTTCGTCGGTGCGCCATCAGGATACGGGCTTGTCGTAAATGGGGCTGCCAATGGCTTGCCAAGCGCCTACACCGATGAGAATGGAATGGGATCCGCACTTGCCCGGCTCGGCTGGCTGGTGCGGCAAAACAAAGACGCTGGCGAATCGGCGCAGTCCTGTCTTACACGGCTCGGAGCTGCGCGCGTCTCGGCAGCGTTCGAACAGGGATAGACATGCCTGAGTATGATTACATTCGCGATGGCAACGCCATCTACGAGCGTTCCTTCGCTATCATTCGCGCCGAGGCCGATCTTTCGCGCTTCTCCGAAGAGGAAGCGGATCTGGCGGTGCGCATGGTGCATGCCTGCGGCTCCGTCGAGGCGACCAGGCAGTTCGTGTTTTCTCCCGATTTCGTAAGCTCCGCCCGTACGGCGTTGAAGGCCGGTGCGCCGATCCTCTGCGATGCCGAGATGGTTGCGCATGGTGTGACCCGCGCACGTCTTCCGGCCGGTAACGAGGTGATCTGCACGCTGCGCGATCCGCGCACGCCCGAGATCGCCGCCGAGATCGGCAACACGCGCTCCGCCGCAGCCCTGAAGCTCTGGAGCGAGCGTCTGGCCGGTTCGGTGGTCGCGATCGGCAACGCACCGACGGCGCTGTTCTTCCTGCTCGAAATGCTGCGTGATGGCGCGCCGAAGCCGGCGGCAATCCTCGGCATGCCCGTCGGTTTCGTCGGTGCTGCGGAATCGAAGGATGCGCTGGCGGAAAATTCTTATGGCGTTCCCTTTGCGATCGTGCGCGGCCGCCTCGGTGGCAGCGCCATGACAGCGGCCGCGCTCAACTCGCTCGCGAGGCCGGGCCTGTGAGCGGCGGCGGTGTGGGACGCCTGATCGGCGTTGGAACCGGCCCCGGCGACCCGGAGCTTCTGACGGTCAAGGCGGTCAAAGCGCTCGGGCAGGCCGATGTGCTTGCCTATTTCGCCAAGGCCGGGCGCAGCGGCAACGGTCGCGCCGTGGTCGAGGGACTGCTGAAGCCGGATCTCGTGGAATTGCCGCTCTACTATCCTGTGACGACCGAGATCGACAAGGACGACGGCGCCTACAAGAGCCAGATTACCGATTTCTACAATGCGTCGGCCGAAGCCGTGGCGGCGCATCTTGCCGCCGGTCGTACGGTCGCCGTGCTCAGCGAAGGCGATCCGCTGTTTTACGGTTCCTACATGCATCTGCATGTGCGGCTCGCCAACCGTTTCCCGGTCGAGGTGATCCCCGGCATTACCGCCATGTCCGGCTGCTGGTCGCTTGCCGGCCTGCCGCTGGTGCAGGGCGATGATGTTCTCTCCGTGCTTCCCGGCACGATGGCCGAAGCCGAGCTTGGCCGCAGGCTGAAGGATACCGAAGCGGCCGTGATCATGAAGGTGGGGCGCAACCTGCCGAAGATCCGCCGCGCGCTTGCCGCCTCCGGCCGCCTCGCTCAGGCCGTCTATGTCGAGCGCGGCACGATGAAGAACGCGGCGATGACGGCGCTCGCCGAGAAGGCTAATGACGATGCGCCCTATTTCTCGCTGGTGCTCGTTCCCGGCTGGAAGGACCGGCCATGACCGGCACGCTCTATGTGGTCGGCACCGGACCGGGCAGCGCCAAGCAGATGACGCCGGAAACGGCGGAGGCCGTTGCCGCCGCTCAGGAATTCTACGGCTACTTTCCCTATCTCGACCGGCTGAACCTCAGACCTGATCAGGTCTGCGTCGCCTCCGACAACCGCGAGGAACTCGACCGGGCGCAGGTCGCGCTGGCGCGGGCTGCGGCAGGCGTGAAGGTCTGCATGGTCTCCGGCGGCGATCCGGGCGTCTTTGCCATGGCCGCCGCCGTCTGTGAGGCGATCGACAAGGGCCCAGAGGAATGGAAGTCGGTCGAACTGGTAATCACGCCTGGCGTCACCGCGATGCTTGCCGTTGCCGCTCGTATCGGGGCGCCGCTCGGCCATGATTTCTGCGCGATCTCGCTTTCCGACAATCTGAAGCCCTGGGAAGTCATCACAAGGCGGCTCCGGCTGGCGGCGGAAGCGGGCTTCGTCATCGCGCTCTACAATCCGATCAGCAAGGCGCGGCCGTGGCAACTGGGCGAAGCCTTCGAGCTTCTGCGCGGCGTCTTGCCGGCAACGGTTCCGGTGATCTTCGGCCGCGCGGCCGGGCGGCCGGACGAGCGGATTGCGGTGATGCCGCTCGGCGAGGCCGATGCCAACCGCGCCGACATGGCGACCTGCGTCATCATCGGTTCGCCCGAGACGCGTACCGTCGAGCGCGACGGCCAGCCGGATCTCGTCTACACGCCGCGCTTCTATGCAGGGGCGAGCCAGTGAGCGATGCGGTCGAGCGCCTCGTCGCAATTGCCCACCGTCGGCACGTCCGCGGGCTTGCGCCGCTCGACCATGATCACCTCGATGCCAAGCCGGCGCGCAGCGGCGATCTTGCCGTAGGTGGCGCTGCCGCCGCTGTTCTTGGCGACGATCACGTCGATCTGCCGGCTCTTGAGCAGCTCGGCTTCGTCGGCTTCCTTGAAGGGACCGGTTGCAAGAATCGCCTCCTGGTCCGGAAGATCGAGCGGCGGCGTGACCGGATCGACGCTGCGGATGACGTAGCTGTGCTGAGGCGCGACTTCGAAATGGAACGCCTCCTGCCGGCCGATGGCAAGGAACACGCGGCGCCTTCGATCGCCAAGCGCACTGACCGCCTCGACAACGCTATCGACCAGGGTCCAGCGGTCGCTGGGCAGGGGCAACCATTCCGGTCGGCGAAGGGCGAGCAGCGGCACGCCAATTCTTTGCACCGCCTCGGCGGCATTGTGCGAAATGCGCGCGGCAAAGGGGTGCGTCGCATCGACCAGCAACGCGATCTTTTCGTCGCGCAGGAAATGCGCCAGTCCTTCGGCGCCGCCGAAGCCGCCGATGCGGGTCCTCACCGGCTGCGGCCGTGGGTCGGTCGTGCGGCCGGCGAGCGAGATGGCGGTCTCAAAGCGGGCATCTTCGGCCAGCCGGCGTGCGAGCTCGCGTGCCTCGGTGGTGCCACCCAATATCAGAATACGAGGTTTTTCCATGGCTGACGTGTCGAACAGCGAACCCGCCATCGTCTCCCCCTGGCTGACCGTCATCGGTATCGGTGAGGATGGTGTAGCGGGTCTCGGCGACGAGGCCAAGCGGCTGATCGCCGAGGCGCCGGTTGTCTACGGCGGCCACCGCCATCTGGAACTTGCGGCCTCCCTCATCACCGGCGAAGCGCACAATTGGCAAAGCCCGCTGGAGCGCTCGGTCGTCGAGATCGTCGCGCGCCGCGGCAGCCCGGTGGTGGTGCTCGCCTCGGGTGACCCGTTCTTCTTCGGCGTCGGCGTGACCCTGGCGCGCCGGATCGCGTCGGCCGAAATCCGCACGCTTCCGGCGCCGTCCTCGATCAGCCTTGCCGCCTCGCGCCTCGGCTGGGCGCTGCAGGACGCGACGCTTGTTTCCGTGCATGGACGCCCGCTCGATCTGGTGCGGCCGCACCTGCATCCCGGTGCCAAGGTGTTGACGCTGACGTCGGACGGTGCGGGTCCGAGGGACCTGGCCGAACTGCTGGTTTCAAGCGGCTTCGGTCAGTCGCGGCTGACGGTGCTGGAAGCACTTGGTGGCGCCGGCGAACGGGTGACGACGCAGATTGCCTCGCGCTTCATGCTCGGCCTCGTGCATCCTTTGAACGTTTGCGCCATCGAAGTGACGGCTGACGAGGGCGCGCGCGTGCTGCCGCTCGCCGCCGGCCGCGACGACGCGCTATTCGAACATGACGGGCAGATCACCAAGCGGGAGGTGCGGGCGCTGACGCTCTCGGCTCTTGCGCCGCGCAAGGGCGAACTGCTCTGGGATATCGGCGGCGGCTCCGGCTCGATCGGCATCGAATGGATGCTGGCCGACCCGACCATGCAGGCGATCACCATCGAGGTGGAACCGGAGCGGGCAGCGCGCATCGGCCGCAACGCGACGATGTTTGGCGTGCCCGGGCTGACCGTCGTCGAAGGCGAGGCGCCGGCGGCGCTTGCCGGCTTGCCGCAGCCGGACGCGATCTTCATCGGTGGCGGTGGCAGCGAAGACGGCGTGATGGAAGCGGCGATCGACGCGCTCAAGTCAGGCGGACGGCTGGTTGCCAATGCGGTAACGACGGATATGGAGGCGGTTCTGCTTGAACATCACGCGCGGCTCGGCGGTTCGTTGATCCGCATCGATATCGCGCGGGCAGGACCGATCGGTGCAATGACCGGCTGGAAGCCGGCCATGCCGGTCACCCAGTGGTCGTGGACGAAGGGCTAAAGCCCAGAAAAAGTATGACGCGGTCGCGTCAGGACTGCGTAAGAAAAAGAAAGAGCAACCTATGACGGTACATTTCATCGGCGCCGGCCCGGGGGCTGCAGACCTGATCACGGTGCGCGGTCGCGACCTGATCGGGCGCTGCCCGGTCTGCCTCTATGCCGGCTCGATCGTCTCGCCGGAACTGCTGCAATATTGCCCGCCCGGTGCTCGCATCGTCGACACCGCGCCGATGTCGCTCGACGAGATCGAGGCCGAGTATCTCAGAGCCGAAGCTGATGGTCTGGATGTGGCGCGTCTGCATTCCGGCGACCTCTCGGTCTGGAGCGCGGTGGCCGAGCAGATCCGCCGGCTGGAAAAGCGCGGCATCGGCTATACGATGACGCCGGGCGTTCCTTCTTTTGCGGCGGCCGCCGCAGCGCTTGGGCGTGAACTGACCATTCCGTCGGTGGCCCAGAGCCTGGTTCTGACCCGCGTTTCCGGCCGCGCTTCACCGATGCCGAACAGCGAAACGCTTGCCGCCTTCGGCGCTACGGGATCGACGCTGGCGATCCACCTTGCGATCCATGCGCTCGGGCAGGTCGTCGAGGAACTGACGCCGCTCTATGGCGCCGACTGCCCGGTCGCCATCGTCGTCAAGGCCTCCTGGCCGGACGAACGGGTGGTGCGCGGCACGCTCGGCAATATCGCCGCCAAGGTGGCGGAAGAGCCGATCGAGCGCACGGCGCTGATCTTCGTCGGTCCGGGGCTCGAAGCCTCCGATTTCCGCGAAAGCTCGCTTTATGATCCCGCCTATCAGCGGCGCTTCAGAGGGCGCGGCGAATAGGCCGCGCTCCCATGGCATGCAGCCCCAGGTCCAGGAACGGCTTGAAACCTATTCCCCCGGTTCTTCGCGGGGCGGTCGCTGCTTGAGCGGGACACCGCGCTTTTCCTCGACGCGGTCGCGGTAGAGCGCCGCCTGGCCGAGCAGCATCAGCGTCACCGGCGTGGTGACGACGACGAAGACGATGATCAAGATCTCGTGGAACACCCAGCGGCTCTGCAGCACGGCAAAGCAGATGATGGAGGCGGTGCAGAGCATCAGCACGCCGCCGCTGGTCGCGAGCGTCGGCGCGTGCAGGCGCTCGTAAAAGCTCGTGAACCGGAGTAGGCCGACGGAGCCGATCAGCGCCACCGCGGCACCGAGAACGGTCAGCCCGCAGACGAGCACGGCGGCCCAGACGGGAAGATCGGTGAGGTGGCTCATTCGATGATCTCCCCGCGCATCAGGAACTTGCCGAAGGCGATCGACGAGACGAAGCCGATCAAAGCCACGATCAGTGCAGACTCGAAATAGAGCGAGTTGGCCGTGCGGATGCCGAAGGTCAAAAGCATCAGCATGGCGTTGATGTAGAGCGTGTCGAGGCCGAGGATGCGGTCCTGGGCGCGCGGTCCTCGCACCATGCGATAGAAGGCAAAGGCCATCGCCAGGCCGAGCATGATCTGGGCAACCAGGATCGACCAGATGATTGAAAGTTCCATCATCCGAATATCTCCTTCAGGGCGGTCTCGTAGCGCTTGACCGTATCGAGCCAGATGTCCTCGTTTTCCATGTCGAGCACGTGGAAGAGCAGCGATTTGCGGCCGCGATCGTATTCGAGCCAGGCTGTTCCCGGCGTCGCGGTCATGACACAGGCAAGCAGCGCCAGGGCGTTTTCGTCTTCCAGATCGAGATCGATGGTCAGGAAGCCCGAGTTCGGCGGGCGGCGCTGGCCACGCAGGATGACAGCGATGACCGCGATGTTCGAGCGGATCACGTCGAGGGCGACGGCAAAGCCGAAGCGCACGATCAACAGGATCCTACGCGGGTGCGATCGCATGAGGCCGAGCTTCAGCGTCACCCAGCCGAGACCGGTTGCCAGTATCGTCCCCATGAGGAAGGTGCCGGGCGCGACCGACTGATTGAGCAGGAGCCAGATGACGAGCAGCCCGACGGAGAGAAGCGGATAGGGGAGCCAGGTGCGCATCGCCTACTGCCCTCCCGCCCGGGGCGCCGTGAGCACCCGTTCCGTGTAACCCGCGGGATCGAACAGCGAATCCGCCGTTGCCTGCATGTAGCGCATGGCCGGCCCGGCCTGCACGCTCAAGAAGATGCAAGCCGCGAGCAGCACGACGACGGGGGTGATCTCGATGACGACGACGCGCGGCACGGTGTTTTCGATCGACGCCCAGAAGGTACGGATGCCGACGCGGTTCATTGCGATCATCGCGGCGAGACCGGAAAGGATCAACAGCGTGACATAGGTCCAGTCGGCGGCGGAGATCGCCGGCGCGGCTTCCGCTCCCGAAAGGCCGAAGAGACCACCCAGGATGGCGAACTTGGCGACGAAGCCGGAGAGCGGCGGCAGGCCCGCAAGCAGGAGGGCGCAAAGGCAGAAGCAGAGGCCGAGGATCGCCATCGTGCCGGGAATCGCGGCTCCGACTTCTTCTTCCTCTTCGTCCTCGTCGGCGTCGCCATAGGCTTCCATCGTCACCGCCAGAACGTCGGCGCCGGCGTCACGGCCGCGCTCGACCAGTTCGATCAGCAGGAAGAAGGCGGCGATCGTCAGTGTCGAGCTGACGAGATAGAAGAGCGCCCCGGCGATCATGCTCGGATGGCCGAGGCCGATGGCGGCGAGCAGCGTGCCGGAGGAGACCAGCACCGAATAGGCGGCGAGGCGCCCCATGGCCTGCGATGCGAGCACGCCGATGGCGCCGAAGGCGATCGTCAGCAGGCCGCCGGCAAGCAGGACCGGCTGGCCGAAGCCGGCAGACGCGCCGGCGCTCGCACCGAAGACCAGCAGCGAAAGCCTGAGAATGACATAGATGCCGACCTTGGTGAGGATCGCAAAGACGGCGGCGACCGGCGGCGTCGCGGCCGAATAGGCCGTCGGCAGCCAGAAGCTCAAGGGCCACATGCCGGCCTTCACCAGGAAGGCGACGCCGAGCACACCGGCGCCGACCTCGACCATCTGGCGATCCTCCGGCGAGAGCGTTGCCAGCTTCATCGAGAGATCGGCCATGTTGAGCGTGCCGGTCACGCCGTAGATCAGGCTGACGCCGATCAGGAAGAGCGAGGACGCGGCGAGGTTGATCGCGACATAGTGCAGGCCTGCCTTGACGCGCAGCGGGCCGGAGCCGTGCAGCAGCAGCCCGTAGGACGCCGCCAGCATGATCTCGAAGAAGACGAAGAGGTTGAAGAGGTCGCCGGTCAGGAACGAGCCGTTGAGGCCGGCGATCAGCAACTGGAACAGCGAATGGAAGTGATGGCCGGCGGTGTGCCAGCGCGCGATCGAATAGGCCTGGGCGGCCAGCGCCAGTCCGCTCGTCAGGCACAGCATCAGCGCCGACAGACGGTCGAGAACGAGCACGATGCCGAAGGGGGCGGGCCAGTTGCCGAGCTGATAGACGCCGTTGCCCGCGGGCGCTCCGTCCATCGAGGCGATCCGCATCAGCACGATCGAGAGGATGAAGAGCGCGAGCGTCGAGACGAAGCTCATCACGCCCTTGAGCGAGCGGTTGCGCTCGTCGATCGGGATCATTGCGGCGCCGACCATCAGCGGCAGCAGGATCGGCAGGATCAGCAGGTGGTGCATCCAGTTAGTCATGGCGCTGCTCCCTGCCGTCGACATGGTCGGTGCCGGTGAAGCCGCGCGAGGCGAGCAGCACGACGAGGAAGAGTGCCGTCATGGCAAAGCCGATGACGATGGCCGTCAGGACGAGGGCCTGCGGCACCGGATCGGTGAAACGGCTGAGATCGCCGACACCACCGGGTTCCAGCACCGGCGGCGCGTTCACCCGAAGGCGCCCCATGCCGAAGATGAAGAGGTTGACGGCGTAGGAGAGCAGCGAGAGGCCGATGATCACCTGATAGGTGCGCGGACGCAGCAGCAGGTAAACGCCGGAAGCTGTAAGGACGCCGATTGCGGCAGACAGAATGATCTCCATCAGCGTGCCTCCTTTCGCATGGCGCGTGCATGGGCACGCGGCGCGCGGATCGACTGGTGGGCAAGCGCGATCAGGATCAGCACGGTTGCGCCGAGCACCAGCGAGAACACGCCGAGATCGAAGAACAGGGCGCTCGCCAGCGGGAACTTGCCGATGATCGGCAGCGTCACGTATTGCGCATGGGACGTCAGGAACGGATAGCCGAAGAACCAGGAACCGATGCCGGTTGCGGCCGCCACCAGAAGGCCGATGCTCATCCAGCGCAGCGGATGGATGCGCAGCCGTTCCTCGACCCAGCGGGTTCCGCCGGACATGTATTGCAGGATGAAGCCGATCGACATGGCGATGCCGGCGGCAAAGCCGCCGCCCGGCAGGTCATGGCCACGCAGGAAGAGGTAGGCTGCCAGCATGCCGATGACCGGGAACATCCAGCGCATGATCACCGACGGGACGAACAGGTATTCGGCGACGCTGTCACCCTTGTTGCGGTCTGGATGATCGTCGTCGAAGGCGTTCTGGACGCGCTGCTGTTCCGGCGCCTCCAGGCTGTCGGCCTGCGGGCGGAAGCGCAGCAACAGGGCGAAGACGGTGAGCGCGACGATCGCCAACACCGCGATCTCGCCGAGCGTGTCGAAGCCGCGGAAGTCGACGAGGATGACGTTGACGACATTGGTGCCGCCGCCTTCCTTGTAGGCGCGCTCGAGGAAGTAGCTTGCGATCGTGTCGGGCATGGGCCGGGTCATCATCGTATAGGCGATCAGCGCCACACCGCAGCCGGCGACGACCGCCAGCAGGAAGTCACGCAGGCGCCGGAAGCGGACCTTCAGCGACAACAGTTCGGTTTCCTCGGTGTCCTCGATGCGCTTCGGCAGCCACCGCAAGCCGAGCAGGATCAGCACGGTGGTGACGATCTCGACGAGCAGCTGGGTTACCGCCAGATCCGGCGCGGAAAGCCAGACGAACGTCAGGCAGGTGGTGAGCCCGGCGCCGCCGAGCAGCACGAGTGCTGCCAGCCGGTGGAATTTTGCCAGGATCGCCGCACCGATGGCGCAGGCGATGCCGATCGCCCAGAGCAGGGCGAAGGCCGGATCGATGCTGCGCACGAGAAGCGGCGGAAGCTCGAAATGATTGAGAAGCAGTGGCAGCGCGCCGGCGACGATCGCGATGAAGACGAGGAAGCGCATCTGCGGCTGCAGCCGCCGCGTGCCGAGGCGTTGCTCGAGAAAGCGCGCCCATTTCCAGGAGAGCGTTACCAGCACGCGCTCGAAGATGCGCTGGCCATGCAGCAGGCGGAAGACCGGCGGCCCTTCGACGCTGGTGGCGAGATAGTTGCGCATCAGGAAATAGAGGCCGACACCGCCGGCAAGCGCGACGAAGCTCATGATCAGCGGTAGGTTCCAGCCGTGCCAGACCGACAGGCTGTAATAGGGCGTGTTGGCACCGAGAATGGAGACGACCGCCGTGTGCAGGAATGGGCCGATGGTGATCGCCGGGATAATGCCGACGACGAGGCAGGCAAGCACCAGGAACTCGATCGGCACGCGCATCCAGCGCGGCGGCTCGTGAGGCACCTTCGGCAGGTCCTCCGGCGTCTTGCCGAAGAAGACGCTGTGGATGAAGCGCAGCGAATAGGTGACCGCGAACATGCCGGCGAGCGTCGCGACATAGGGCGTCATCGTGTCGAGAATATTGGCCTGGTGCGTTTCGATCGCTTCGGCGAAGAACATTTCCTTGGAGATGAAGCCGTTCAAGAGCGGCACGCCGGCCATGGCCGCGCTCGCGACCATGGCGAGCACCGCCGTTCCAGGCATGTACCTGATCAGCCCTCCGAGCTTGCGCATGTCGCGCGTTCCGGTCTCGTGGTCGATGATGCCGGCCGCCATGAACAGCGACGCCTTGAAGGTCGCGTGGTTGACGATGTGGAAGACTGCGGCGACGGCGGCCAGCGGGCTGCCGAGGCTCAGGAGCACGGTGATCAGGCCGAGATGGCTGATGGTGGAATAGGCGAGCAGGCCTTTGAGGTCCTGCTGGAAGATGGCGAAATAGGCGCCGAGCAGCAGCGTCGAAAGACCGGCAAGGCCGACGATCCAGAACCAGGCTTCGGTGCCGGCCATGACCGGCCAGAGGCGCGCCAGCAGGAAGACGCCGGCCTTCACCATTGTTGCCGAGTGCAGGTAGGCCGAGACCGGCGTCGGCGCCGACATGGCGTGCGGCAGCCAGAAATGGAACGGGAACTGCGCGCTCTTCGTCAGCGCGCCGAGCAGCACCAGGATCAAGACCGGCATGTAGAGCGGCGAGTTGCGGATGAGGTCGCCGGAGGCGAGCACGACGTCGAGATCGTAGCTGCCGACGATGCGGCCCATCAGAAGCAGGCCGACGAGCATGCAGAGGCCGCCGGTGCCGGTCACCGTCAGCGCCATGCGTGCGCCGTCACGGGCGTGCGCATTGTGGTGCCAGTAGCCGATCAATAGGAAGGAGACGATGCTCGTCAGTTCCCAGAAGACGGCGAGCAGGATGAGATTGCCTGAAAGCACGACGCCGAGCATCGAGCCCATGAAGGCGAGGAACAGCGACAGGAAGCGCGGCACCGGGTCTTCCGCCGCCATGTAGTAGCGGGCGTAAAGCACCACAAGCACGCCGATCGCGGTCACCAGAACCGTGAAGAGCCAGGCGAATCCGTCCATCCGGAGCGTGAAGTTGAGGCCGAGTTCCGGAAGCCAGGCGATGTCGTAGCGCAGGACGCCGCCGGAGGTGACGAAGGGATAGAGACCGGCGGCGACGAGCAAACACAGGAGCGCGATCGCTCCTGCAAACCAGGCTGTCGCACCGCGCTGATCGGGCGGAAAGAAGATTGCAAGGAGGCTTCCCGCAAATGGGGCGAGAATGAAGACAGAAAGCAATTTTCCCGCGTATTCGATCGTACCGTTCCCTTCGTTCGGGTTCATGGAGAGCGGGCACCCGAGCGCCGTGCTTTCCGAAAGAATGCACAGGAAACGCACCAGAATTTTGATTCTAGAGCATCTTTTCCGCTTTCAGTGGTTCCACTTGAAGCGGGACACTCTAGAGGCCCGAAAGGGCGGTCGCATCAGCGACTGCCGCAGGTGATGCCGCCATTCCCATGAAGCGGAGGCAGGCAATTGTTTTTATGGCGATTCGCGGCAGGGCTGCCAAGCCTCAGGCCTGCGAAAAATGCACGCACCCGCGTTTTTAACAGGCGCCGAAGCCTATCTCAGGCTGCCAGCCACCGGCGCTCGAAGGCGAAGGTCGCAAGGTCGTTGGCGCTCATGGGCCGCGCGAAGGCATAACCTTGCAGCCCGTGGCAGCCGAGTTCCTTCAGGATGGCAGCGTGTTCGATGGTCTCGACGCCTTCGGCGATTACCTCGATGCCGAGCGAGGTGCCGATATCGATGATGGACTCGACCAGGCGTTTTTCGGCCGGCGACTTCAGGATCGGCAAGACGAGCTGGCGGTCGATCTTCAAGCGCCGCGGCGTCAGCTTCAAGAGGCTGACGATGGATGCATAGCCGGTGCCGAAATCGTCGATCTCGATGTCGATGCCGAGCCCCTTGATCCGACGGATGTTCGACAGAACCGTCATGTCGCTCTCGTCGAAGGAGATCGATTCCAACAGTTCGAACGACAGGCGGCCCGCCGGGATCTGCAACTGCTCCAGGCGCTCGATCAGATTTTCGTCGTGAAGCCGCGCATAGGAGAGATTGACCGAGACCTTGGGGATATGAATGCCGCTCGCTTCCCAGCGGTAGATCTGGAACAGCGCCTGCTCCAGGATCGCCTGGTCGATCGAGGCCACGACGTTGATGTCTTCGGCCGTCTTCAGGAACGTGTGCGGACCAAGCAGGCCCTTGGTCGGATGATCCCAGCGCGCCAGCGCCTCGACACCGATAATGTCCAGCGAGCGCGGACAGAACTGCGGCTGGAAATGCGCGATGAACTCGTTGTGCTCGAGCCCGCGCAGGATCTCGTCGGCGGTCTGCTTGGTCTTGAAGACGGCCGTCTTCAGTTCGCCGGTAAAGATCTCGTGCCGGTTGCGGCCGCGGCGCTTGGCTTCATAGAGCGCAATGTCGGCATTGACGAGCACGTGCGACAGCTCTTCGTTCGCCTGGTTCTGGGCGGCGATGCCGATGCTGACGCCGATGCGGCACTCCTGGTCCTTGTAGCGGACGGGCACGCTCATTGCCTCGATGATGCGCGACGCCAGCCGGGCGTCCGGCTCCATGCCGCCATCCTGGCGGACGAGGACGAATTCGTCGCCGCCGATGCGGGCGACGAAGTCCTTTTCGTCGGCATTGCCGCGCAGCAGTTCGGCGGCATGCCTGAGGATCTCGTCGCCGGCCGCGTGGCCGAGCGTATCGTTGATCTGCTTGAACCGGTCGAGATCCATGTGGAAGATGCTGAGCTTCGCCTCGCGCGCGAAATGCCGGTCGCGCTCAGCCAGGACCTGGTCGAGGAACCGGCGGTTCGGCAGGCCGGTCAGCGGATCGTGCAGCGCGTTGAACTCCATACGGTGGCGCGCCGCTTCGAGCTCGACGCTGTGCGCCTCGGCCGTGCGCTTGGCTTCGAAAAGCGTTTCGCGGGTCTCGAAGTCGGCGGTCACGTCCCAGTTGACCCCGACGATCTTCCGGTGGCCGTCGGCGCCGATATAGAAGGAACCGTTGGCCCGGATGTGGCGCGTGCCGCCGTCGGGCAGGCGGATGCGGAAGTCGGAATTGTAGGCGAGCCCGGATTCCAGCGCCTCGGCAAATTCCCGTTCGGCGCGCTCGAGATCGTCCGGGTGCAGCGTGTCCTTCCAGTCGTCGTAGGCCTGCCGCAACGATGCCGTCCGCCCATAGAGCTCCTTGGTCCGATCGTCCCAGAGGAGCTTCCTGCTGGCGACGTCGAGTTCCCAGATACCGATCTGGGAGGAGTCGAGCGCGATCTTCAGCCGATGGGAGAGCTCCTGGAGTTGCGCCTTGCTGTGCCTGAGGGCACGAATGTTGCCTTGCCGCTCGCTCAGGAGGCGCCCGGTCAACACCATCGGCAGGATGATCATCAGGCCGCCGATGACGATGAGGCCGCGAATGAGCCAGGCATTGCCAGCCGTCGTCGGCCAGCCGCCTTTTGGAACGGCGGCGATATGCCAGGAGCCACCGGGCAGAAACACGGTCATTTCGACCGGTGCATCGCGGAAAATGTTTGCGTCGCCGTAAAAGACCGGACCCTGCGCGCCCGTGCCGTCTCGACCGGCAATGGCGACGTCGATGCCGAGTTCATCGGAAGAAAGGCCGCTGTCGCGATAGAGCCGGTCCACGTCGATGATGGCCGAGACGATGCCCCAGAAGCGGTTGCTGCCGCCGCCCGCATCGATCGACACGGGGAAGCGGCCGATCAGGCCCTTGCCGCCCTGGACGAGATCGACAGGCCCGGCAAGTACCATCTGGCCGGTGTCCTTTACACGCATGACGGCGGCGCGCTGCGCCTCGTTCTTGCGATAGTCGAGGCCGAGTGCGCGGCGATTTTGTTCGAGCGGATAGACGAGCGAGACGATCAGATTGGGCGCAGCGGCGATGCTGCGCAATTGCGAGCGCTCGGTGAAGACACTGCGCGCCAGAGCGGCGAAACGCGGCTGGTCCATCGCCGGCTCGGTGACCAGGGTGCCGATCAGCCCGCGAACGAGCTGGACGTTGCCATTGACGTTGGCCTCGAGCTTGGAGCGGATGGGGTTGAGTTCCTCGGCGACGCGTGCGCGCTGGCGCGCCTCGTCGACCACCTGGTTCTGGTTGTCCGCAAGGATGCCGGCGACCAGAACCACGAAGGCGGCGATGATCGCCGGAAGATAGCTCGGCGTCAAAACCCTGGAGAGCCTCTTCATTCCGAGGTTGAAAGCATGTCTGGCAGGCACGAAACACCCCGGCGGCACGCGAATGGCTATGTCTTGAGCCGGATAATCCCAAAAGGGTCTTAATAAACCTTGTTTTAGGTTCCGCTTTTATTCCTTCGTGTCTCAGTCACCTTTGCGCTCGGGCAGCTTCTTGTGCTTGGTTTCTGCAAGCTCTTCGAGTTCACCTTCGCTCATAGATTTTTCCATCTCGCGCGACGCGCCCTTGAGGCTGGATTTCTTGACGTCGCCGCGCTTGGCGGCAAGGGCAGCGCCGGCTGCACGCTGCTGGGCTTTCGATTTGGCTGGCATGGCACATTGCCTTTCGGTTGGGCCTTTCGGTTGGTTGCCCGGTCCCAACGCGCAGCCGTCGTCAGTGTTCCCTCAATCTTTGCAGGCGCTCCTATGTGCTCTCTCGCGCCTCGATCATCGCCTGCAGCGTCTCCAGCCGGTCGGCGTCACGCGGCAGCTTGTCCTGTCTCAGGCGCGCGATGCGCGGGAAGCGCATGGCGACGCCCGACTTGTGGCGGCTCGAGCGGTTGATACCCTCGAAGGCGACCTCGACGACGAAACCGAAATCGGGTTCCGCCCTCACGGCCCGCACCGGGCCGAAGCGTTCGGTCGTGTTGTCCCGGACGAAGCGGTCGAGGATTTCGAGTTCCGCATCGGTGAAGCCGAAATAGGCCTTGCCGACGGGCACCAGCGTTTCCTTGCCCTCGATGTCGGTCCAGACGCCGAAGGTGTAGTCGGAGTAATAGCTCGAGCGCTTGCCGTGGCCGCGCTGGGCATACATCAGCACCGCGTCGATATTGAAGGGCGCGCGCTTCCACTTGAACCACGGGCCTTTGGCGCGGCCCGGCGTATAGGGCGAATCCAGCCGTTTCAGCATGATGCCTTCGATGACGCGATCCGGCGGATCGGCGCGCAGCCGGTCGAGTTCTTCCCAGGACGAGAAGGGCACCAGCGGCGAGAGGTCGAAATGCTGCGGCGAGGCGCGCTCGACGAGACCGGCGAGCATTGCTCTCCTTGCGGCGAAGTCCAGCGGGCGAACGTCCTCTTCGCCTGAGAAGAGAATGTCATAGGCGCGAACGAAAGCGGGATAGGTTTCGATGAGCTTGTGGCTGACCGTCTTGCGGTTCAGCCGTTGCTGCAGGTCGGCGAAGGTTCGCGTTGCACGATTGGTGCGCGCGGTGCCGCCGACCAGCAGTTCGCCGTCGATCACTCCGGTAAAGTCGGCGGCTTCCAGCACATCGGGAAAGGCGCCGGAAATCTCGTCGCCGCTGCGGGAATAGAGCCGGCGCACACCGCCGATGTTGGCAAGCTGAACGCGGATGCCGTCCCACTTCCATTCGGCGGCAAAATCCTTTGGTTCGAGCCCGTCGAGATCGCCGTCGCCGACGGGGTTGGCGAGCATGACCGGGTGGAAGACGGCCGGCGTCGAAAGAGCGGGCTTCTCCGCCTCTCCCGAAAGCCAGCGGAAGAGCGGCAGGTAGGGCGGCGACAGGCCGTGCCAGAGGGTCTCGATCTCGGCGACGTCCTGGCCGCCCATGTCGGCGAGCGCCTGCTTGGCGAGCTTGGCTGAAACGCCGATGCGAAGGCCTCCCGTCACCAGCTTGAGGAAGGCGAAGCGCGCCGAGGTGTCCAATCGGTCGAGCATGTCGCGAACGACGCCGCGCACATCGGCGCGTCCGGTCCTTTGCAGGCGCTCGATGGCCTCGCCAAGCGGAATGTCCGCCTCCACGGTGCCGGCAGGCGGCTCCCAGACGAGCGAAACCGTTTCGGCAAGGTCGCCGACATAATCGTAGGAATACTGGAAAAGCACCGCGTCCATGCGTTCGAGCAGGAGGTCGCGGATCATCGCCGGTTTGACGGCGTTGAGCGACAGCGTGCCGGCGATTGCGGCAAGCGCATAGCCGCGATCGGGGTCCGGCGCGGTGCGGAAGTAATCGACAAGCAGGCGGATCTTGGCGTTGCGCTGCGGGCTGAGGACGAGGCGGTCGAGCAGTTCGGCGAAAGCGCGCATCCGTCACTCTCCCTCGTCGTCGTAGCCGACGAGATGCAGCGGACGGGCGGCGATGCCCTTGAGCTCGCACCAGCGCACCAGTGCCTCCTCCCGACCGTGCGTGACCCAGACTTCGGCCGGCTCAATTTCGGTAATCGTCGCCGTCAGTTCGGCCCAATCGCAATGGTCGGAGATGATCAAGGGCAGCTCGACGCCGCGCTGTTTTGCCCTTTGCCGGATCAGCATCCAGCCGGAAGCGAAGCTGGCAATCGGGTCGGAGAAGCGCCGCGACCAGCGATCGGCGAAGGCGGCGGGCGGGCCGATCACGATTGTGCCCCTGAAATCCTGCTTGTCGTCGGCTGCAAGCGTTGCCGGGCGCAGGTCGCCAAGGTCGACGCCCTGGCTCTGATAGTAGTCGCACAGCCGTTGCAGGGCGCCATGGATGAAGATCGGCTGGTGATACCCCCCTTCGCGCAGCAGCGCGATCACCCGCTGCGCCTTGCCCAGCGCATAGGCGCCGACCACATGGGTGCGCTCGGGGAATTGCGCGAGCGACGTCAGCAATTTGCTCGTTTCCGCGCGGTCGTCCGGGTGATGGAAGACCGGCAGGCCGAAGGTCGCTTCGGTGATGAAGACATCGCAGGCGACCGGCTCGAAGCCGGCGCAGGTCGGGTCCCGCCGTCGCTTATAATCGCCAGATACCACGATGCGCGTGCCGTCTGTGCGAACGGAGATCTGCGCCGAGCCGAGCACGTGGCCGGCAGGATAAAAGCCCACCTCGACGCCATTGACGGTGAGCGTTTCGCCAAGGGCGATCGGCTGGCTCGTGCCGCAGAAGTCGTCCCCATAGCGGATGCGCATGATGTCCAGGGTCTCGCGGGTGGCGAGCACCTGGCCATGGCCGGCGCGGGCATGGTCGGAATGTCCGTGGGTGATCAGCGCCCTTTCGACCGGTTGAACCGGGTCGATGTAGAAGTCACCGATCGGGCAATAGAGGCCTTTGGGGGCGGGATAGAGCAGGGCATCCGGTTTCATGGACTGAAAGATAGCCGGCGAATGCACATTCGCCAGCCGTCTTGTTCAAGTTTTTCGAGGCGCAACATTTGCTGCGCCTCGATCCGGTTCAACCCGGTAGAACCAGCGTGTCGATGATCAGCTTCAGCGTGCGGGCGGCATCGATGTCGATGCAGGCCTTCTGGCTCGGCAGACCGTCCCAGGGGCTCGGCGGGAACAGCCTGGTGTCGGGGCTCTGGATCGTCTGGCCATCGGCAATGCCGCCGCAGACGACGCGGATCGCGCCGCTTCTGACGGTGAACAGGTCGGGCGCCACGACATAGGCGCAGGCGCAGCTGTCGTGCACGACCATGCCATCGGGCACGTGCTGCTCGTAGAAGGTGACGTAGAACTTCGAGATGTCAGCGAGCAGCTTGCCGGCGTCGCCGCCGCGTTCGGCGACATCGGCGATCATCGCCTTTGTCATCACGGTTTGGGTGGTGACGTCGAGACCGACGACGGTGACCGGCCAGGGCGCAGTCATGACGACGTCGGCGGCTTCCGGGTCGCCGTGGATGTTGGCTTCGGCAGCCGGCGTGATGTTGCCGTTGACGTCGAAGGCGCCGCCCATGATGACGACTTCGCGCACGAGCGCTGCGAACTCGGGATCCTCGCGCAGCGCTAGTGCCAGGTTGGTCATGCGGCCAACGGCGATCAGCGTCACTTCGCCGGGATGGGCGCGAACGGTGTCGATGATGAAGCGGTGCGCCGGGCGCGGGTCGACCGGCAGGTCGATCGTCTCGGGCACGTCGATATTGCCGAGGCCGTCGTCACCGTGGATGAAGGTCGGCCAGCCGACATGCGGGCGGTCGGGATTGAAGGTCTTGTCGAGACCCTTGGCGACGGGCGCGCCGATGCCCCAACGCTGCTTCAGGAACAGCGCGTTGCGCGTCGTGGTTTCGACCGAGGCATTGCCGAAAACGGTGGTGACGCCGATCAGGTCGATGGCCGGGTGACGGTGCAGGAAGAGCAGCGCCATTGCATCGTCGATGCCCGGATCCGTATCAAAGATAACTTTATGCATTCTCGTTCTTCTTTTCTTGTTCTTGTGTTTGACGGCTCGCAATGGAGGCAAGATGGCCGCGAATGTCAATCGCCCTCCGGGTTGACGCGAGGAGCGGCCGTGGCTCTGTCCATGGTTTCCAAGGGAACATCACCAACGGGGCGAGCATGGCAAGCTTTGCGTGTGGATGGGAACGGCTCATCCAGTCAACCGGGAGGTAATGTCATGCATAGGCTGGTCCTTGTTTCCATGATCGTCGTCACCGCGGCAACGTCGTTTGCCGCTCCCTCCTTTGCCCAAAGCGCCGGCGGCAAAAGCCGTGGCGGCGGTGGTGGCGGCAACGGTTCTTCCGACAGCAGCGACTGGTATGCCGGCATCGGTTCCTTCACCCATTCCAACGACAGCTACAACCGGCGGCGCCCCAAGGTCATCCTGACGAAGTCGGGCGCCTATTGCGTCGAAAACCGCCGATGGGTCGACGCCTCGGGCAAGGTGCATTTTTCGCCTTACCGCGAGTGCCGTGACCGCATCGATATCGCCGTGGACTGATCGACGTAGAGCTTTGAGAGGGAGGCGGGCGCGCAATCGCCCGCCTCCCTTTTTGTTGATCTCCTGCCGCCGGTCTTCTGCGGGTTGCCGGCAGATCGCTACCGCAATTTAAACTTTCCGAAAGGTCGCGCGCCTAATGTTGTGCTGCCCGTTCAGGGCTTTTTGCAATTTCTGGATATGACGGCGGAGTCCACCCTCGTGAAGGCTATCCTCGGCAAGATCAGGCCATCAAAGAGACTGCTCGTCATTCTCACGGCGGCCTTCGGTGTTTCCGCCGCTTCGGGCGGCGCTGCCGTCTATGTCAGCCGCGACGCGCTGATGGCGGAACTTTCCAAACCGAAGGTGTCGGGCCTCGAATGCACGGCCATTCGCACGCTGAAGCTCGGCCACAACGGCCAACGCTGGATCCGCATGCACGTCAAGACCGACCGCGCCGACGGCCAGGCGCGCATGCGCACGGCGTTGCGCGTCGTCGGCGCCCTGGCGAAGGCTGAGCGGGCAGATCTCTATCAGGTCGTCGTGCTCGATTCCGCCGGCCCTGAAAACCGGGCCGATGTGCGCGGTGCCGCGATCGGTGCGGAGGTGCTCTTCGCCCCCGGTCCACAGAGCGTTCCGGGCATGAGCGAGACGTTTCGAGCGTTCTACAATGACGGCACGGCCAATTCTGTCGGCGTCTTCCATGGCAAGACCGTCGACCTTTCGATGGATGACATCCGCACGATGATGGCGGCCATGGACGACCATTCGCCATGCATCGATCCGTCGGCCGCACCGGCCGATGGCGCGACCGCCGAGGGCGGCGCCGGCGAACACGAGGCCAAACCGGCCGAGACCGCCGAGGCGCCCGCGGGCCACTAGGCCCGGATCACGTCCGGCTATCCGATCCCTCAACTGAAAAAGGCCCGGCGCGTGAGCGGCGGGCCTTCGTGTTCGTGGCGATGCGACCTTGATCAGTCAGCCTTCTGCCGGCGGGCCGGGAAGAGGATGACGTCGCGGATCGACGGTGCATTGGTCAAAAGCATGATCAGGCGGTCGACGCCGATGCCGAGGCCGCCGGCAGGCGGCATGCCCTGATCGATCGCGTCAAGGAACTCGTCGTCGAGCTGCTTGGCCTTTTCGCCGCGCGCATGCGCCTGCTCCAGCTGCTCGACCATGCGGGCGCGCTGCTCTTCCGGATCGTTCAGTTCGGAGAAGGCATTGCCCAGTTCCCAGGCGTTGCAATAGGTCTCGAAACGCTCGACGAGGCGCGGCTCGCCCGGCACTTCCTTGGCAAAGGGCGAGATGTCCTTCGGGAAATGCGTGACGTGGGCGGGCTGGATCAGCGTGCCTTCGACCTTCTCTTCGAAGATGAAGGCGAGGCACTCGCCCCAGGTCCAGTCCTTCTCGACCTCGAAGCCGGCAGCCTTGGCGGCAGCGCGGGCTTCCTCGTCGGTCTTCATCGCCAGGAAGTCGATACCGGTCGCTTCCTTGACGGCGTCAGGCATCGGCACGCGACGGAACGGACCCTTGAAGGAGATTTCCTTATCGCCATAGGCAAACTCGGTCGAACCGTGGATCGCCATGGCCAGCTCACCGAACAGCCGCTCGACGAGGTCCATGATGTCCTCGTAGTCGGCATAGGCCCAGTAGCACTCCATCATGGTGAATTCCGGATTGTGCCGGGTGGAGACGCCTTCGTTGCGGAAGTTGCGGTTGATCTCGAAGACCTTGTCGGTGAGGCCCGAGACCAGCGTGCGCTTCAGGTACAGTTCCGGCGCGATGCGCAGGAACATGTCGAGCTTCAGCGTGTTGTGATGCGTCTTGAACGGCTCGGCGGTGGCGCCGCCATAGACCGAATGCAGCATCGGCGTCTCGACTTCCATGAAGCCGTCGTTTTCCATGAAGCGACGGATGCCCGAGACGATCTTGCTGCGCTGCTGGAAGCGCAGCTTCGATTCCTCGTTGGTCATGATGTCGAGGTGACGCTTGCGGTAGCGGATCTCGATGTCGGAGAGGCCGTGCCACTTCTCGGGCATCGGCAGCAGCGACTTCGTCAGCATCGTGATCGCCTGCGCGTTGATCGTCAGCTCGCCACGCTTGGTGCGGCGCACGACGCCGGTCACGCCGATGATGTCGCCGATGTCGATCATCGGCAGCAGTCCGCGGGCTTCCTCGCTTGTCACGTCCTTGTGGCTGAAGATCTGGATCTTGCCCGACGCGTCATGGATGTCCATGAACATGCCGGAGTTGCGCGAGGAGTAGACGCGGCCGGCGACGGTCACGACATCCTGCGTCTCGGTATCCGGCTCCAGGCTCTCGTACTTGGCGGTCAGCTCGGCATTGCTCATCGTCCGGTGGAAATGCGCCGGATAGACGTCGCCGATCTGCTCACGCAAAAGCTTCAGCTTCTGTGCGCGCACTTCCGTGGCGTCGGAGGAGAGGCCAGTGGTCTCGGTCTTGTCGTTCATCGTGCTCTCCTTACTTTCCGCTGCCGACCATGGAGGCGACCACCTGGGACGCGACCTTCAGGCGTTGGCGGACCACGGCGCGGCCGAGGATTTCCATGCTGTCGAACAGCGGCAGCGAGCGCTGCGAGCCGGACACGGACACGAAGAGCGGCGCCAGGATCACCTTCAGCTTCTTGCCCATGCGCTCGGCGATCGCACGCAGTTCGGCCTCGATCGATTCCTTGTTCCATTCGAGGATCTTTTCAAGGTCCGGCTGAACGGTGTTGAGGATCTCGAGCAACTCTTCGGGCGTCGACTTGACGCCGGCGAAGGCTTCGGGCTTGAGGCCAAGGTCCGACTTCAGAAGGAAGCCTGCGAGATCGGGCAGTTCGCCGAGCTTGGAAATGCGCGACTGGCTGAGCTTCAGGCCCTGTTTCAGGCGGTCGTTTTCCATGGCCCAGGCAAGGACGCGGGCGGCGAATTCTTCTTCCGAAAGCTTCTCGCGGATCCAGCGGGCGTTCAGCCAGTCGAGCTTCTGTATGTCGAAGATCGCGCCGGCCTTGGAGAGGTTTTCCGAGTCGAACTTTGCAGCCAGTTCCTCGATCGTCAGCAGCTCCTCGCCTTCGGCGATCTGGATGAAGAACAGGCCGAGGAAGTTCATCAGCGCTTCCGGCAGGTAGCCAAGAGCGGAGTAGTAGGAGATCGACGTCGGGTTCTTGCGCTTCGACAGCTTCGACTTGTCGGCATTGCGCATCAGCGACAGGTGCATGAAGACCGGCGGTTCGAGGCCGAGATAGCGGTAGATCAGGATGTGCTTCGGCACGGAGGCCAGCCACTCCTCGCCACGGGCGACGTGGGTGATCTTCATGAGGTGGTCGTCGACCACGTTGGCCATGTGGTAGGTCGGCATGCCGTCGGCCTTCAGGAGGACCTGCATGTCGACGGCATCCCACGGAATTTCCACGTCGCCATAGACGCCGTCAGTAAACTTGCACGAGCCCTCTGTCGGGATCTTCATGCGCACGACATGCGGCTCGCCGGCGGCAACGCGCGAGGTCACTTCCTCGGCGGACAGGTGGAGACACAGGCCGTCATACTTCGACGGCTTGCCGGCGGCGCGCTGGCTCTCGCGCATCTGCTCAAGCCGCTCGGGCGTGCAGAAGCAACGGAAGCCGTGACCGTTCTCGACGATCCTTTCGACGTAGGGGCGATACATGTCCTTGCGGTCGCTCTGGCGGTAGGGACCGTAAGGGCCACCGACATCAGGACCTTCCGACCATTCGAGCCCGCACCATTTCAGCGCGTCCAGCACCTTCTGTTCGAACTCCGGCGTCGAGCGGGTGGCATCGGTGTCTTCGATGCGCAGGATGAATTCGCCGCCGTGCTTCTTTGCGAAGAGGTAGTTGAACAGAGCGATATAGGCGGTGCCGACATGCGGCTCGCCGGTGGGGGAGGGTGCGATGCGTACCCGGACTGCTGAATTTGCCATGGTCTTTGCCCGTCTGACGTGCTTTTCGCCCCTTGCCGGAGAAGAAACCGGCCGCCGGGGGCGCGCATTTTATGGGAAGGAAAGGCCCGCAAGGGTGCCGCAACAACGGTATCGGCAGGCTATTCCAATAGGCTCGCGTGAGACCATAGAACGCCGATCATGTCAACGGAAACCCGATCACGCCGGTTTTTGTTGACACTGCCGCCTGCGGGCGTTAATGAACCAAAAGGTTATTTAACTGAAAGGTTTTTTAGAAAATGCCGGAAGATCGCTTGTCGACGACGCTCTCAGCCCTGGCCGATCCAACGCGAAGGGCCATTCTCGCCCGCCTCGCACTTGGCGAGGCCTCGGTCGGCGAGCTGGCGGAGCCCTTCGAAATGAGCCTGCCGGCAGTCTCCAAGCATCTCAAGGTTCTCGAGCGCGCCGGGCTGATCAGCCGCGGCCGCGAAGCGCAGTGGCGACCGTGCAAGCTTGAAGCCGCTCCGCTGAAGGACGTCAACAGCTGGCTCGACGGCTACCGCCGCTTCTGGGAGCAGAAGTTCGACCGTCTCGACGCCTATCTGCAGGAACTCCAGCACATCGACCCCGGCGCCGGCAAGAACTGATCGCTGCCCGTCTTCCGTCCCTGGCAATTCTGCGCTAAGCAGGGGACGTCGAAAAAGGCAGGACCGGATAAGGTAAGCCCGGTCCCTTCGGTTTTATAAACGAAGCTCTGCTCGAACGTCCCGTTCGAACCCACGACGTGGTTCCGATGCAATCGCATCGGTCCGCGGCGGGGTGTATGCAATCGACGCAGTCCGCCGCGTTTCTCGAACACGGAGACTGTAACATGCGACTGAACCATATCGACCTCCATAGCCCTGTCGTTGCCGAAACGGCGTCCTTCCTCATCGATCACTTCGGCCTGACGCTGGTCGAAAAACGCGGCAAGGATGCCTTCTATCGCCTGACGGACAGTTCCGGCCTGGTGCTTGTCGTCAGTCCGCCGATCACCGCGCTCGGCGGCGGCGACCAGGTCAGCCTCGGGGCCCAGACCTACCACATCGGCTTTCTGCTGCCGGTGCGGGCCGAGGTCGACGACGTCTACCAGCGGGTGCGCGAAGCCGGTGTCCAGGTGATCCCGCCTGCCGACCGGCACGGTGCCTACGTCTTTTACGCGACGATCCCGGGCAACATCCTGGTCGAGGTCGGCCATCGTCCGGATGTTTGACGGGTTGAAGCCGGATCGGAACGTTTCCTGAAGAGATGCGTTGTCCAACCAGAAGGCGTGGAGACCGGCCCCGGCAGGCTCGACGGCAAGGGGAAACGACCCCGTTTGTCTTGCCGCCGATGGCTCGCGGTTGACGGCCGGTTTCGGGCTCCGCGTCTTCCAGAACTCCCGTAAGCAGAAGGCCCGCATCCTAGATGCGGGCCTTTTTCATGACGGGATTGTTTTTCAGCCGGCTCGTCAGTCGAGCTTTCCGGCCTTCCTCAGGCGCGCATTGCGCGCCACCATATTGAGGATTTCGACCAGTGCCGAGAAGGCCATGGCGGCGTAGATGTAGCCCTTCGGCACATGCAGGCCCATGCCTTCGGCGATCAGCGTCGTACCGATCATCAGGAGGAAGGCGAGCGCCAGCATGACGATCGTCGGGTTCTTCTCGATGAAGTTGGCAAGCGGATTGGCGGCAACGAGCATGACCGTAACGGCGGCAACCACGGCGATGACCATGATCGGCAGGTGCGGGGTCATGCCGACGGCGGTGATGATGCTGTCGACGGAGAAGACGAGGTCGAGCAGAAGGATCTGGCCGATCGCGGCGCCGAAGCTGTTGATCGCCGAGGAGGCAATGAAATCCTCGCCGTGATCGCTCGGATCGACGCTGTGGTGGATTTCCTTGGTCGCCTTCCAGACGAGGAACAGGCCGCCGGCGATCAGGATCATGTCCTTCCAGGAGAAGCCGTGGCCGAAGGCCTCGAACACAGGCGTCGTCAGCTTGACGATCCAGGCGACGGTGCCAAGCAGCGCCAGGCGCATGACGAGCGCAAGGCCGATGCCGATGCGGCGGGCCTTTTCCCGGTGTTCGGGCGGCAGCTTGTTGGTGAGGATCGAGATGAAGATCAGGTTGTCGATGCCGAGAACCACCTCCATGACGACGAGGGTGACGAGGGCGACCCAGGCGGCGGGGTCTTGGGCAAGCAACAGGATATCCTGCATCGGCGATCTTTCTCTTTCAGCACTTCAAAAGTTCCACAGCAGCCTTTGCGCGTCCGATAAACGCGCGGCGTTGTGGGGGATGGCGCGTCGTCGCGCGAGAATCGCCGAAAGTATTTAAGAAACATTGCGGAAGAGACAAGCGCCGCCGCCTTATTGTGGCGGCGCTTTACCGTTTACGATTTGACCGGAATCCACATTTCGACGACGCCCATGCCCGAATGCGGGTCAAAGCGCTCGTCATAGCGTTCGATAAGGTCAGGTGTTTCTCCGTGCTGCAGCCCGGATTCCGGCAGCCATGTTCCGAAGACGTAGTCGGCGGTTTTGGCGATCGCGGAGATGTGGCCACGATGCAGAAAGACAGCGTAGCGCTGTTTCGGCAACCTCACTGTCGAAAAGCCCTCGGCCAAATCGTCGGCGTCGCTGATTTCGGCCGCCGCCATGTAGCGGAAGGTGCCGGCCTCGCCGTCGCTGTCACTGCACACACCATAGGCGATGTCGCCCCTCTGCCCGGGTATCGACCCGAAATGGCGGTTGAATCGTTGCCAGAGCGACGGGATGCCCTGGGTGCGGCCGTAGGCGTAGGTTTCCGAAAGGCCCGCCAAAAGCAACGGCGGGCTGTCTTCGAAGCGGGGCGGGTCGATCTTGAGAAGGCGGGTATCGTCCATCCTTAAAGGTTCCATCAGTTCGATGTTTCGAATGTGCCTTTGCTTGCGAACCGTTTCGGGTGTCACGCCGAACTGGTCGCGAAAGGCACGGGTGAAAGCCTCGTGCGAGCTGTAGCCCGCATCGAGTGCCACCGAGAGAATGCTGATGGAGCCATCGGCAAGCGCGCTGGCGGCATCGCTGAGACGCCGTCCGCGGATATAGGCGGTGATCGAGCGGCCGGTGACCAGCCCGAAAACGCGCGAAAGATGGAAGCGCGAAAGGCCCGCGGCCCCGGCGATTTCATCCAGCGATATCTCTTTTGCGAAATGGCTCTCGATGAACCAGACCGCCCGTCCGATTGCACTCATCTTCACTCCCCTGGCAACGCCCTTTTGATAGGGGCTCGGCTGAAGGCGCGCTTGATCGAAATTGCTCGATTGAAACGCAGGAGGGCTGAATGAGGTTCGGCGTCAGTCCGCCTATTTCTTCTTCTTCGGACCGTAGGCGGACATGAAGACGCGGACAGCGGCGGTGACCGTCGCCTCGATCTGTTCTTTCGGCGGTGCCGAACACATGCCGCCGAAAAGCCGGTGCTTGAAGAGGCCGGCTTGGGCCATCTCGATAAACTGGCGGGCGGCCATTTCTGTGTTGTCGATGTCGAGCACGCCGGTCGGGACCTGGCGGTCGAGATAGGCCTTGAGCACAGTGTAGCCGTTCTCCGGTGCTTCGCTGAAGAAGCGCTCGGCCAGATGCGGCATGCGGTCGATCACGCCGATCACCATGCGCATGGAGCGGATCGTCTCTTCCGCCGTCATGCTGGTCGTCAGAGTCACACCGAAATCGTAGAGCGACTCTTCCACGTCGTCGTGATCGTTGAGCGCGTGCTTGGCGGTCTGGACCACCCGGGTCTTGCCCTTGACGATCAGCGCCTTGAAAAGGTCTTCCTTGTTCTCGAAATAGACGTAGAGCGTGCCCTTGGAGACGCCGGCCTCGCGGGTGATGTCGTTCATGCTGGCGGCGTCGAAGCCCTGGCTCAGGAACGCGCGTCGCGCGCCTTCGAGGATCTGCTCACGCTTGGCGGGATCCTCGCCGGCAGCGTGTCGGCCGCCGCCCGAACAGAGATCCTCATCCATGCCGGCTGCCGGCTGCATGATGTCCTGGGTTCCGCTCTTTGCCCCACTCATGATGGTCGCTTGTTTCCGTCCTGCTCATATTAAATCTTAGTCATCGAATTAAATCTTAGTCATCGAACCGCGCGGTTCGATTTCCTCTTGATATGCGACCAGAAAGGGCTTATGTCAAGTTCCAATCGAACCGAACGGTTCAGTTCGTTCAGCAATCTTTAACCAGGCCGGTGCCCAATGTCCGCATCCAACACGTCCAGCGCTGCCCGCGTCCGTCCCGTCGACGAGACTTTCGAAGTGCAGCAGGAAACCGCGCTCGAGGCGAAGGCCCCCGCTGCGGAGCAGGCGGTCGCGCCGGCTCCGGCAAAGGAAGCCGCCGCGCCGCAGAAGAAGGCGCGCAAGCCCATCCTTCCGGTGCTCGGCCTGGCGCTTCTGGCTGCCGGCGGCTGGTATGGCTACGACTGGTGGACCAATGGCCGCTTCATGATCTCCACCGACGACGCCTATATCGAAGGCGACATCGCGACGATTTCGCCGAAGGTTTCCGGCTATGTCGCCAAGGTCGACGCTGTCGCCAACCAGAAGGTGAAGGCTGGCGACCCGCTGGTCACACTCGACGACGGCGACTACCGCATCGCCGCCGAGCAGGCCGAGGCGAAGATCGCCACCCAGAAGCTGGCGCTCAGCCGCTTCGATGCGCAGATTGCCGGCGCCAAGGCGAGCCTTGCCCAGACCGAAGCGCAGAAGAAGGCTCTCGAAGCGACGGTGCGCGGCGCCGAACTCGCGCAGAAGCGCGCGAGCGACCTCCAGTCCAAGGCCGTTGGCACCGTCGCTTCGCTCGACAACGCCGATGTGGCGCTCGACCAGGCACGGGCAAACCTTGCCGGCGCGGACGCCAACATTGCCGCTGCCAATGCCAGCATTACTGTTCTCGAAGCGCAGCGCACGGAAGCCGAAAGCGAGATCCGTTCGCTGGAGCTTGCGCGCGACAAGGCCAACCGCGACCTCGGCTTCACCGTGCTGAAGGCGCCCTATGACGGCATCGTCGGCAACGTCGCAGTCCAGGTCGGCGACCTCGTGTCGGCCGGCCAGCGGCTTGCCGCGCTCGTTCCGGTCGATCAGCTCTATATCGACGCCAACTTCAAGGAGACCCAGATCGCACACCTGGTGCCGGGCTCCAAGGTGAAGGTGCATGTCGACGCCTATGAGGACCATGCGATCGAAGGCACGGTCACCTCGATCTCGCCGGCTTCCGGTTCGGTCTTCTCGCTGCTGCCGGCGGAAAACGCCACCGGCAACTTCACCAAGGTGATCCAGCGCGTGCCGGTGCGCATCACCCTGCCGGCCGATGTGTTGGCCGAAGGGCACCTGCGCGCGGGCTTGAGCGTCGTCGTCGATGTCGACACGCGCACGGCGCCGGACCAGACCAAGGTTGCCGCGACCAAGTAAGCGGACGCAATGCTGGCGCGCCCTTGGGCGCGCCTTTTGCCGAGACCCCGGCGCCACGGAGCGCGGGTGAAATCCGGAACGCCGGCGCGGCGAAACACGCGCATGTCCAAAACGCTGGCGCCCAAGCGCGCCCATGCAAGGAGTGGCTGAGATGGCCGCAACGGCAACAGCAGGCTCGGTGGCGGCCGCCGCACCGAAGGTCGAGGAACACATGGACCCGAAGAGGCTGATCGCCTTCTTCGCCATGGTCGTCGGCATGTTCATGGCCATCCTCGACATCCAGATCGTCTCGGCCTCGCTTGCTGAAATCCAGGCCGGCCTTTCCGCCGGTTCGGACGAAATCGGCTGGGTGCAGACCTCCTACCTCATTGCCGAAGTCATTATGATCCCGCTCTCGGGCACGCTTGCGCGCATCGTCTCGACGCGTGTGCTGTTCTCGGTTTCAGCGGCCGGTTTCACCGCGGCAAGCGCGCTGGCGGCGACCGCGACGAACATCGACCAGATGATCGTTTATCGCGCGATCCAGGGCTTCATCGGCGGCGGCATGATCCCGTCGGTCTTTGCGGCCGCCTTCACCATCTTCCCGCCATCCAAGCGCAACATCGTCTCGCCGATCATCGGCCTGATCGCGACGCTCGCGCCGACGATCGGCCCGACGGTCGGCGGTTATCTCAGCCACGCCTTCTCCTGGCACTGGCTGTTCCTCGTCAACGTCATTCCCGGCATCATCGTCGCGACGCTCACCTGGACCTTCATCGACTTCGACAAGCCGGAGCTCAGCCTGTTCAAGAAGTTCGACTGGTGGGGCCTGGCCTCGATGGCGGTCTTCCTCGGCGCGCTCGAATACGTGCTGGAAGAGGGCAACACCAACGACTGGTTCAACGACGAGCACATTGTCATGGGTGCGGTCGCTTCGGCGATTGCCGCCATCGTGTTCTTCTACCGCGCCTTCAAGGTGGAATTCCCGGTCGTCGACCTCAGAGCCTTTGCCAACCGAAACTTCGCCTTCGGCTCGATGTTCTCCTTTGTCATGGGCATCGGCCTCTACGGCCTCACCTATCTCTATCCGCTCTATCTCGGCCGTATCCGCGGCTACGATTCGCTGATGATCGGCGAGACCATGTTCGTCTCGGGCCTTGCCATGTTCTTCACGGCGCCTGTCGCGGGCATTCTCTCGGGCAAGCTCGACCCGCGCGTGCTGATGACGATCGGCTTCACCAGCTTTGCTAGCGGCACCTGGATCATGGGCCACTTGACGGCCGACTGGGACTTCTACGAGCTGTTCATCCCGCAGATCTTGCGCGGCGTCGGGCTGATGCTGTGCATGGTGCCGATCAACAACATCGCGCTCGGCACCATGCCGCCGGCGCGCATGCGCGGTGCCTCGGGCCTGTTCAACCTGACCCGTAATCTCGGTGGTGCAGTCGGGCTTGCGGTGATCAACACGATCCTGACGCAGCGCCAGGACTTCCACTATGCGCGGCTTGCCGAGCATATCCAGTGGGGCAACCCGGAGGCGATGGAGCGGTTCAACAACATGGCCGCCAACTTCAACGCCCATGGTCTCGACGGCACGACGATCGCCATCAAGCAGCTTGCCGGCATGGCGCAGAAGCAGGCGATCATCCTGTCCTTCGGCGATATCTTCATGCTTTTGACGGTGCTGTTCCTGTCGCTGATCCTCGGCGTGATGATGATCAAGAAGCCCGAGGGCGTCGGCCCCAGCGGCGGCGGTCACTGACACCGGCATAACGCAGCCCGCACGGTTTACGCGAACGAAGCCGTGCGGCACACTCCTCTCCACGGATAGCGGAGGGGTGGAAGCATGCGCAGATCGGCTCTGGCGTCTTTTTCACGACGGTCTTTCCTGACCGGCCTTGCCGGTCTCGGGGCGGCGCTTGCGGCCTCCCGGAGTCGTGCTGCCGTCCCGGCCATCGACGCGACGTTCCTGTTTTCCAACGACATCCATGCCTGCCTCGTTTCGATCGAAGGGCTTGCTCCCAACTGCGCGGCCGAAGGCAAGACGGACGCCAGCCTGCTGCGCCATGTGGCAGCGCTAAACGCCGTGCACGCCATGCGCTGGCCGGAAACGGTCGCCGGCAAGCCGAGCGGGCTTGCAAGCGCCGGGCGGGAGATCGGCAAGCCGCTCGGCCTGGTGCTTGGCGGTGACCTCACCGATGACGGCGGCGGCCAGGTGCGTCAGCCGCGCGAGGGGCGGCAGCTGCAGCAGTTCTCCAGCCGCTACCAGGAAGGGGCAGGGCCGGACCACGTCCATATGCCCGTCTATGTCGGCCTCGGCAACCACGACCTCGACCAGGACGGGCCGCCGCCGCATGTCGACTGGTATCGCCGCGAACTGCGCGACTATGTCGAACTCAACCACCGCCAGTCGGTTTTCTACAAGCCGCCTGTGCCGGTCACCAATTACGATCCGCTTTCGGATTGCTACTCCTGGGACTGGGGCGGGCTGCATCTGGTGCAATTGCAGCGCTTCGGTGGCGACGAAACCAAGGGCGCCGTCAATGCGCTGCCCTGGTTGAAACAGGATCTTGCGAACTATGCCGGCGATGGCCGGCCGGTGATCCTCTTCCAGCACTATGGCTGGGACGCGTTTTCGACCGAGGTGTGGGATGCCAAGGCGAAAACCTTCGACGACGATGGCGACGGCGCTGCGCATTGGTGGAGCGTGCCTCAGCGCCAGGCGCTGCTCGATACCGTCAAGGGCAGCAACGTCATCGGCCTGTTCCACGGCCACCAGCACGAAACGGCGATGATCTACCGCCAGGGCGGGCTCGATCTCGTCAAGCCGAAGGCCGCCTATATAGGCGGCTTTGCCCTCGTGCGCGTTACCGATGGTTTCATGGACGTGGCGCTGGCGGAGGCCGGACAGAGCCATGGCGAGGTCGTCTTTACCGCTGCCTTCAGCAAGCACCTTTCCTAGGTAAAAAAACGAGCTTAATCAAATCGTTAAGGCGTCGGATCCGTCTTCTCCGGTCAGCGGCGCGGCGCTCCGTTTTCTACGTCTTGCGGATTTTTGATTTACGTACATCAGAAATTCCTCTAAAGGCAGAACCCGGAGGAAAACATGCGCCCGACAGTTCACGATATCGCTGCCAGAGCCGGGGTCAGCCTCGCGACCGTCGACCGGGTTTTGAACAACCGCCCGGGCGTGCGCAGCGTCACCCGCGACAAGGTCGAGCGCGCCATCGAAACGCTCGGCTATGTGCGCGATGTGGCGGCCGCCAACCTCGCCAAGAGCCGGATCTATCCGCTAGTCTTCATCCTGCCGGAGGGCGACAACACCTTCATGCGCGGCCTTGCGGCCGAGGTGGAGGCGGCGAAGGTCCGCTCCGCCGTCGAGCGCACGGCGATCACGGTCTTGTCCGTGCCGGCGTTCGACCCGGCAGCATTGGCTGCTGCGCTTCGTGAAGCGCGGGCGCTTGACCCGGCCGGCGTTGCGGTCGTCGCGATCGATGCGCCCGAAGTCGTGAGCGCGGTGGACGCGCTGCGTGAGGACGGCATCGCCGTCGTGACGCTGGTGTCCGACCTGCCGGGGTCTTCGCGCGATCACTTTGCCGGTGTCGACAACGTTGCTGCCGGCCGGACCGCCGGCACCCTGATGGGGCGTTTCCTTGGTGGCCGAAACGGCCCGGTCGCGATCGTCGCCGGCTCGATGCTGGTGCGCGACCATCGCGACCGTCTCGAAGGTTTTGGCGCGGCCATGGCGGAGAGCGCGCCCGGGCGCCAGCTTCTACCCGTCGTCGAAGGACATGACGATCCGGCCGAGGTCGATCGCCTCGTCTCCAGCCTGCTCGCCGATCACCCGGAGCTTGCCGGCATCTACAGTCTCGGCGCCGGCAACCGCGGCCTGATCGCGGCATTGGAAAAGGCGGGTCGGGAGAAGGCCGTTTGCGCCATTGCCCATGAACTGACGCCGCATAGCCGTGCGGCACTTCTTTCCGGCACGCTCGACGCGCTCCTCAATCAGGACGCCGGCCATGAGGTGCGCAGCGCCATCCGGGTGCTGAAGGCCCGTGCTGACGGGCTTGCGGTGATCGGCGCGCAGGAGCGCATCCGCATCGAGATTTTCCTGAAGGACAATCTGCCGGTCGATCCGGCGTAGTGCTTTGAATTTACGCAGTTCCTTCGAGGAACTGCTCAATGGAGGCAAGCATGTATCTCGGACTGGATCTCGGCACCTCGGGCGTCAAGGCAATGTTGATCGACGGCGGCCAGCGCATCGTCGGTTCGGCCTCCGCCGCGCTCGACGTTTCGCGGCCGCATCCCGGTTGGTCGGAACAGGACCCGGCCGATTGGGTGCGCGCCACCGAAGAGGCGATTGCCGGGCTGAAGGCGGCGCATCCCGAGGAGCTTGCGGCCGTCAGAGGCATCGGGCTCTCGGGCCAGATGCACGGCGCGACGCTGCTCGACGCCGACGACCGCGTGCTTCGGCCCTGCATCCTCTGGAACGACACCCGCAGCTTCCGCGAGGCGGCAGCGCTCGATGCGGACCCGCAGTTCCGCGCCATCACCGGCAACATCGTTTTCCCGGGTTTCACCGCACCGAAGCTTGCCTGGGTGCGGGCCAACGAGCCAGATATCTTCGCCAAGGTGCGCTGGGTGCTGCTGCCGAAGGATTATCTGCGCCTGTGGCTGACCGGCGAGCACATGTCGGAAATGTCCGACAGCGCCGGCACCGCCTGGCTCGACACCGGCAAGAGGCAATGGTCGGGAAGCCTGCTTGCCGCCACCGGCATGGACGAAAAGCAAATGCCGAGCCTGGTCGAGGGGACCGATGCGGCCGGGAAGCTGCGTTCGGAACTCGCCGCCCGCTGGGGGATTTCCGGTGACGTCGTGGTTGCCGGCGGCGCCGGCGACAATGCGGCCTCGGCCTGCGGCATGGGCACGGTCGGCGAGGGCAATGCCTTCGTCTCGCTCGGAACCTCGGGCGTGCTCTTTGCGGCCAATGCCAGCTATCTGCCCAACCCGGAAAGCGCCGTGCATGCCTTCTGCCATGCGCTGCCGAATACTTGGCACCAGATGGGCGTGATCCTGTCGGCGACCGATGCGCTGAACTGGTACTCCGGCATCGCCGGCCGCAGTGCTGCCGACCTGAGCGCCGAGCTCGGCGATGCCATCAAGGCGCCCTCGGGCGTCACCTTCCTGCCCTATCTCTCGGGCGAGCGCACGCCGCACAACGACGCGGCGATCCGCGGCGCCTTCGTCGGGCTCGGTCATGAAAGCAGCCGGGTGGTGCTGACCCAGGCGGTGATGGAAGGCGTGTCCTTCGCCATTCGCGACAGCCTCGAAGCCCTTCGCGCCGCCGGCACGACGCTCACGCGGGTGACCGCGACCGGTGGCGGTTCGCGCTCGCGCTACTGGCTGAAATCGATCGCGACGGCGCTCAACCTGCCGGTCGATCTGCCGGCCGACGGCGATTTCGGTGCTGCCTTCGGGGCGGCCCGCCTCGGCCTCATTGCCGCGACCGGCGCCGATCCGGTCGCCACCTGCGACGCGCCGCGCACAGCCGAGACCATCGCGCCGGAGGCGTCGCTGGTTTCGGCCTATGAGGAGAGCTATCAGCGCTACCGCCGCCTCTATCCGGCAATCAAGGGCGCCGCGTCGTGATACGGCGCCCTATCTCTCGATCCGCTGCCACGTGTTCAGCGGGCCGGAACCTTGTCGAGGAAACCGGTGACCGTCTTCAGGCGGCCCTTTTCGATCTGGCAGACATCGGTGCCTTCGATGACAGAGGGAATGTCGTCCGGACCGAGCGCCCAGGAAAAGCGGATCGTGTCGGCATAACCGTCGGCGTCACCCTTCAGCGTGAAGCGGAAGCCGGGAAATTGCGCCTGCACACCGGCAATGAGCGCATCGATGCCGGCATGACTGTCGCCCTGCATGATCGGATCACGGTAGGCGACGTCGGCGGCGAACGTCTTCTCGATCAGGGCCGCGCGCTCAGCAGCGTCGGTGGCGTTCCAGGCGGTCATGTAGGCTTCGGCGATGGCGTTGAAGTCGTGCATCGAAGTGTTCCTTCCGTTTGGCGTTTCGATGCTTCCGATATCGCCGGTCGAGGGAATGAAACCAATTACCTTCCACGTAATGGCCGCGCCTATCGCAATGGCGATGCCGGCCGACACCACTCTTGAAAGAGGAGCAAGACCCGTGAGCACTGGCTTTTTCGGCGATATCGCCAAGATCAAGTATGAAGGACCTGAAAGCACCAACCCGCTCGCCTTCCGCCATTACAACAAGGACGAGGTCGTGCTCGGCAAGCGTATGGAAGACCACCTGCGTTTCGCGGTTGCCTACTGGCACACCTTCGTCTGGCCGGGCGGCGACCCCTTTGGCGGCCAGACCTTCGAGCGCCCCTGGTTCAAGGACGACATGGCGGCGGCCAAGCTGAAGGCCGATGTCGCCTTCGAATTCTTCGATCTGCTCGGCGTCCCGTTCTATTGCTTCCACGATGCCGACGTGCGTCCGGAAGGCAAAAGCTTCGTCGAGAACACGAAGAACCTCAACGAGATCGTCGACTACTTCGAAAAGAAGCAGGCCGAGTCCGGCGTCAACCTGCTCTGGGGCACGGCGAACCTCTTCTCCAACCGGCGCTACATGTCGGGTGCGGCGACCAATCCGGATCCGGATGTCTTCGCGTTCGCAGCCGCGACGGTGAAAACCTGCCTTGACGCCACCAAGCGCCTCGGCGGCCAGAACTACGTGCTCTGGGGCGGTCGTGAAGGCTACGAGACGCTGCTCAACACCGACATGAAGCGCGAGCTCGACCAGCTCGGCCGTTTCGTCAACCTCGTCGTCGAGTACAAGCACAAGATCGGCTTCAAGGGCGCCATCCTGATCGAGCCGAAGCCACAGGAACCGACCAAGCACCAGTACGACTACGACGTCGCGACGGTCTACGGCTTCCTGAAGAACTACGGCCTGGAAAACGAGGTGAAGGTCAATATCGAGCAGGGCCATGCGATCCTCGCCGGCCACTCCTTCGAGCACGAGCTGGCGCTTGCCAACGCGCTCGGCATCTTCGGCTCGATCGACATGAACCGCAACGATTACCAGTCCGGCTGGGATACGGACCAGTTCCCGAACAACGTGCCGGAAATGGCGCTTGCCTATTACCAGGTTCTTTCCGGCGGCGGCTTTGCGACCGGCGGCACGAACTTCGACGCCAAGCTGCGCCGTCAGTCGATCGATCCGGAGGATCTTCTGATCGGCCATATCGGCGGCATGGATTGCTGCGCCCGCGGCCTGAAGGCAGCGGCAAAGATGATCGAGGACAAGGCGCTCTCCGCACCGCTCGAAAGCCGCTATGCCGGCTGGCAGGTGCCGGAAGCCAAGAAGATGCTCGACGGCGGCTTCTCGCTGGAAGAGATCGAGGCCTGGGTGCTGAAGTCGGATCTCAACCCGCAGCCGAAGTCCGGCAAGCAGGAACTGCTCGAAAACGTCGTCAACCGCTACGTCTGAGCAGAGAATGGGTATCGAAAGGGCGCCATGATGGCGCCCTTTTCTTCGTCGACGCGCACGGGCGGCGATGATTGATGTCGCGGATTTCTGCCTTAAGCACCGGCGGCGGCGTGCCCAGTGCCGTTCGAAATGAAATCGATTACAAAACTTTTCGGAATCCGGTCGTGCGCTGTTGCCCCTCGCTGAAAATCTGCTAGCTTCGGCGCCTGCAACGTTTCAGATCCGGCAGTTCTGCGAGAAAACGAAGGCGTACAATCGCCTTTCATTGCCGACTGTCAGGACAGGGCCAACACCAATTTCGGCCGTTCCATCGGGAGGAAAATCAGCATGAAGACCATCAAGGGGCCAGGGCTCTTTCTTGCGCAATTCGCAGGCGATGCGGCGCCGTTCAATTCCTGGGATGCGATCACCAAATGGGCGGCCGATTGCGGCTACAAGGGCGTGCAGGTGCCGAGCTGGGACGCGCGGCTGATCGATCTGAAAAAGGCAGCGACCTCGAAAGCCTATTGCGACGAGTTTGCCGGTACGGCCCGCGACAACGGCGTCGAGGTAACCGAGCTTTCGACCCATCTGCAGGGCCAGCTCGTCGCCGTGCATCCGGCCTATGACGAAGCCTTCGAGGGCTTTGCAGCACCCGAGGTGCGCGGCAACCCGAAAGCACGTCAGGCCTGGGCGGTGGAGCAGGTGAAGCTGGCGCTGACGGCTTCGAAGAACCTCGGGCTCAACGCAATGGCCAGTTTCTCCGGCGCGCTTGCCTGGCCCTTCGTCTATCCTTGGCCGCAGCGGCCGGCCGGCCTCGTCGAGACGGCCTTCGACGAACTGGCCAAGCGCTGGAAGCCGATCCTCGATCACGCCGAGGATTGCGGCGTCGACGTCTGCTACGAGATCCATCCGGGCGAAGACCTGCACGACGGCGTCACCTACGAGATGTTCTTGGAGCGCACCGGCAACCATGCCCGCGCCTGCATGCTCTATGACCCTTCGCACTACGTGCTGCAGTGCCTCGATTATCTCGACAATATCGACATCTACAAGGACCGCATCCGGATGTTCCACGTCAAGGATGCGGAGTTCAACCCGACCGGGCGCCAGGGCGTCTATGGCGGCTACCAGGGCTGGGTCAACCGCGCCGGCCGTTTCCGTTCGCTCGGCGATGGCCAGGTGGATTTCGGTGCCGTGTTCTCGAAGATGGCCGCCAACGATTTCGCCGGCTGGGCGGTGGTCGAGTGGGAATGCGCGCTGAAGCATCCGGAGGATGGTGCCCGCGAAGGTGCTGATTTCGTCAAGCACCACATCATCCGCGTGACCGAGAAGGCGTTCGACGACTTTGCCGGTGCCGGTACGGACGAGGCGGCCAACCGGCGCATGCTGGGGATCTAAGCGTTTACCCCTTGTAGGATCTTGACCGTCTGCCCCTCACCCTAACCCACTCCCCGCAGGCGGGGAGAGGGGACGCGGATCGCGGCGAGGCCCTCACTTGTCAAATGCCTTTGTGCGGTGAGGGTGACGTTGGACCACGGGCAGTGAGAAGCGTTGAGATCGGGCGAGAGAGTGCGGCATATCCCTTCTCCCCGCGAGCGGGGAGAAGGTGCCGGAAGGCGGATAAGGGGCAGCCTCACGGCGCGGGTATCTGCGAAACGAACAAACGACACGGAACGGAAACAGGGGAGAAGACCATGGCAATCGAAGGAACGAGCGAGAAGCGCGAGCGTCGCATCCGGCTCGGCATGGTGGGCGGCGGCTCCGGCGCCTTCATCGGTGCGGTGCACCGTATCGCAGCCCGGCTCGACGACCACTACGAACTGGTGGCTGGCGCACTGTCGTCGACGCCGGAAAAGGCGGAAAGCTCCGGCCGCGAGCTTGGGCTCGATCCGTCGCGTGTCTATTCCGACTTCAAGCAGATGGCGATCCGTGAGGCGAAGCTGAAGGATGGCATCGAGGCGGTGGCGATCGTCACGCCGAACCACGTGCATTATGCCGCGGCCAAGGAATTCCTGAAGCGCGGCATTCACGTGATCTGCGACAAGCCGCTGACCTCGACGCTTGGCGATGCCAAGAAGCTGAAAAAGGCGGCGGACGAGAGCGACGCGCTGTTCGTGCTGACGCACAATTACACCGGCTACCCGATGGTTCGCCAGGCGCGCGAGATGGTCGCCAATGGCGAGATCGGTGCGGTGCGCTTGGTGCAGATGGAGTATCCGCAGGACTGGCTGACGGAAAACATCGAACAGTCCGGCCAGAAGCAGGCCGCCTGGCGCACCGATCCGGCCCGCTCCGGCGCCGGCGGGTCGACCGGTGATATCGGCACGCACGCCTATAATCTCGGTGCCTTCGTCTCGGGTCTCGAACTCGAAGAGCTCGCTGCCGATCTCGACAGCTTCGTTGGCGGCCGCCAGCTCGATGACAATGCCCATGTGATGATGCGCTTCAAGGCGAAGGACGGCGAGCGCGCCAAGGGCCTGCTCTGGTGCAGCCAGGTGGCGCCCGGCCACGAGAACGGTCTGATGGTGCGCGTCTACGGCACCAAGGGCGGGCTCGAATGGACGCAGAAGGACCCGAACTATCTCTGGTACACGCCGTTCGGCGAGCCGAAGCGCCTGCTCACGCGCGCGGGTGCCGGTGCGGGGGCTGCAGCCAACCGCGTCAGCCGCATTCCGTCGGGCCATCCGGAAGGTTATCTCGAAGGCTTCGCCAACATCTACACGGAGGCGGCGCGCGCCATATTTGCCAAGCGCAAGGGCGAGAAGATCGATCCGGCCGTCACCTATCCGACCATCGACGACGGCATGAAGGGCATGGTCTTCGTCGATGCCTGCGTCCAGTCATCCAAACGAGACGGGGCGTGGGTAAAGGTATAGCCACAGGCCAATACCGGCGCAGGGGCGGGGCTTTCCCGCCCTTTTTCGCGAGTTGACATTTGCCGGCATCGTTTTAGGTCGGCCCTCTACAAACCGAAAGACAAGGTCCCGCTGACAGCGGGGTCGGAACGAGACGAGACAAAGAGATGACCGATCCCAAGATCCTGGCAGAGCGCTTTCCGGGCGATTTCGTATTCGGGGTGGCGACCGCCTCCTTCCAGATCGAAGGCGCGACCAAGGCTGACGGGCGCAAGCCGTCGATCTGGGATGCCTTTTCGAACATGCCGGGCCGTGTCTTCGGGCGTCACAACGGCGATGTCGCCTGCGACCACTACAACCGGCTGGAAGAAGATCTGGACCTGATCAAGAGCCTCGGCGTTGACGCATACCGTTTCTCGATCGCCTGGCCGCGCATCATTCCTGAGGGTACCGGTCCGATCAACGAAAAGGGTCTCGATTTCTACGACCGTCTCGTCGACGGCCTCAAGGCCCGCAACATCAAGGCCTTCGCCACACTTTACCATTGGGACCTGCCGCTGGCGCTGATGGGCGATGGCGGCTGGACGGCACGCACGACGGCCTATGCCTTCCAGCGCTACGCCAAGACGGTGATCGCCCGGCTCGGCGACCGGCTCGATGCGGTCGCGACCTTCAACGAGCCCTGGTGCTCGGTGTGGCTCAGCCATCTCTACGGCATCCATGCGCCGGGCGAGCGCAACATGGATGCAGCCCTGCATGCGCTGCACTTCACCAATCTGGCGCACGGACTCGGCGTCGACGCCATCCGCTCCGAGCGGCCGAACCTGCCGACGGGCATCGTCATCAACGCGCATTCGGTCTATCCGGGCAGCGAAAGCGCGGCCGACAAGAAAGCCGCCGACCGCGCCTTCGACTTCCACAACGGCGTCTTCTTCGGCCCGATCTTTGGGGGGGCGTACCCCGAGAGTTTCATGAGTGCGCTCGGGCACCGCATGCCAGCGATCGAAGACGGTGACATGGAGACGATCTCGCGGCCGCTCGACTGGTGGGGGCTCAACTACTACACGCCGATGCGGGTGAGCGACGATCCGGCCAAGGACGCAGAATACCCGGCAACCATCAATGCAAAGCCGGTGAGCGAGACAAAGACGGATATCGGTTGGGAGGTTTACGCTCCCGCGCTCGGCAGCCTGGTCAAGACGCTGAACGCAAAATACGAGCTGCCGGACTGCTACATCACCGAGAACGGTGCCTGCTACAACATGGGCGTCGAGAACGGCATCGTCGACGACCAGCCGCGACTCGACTACATCGCCGACCACTTGTCGGTGACGGCGGATCTGATCGCCGAGGGGTATCCGATGCGCGGATATTTCGCCTGGAGCCTGATGGACAATTTCGAATGGGCCGAGGGCTACAAGATGCGTTTCGGCATCGTGCATGTCGACTACGACACCCAGGTCCGCACCATCAAGAAGAGCGGTCAGTGGTACCAGGCGCTGGCCGAACAGTTTCCGAAGGGCAACCACGTCTGACGCTCAAGCGGGCGGGCTCACCGGCTCGCAACGCTTCGGTGCGGCTCGGTCAATTCACCGCCAGACCGGCAGGACTTCCAGGCTCTGTCGGTCGAGTTGGGCCAGCACTTCCTTGAAGCCGTAACGCGGCTTCCAGTCGAGTTTTTCGATCGCAGCACTCGGGTCGTAGACCCTGTCGATGGTGGCGGGCAGCGACCAGTCGCGATCGGCAAAGGCCTGCGACAGTTTTGGCGCACGCTCACGCAGGAGCCCCGCGGCATCCTCCGCCAGCCGGCGGCAATCCGTTGGAAGGAACGGCGTTTCGCCCGAGATGATGTAGCGCTGAAAAGCCGGGCCGCCATTGTCGAGTGCTGCCACATGCGCGGCAGCCACGTCGCGCGCATCGATGCCGCGGTGCAGGCGGTAGCTTGCGATACGATCGGCGGCCTCCGGGAAACAGCGCGACATGCGCAGCACCCGCACATGCAAAGCACGATCCGCCGCGTTTTCGAGCAGGGCTTCGGCCGCAAGCTTGGTGTGGTGGTAGATGGTGTGCGGCTTCGGCGGCGTCTCCTCGGTGATCCAGGCGCAACCGCCTTCCGTGACCGCGTGGCCGTAGAGTGCCGTCGTGCTGGTAAAGACGATGCGGCCGACACCGGCGGCCTGCGCTGCGGCGATCACCAGATGGGTGCCCATCACGTTGACGCGCTCGAATTCCTGATCGGCAACCGCATCCACATGCGGCGCGTGCAGGGCAGCCGTATGGATCACGGCGTCCGCCCCTTCCATCGCGCGCTCCAGCAGTTCGCCATCGACGAAGTCGCCGACGATGGCCGTGGTGCCGAACGGGGCACGGTCGATGCCGATGACGTCATGGTCGGCGGCGGCGAGCGCGTTGTAGATCGCTCTGCCGATGCGGCCGGAACTTCCGGTCAAGACGATGCGCATTTCTCACCTCGTAATCCTGTTCCTGCCCGTTAGCATGAAATGCGGTCGGGCACAGTCCGCCCGAACAAGGATATCCAAGATGGCGATTTGCGGGATGACGGTGCCCTGCCACGCAAAAGAGCATGGTTTTGCCGCTGTTTGCCATAATCAGGAAAATCATGCCTGTGAAAGGGCGCGGCAATTCTCCATAAGAGCCGTAGATTATGTCGCGTGCGGGCCATGCGGCGCCAAAGTTGAACTGACTGGTTGCTTGATGTTAGAGAAGTGCTCCCTGTTCCGAATGCGTTGTCGAATGTCGGCCTGACCAGACGCGCGTTCCATCCCGGCCAGGCCCGGGATCATGAGTTTTGAACATCCGAGAGCACTTATGTACCCGCACATTCCGACTGCGCCTCATTCGGGGATTTCCGAACGATGAGCGTTTCCGCCCAAAACACCGCGCCATCGGCTGACGCGGCCGTCGTCTTCGACGGCGTTTCCAAGCATTTCCCCGCTTCCGGCACCAGCGGCGCCTTCACTGCGCTCGACAAGGTCTCGTTGACGGTCGATCGTGGCTCGATCACCGGCATCATCGGCCGCTCCGGCGCTGGCAAGTCGACGCTGATCCGGCTCGTCAACGGGCTCGAAAAGCCGACGGGCGGCAAGGTGCTGGTCGACGGCGTCGATGTCGGCGGGCTCGACGAGGCGGCGCTGCGCAGCCTTCGCCGCTCCGTCGGCATGATCTTCCAGCACTTCAACCTGCTGTCCTCGCGCACCGTGTTCGGAAACGTCGCGCTGCCGCTCGAAATATCCGGCATGGACAAGCGCGCGATCGAACAGCGCGTTCGGCCGCTGCTCGATCTCGTCGGTCTCGCCGACAAGCACGGGCGCTATCCGGCCGAACTTTCAGGCGGCCAGAAACAGCGCATCGGCATCGCCCGCGCGCTTGCGACCGAGCCGAAGCTCCTGCTCTCCGACGAGGCGACCTCGGCGCTCGATCCGGAGACGACCCAGTCGATCCTGGAGCTTTTGAAGCGCATCAATGCCGATCTCGGCCTGACGGTGCTGCTCATCACCCACGAGATGGAAGTGGTGAAGGCGGTAACTTCGGATGTTGCCGTCATCGATCACGGCCGCATCGTCGAGCGTGGCCACACCTTCGATGTCTTCACCCATCCGAAGCACGAGACGACGCGGGCGCTGCTTTCGGGCCTGCCGGGCTCGAAGCTTCCAGACGCGGTCGCCCGCGCGCTGAAGCCTGCACCGGCGGCCGGCGATCGCGCCGTCGTGCGGCTCACCTTCTTCGGGGCTGCGGCCGAAAAGCCGCTGATCTCGCAGCTGATCAAATCGGTCGGCGCCGAGGTCAACATCATAGCCGGCACGATCGACGAGATCGGCGGCGCGCCCTATGGCTCGCTGGTCGTCGCCTATGGCGCGGATACCGAGACGTCCGGCCGTGCCGAACGCTTCTTTGTCGAAAACGGTCTGGTTACGGAGGTGCTCGGTTATGTCGCCTGATATTCTCCTGCGCATCGGCGGCGCCACCGTCGACACGATTTACATGGTCGCCATCGCCGGCCTGATCGGTTCGCTGATCGGTGGGCCGATCGGCATCTTTCTCGCCACCAGCGGCAAGGGCGAGCTCTTCCCGGCGCCGACGCTCAACCGCATCGTCGGGCTGATCGTCAACGCCACGCGCTCGACGCCGTTCATCATCCTCGTCGTTGCCATCATTCCGTTTACGCGACTGCTCACCGGCACCTCCATCGGTACGAAGGCTGCGATTGTGCCCTTGACGATTGCCACCATTCCCTTTGTCGCGCGGCTGGTGGAAGCGGCGATCCGCGAAATCGACAAGGGGCTGATCGAGGCGGCGCGCGCCATGGGCGCGACCCCGATGCAGATCGTCTTCAAGGTGCTGCTCGCCGAAGCGCGGCCGGCGCTGACCCTGGCGCTCACCATGACCGCCGTCAGCCTCATCGGCTATTCGGCGATGGTCGGCGCCGTCGGCGGCGGCGGGCTTGGCGACCTCGGCATCCGCTACGGCTACCAGCGTTTCATGCCCGACGTGATGCTCGTCGTCGTCATCGTGCTGATCGTGCTGGTGCAGCTCGTCCAGAGCGCCGGCGATGGCCTCGCGCGACGCTTCGACAAGAAGAACCGCAAGACCTGATTTCCTCCCAAGGCTTAAACGTGAACAAGGAGACCACCATGAAGAAGCTTATCATCGCGGCAGCGATTGCCGCTCTTTCCGCCGGCGCGGCATTCGCCGAGACCATCAAGGTCGGCGTCACGCCGGGCGAACACGCCCAGATCATGGAGAAGGTGAAGGAAGTCGCAGCTCCCAAGGGCCTCGACATCGAGATCCTCGAATTCTCCGACTACGTCGTTCCGAACCAGGCTCTGGCTGACGGCGACCTCAACGCCAACTCGTTCCAGCACCAGCCCTATCTCGACAACCAGATCGCCGATCGCGGCTTCGACATCGTCAGCGTCGGCACCACCATCACCACCCCGATGGGCGTCTATTCGCAGAAGGTGAAGAGCCTCGACGAGATCAAGGACGGCGCCACGATCGCGATCCCGAACGACCCGACCAATGGCGGCCGCGCGCTGCTCGTTCTCGCGTCCAAGGGCCTGATCAAGGTCAAGGAAGAAGCTGGCCTCAAGGTCACGCCGGCCGATATCACCGAAAACCCGAAGAACATCACGTTTGCCGAGCTCGACGCCGCCCAGCTGCCGCGCTCGCTGCAGGACGTCGACGCGGCCGTGATCAACACCAACTACGCGATGGAAGCCGGCCTGCATCCAAAGAAGGACGCAATTGCGATTGAAGGCGAAAAGTCGCCCTACGCCAACGTCATTGCCGTGCGCAAGGCCGACAAGGATGCGCCGTGGGTGAAGACGCTGGTCGAATCCTACCACGACGAAAAGGTGCGTGCCTTCATCAACGACACCTTCAAGGGCGCGCTGATCCCGAGCTGGTAAGCATCTCGCCTAAGCGAACCATCGACCGCGCGCCGCACCCCGGCGCGCGGTTTTTCTTTGACCGCATGACTTGCATGGCTATCCTCCTGGCACTTCGAGGAGGACGAACCATGAGTGTCATGAAGGGCGGATGTCTCTGCGGTGCGATCCGGTACGAGCTGAAGGCTCAGCCTCTCTTTTCCGGCTTCTGCCATTGTCGCGACTGCCAGCGTACGACCGGGACCGGCCATTGCTGCTATATGATCTTCGACCGCGCCGATGTGACGATGTCGGGTACAGGCCGCGGCTACGAGACGCGCGCCGAAAACGGCAATCCCTCGATCCGCTATTTTTGCGAGACCTGCGGCAGCCAGGTATACGGCTCAGGTCCGCCGGATGATCCGCGTGTGTCGATCTATGCCGGCACGCTCGACGACCCCTCGGTGTTTCGCCCGACCGACGCGATTTTTACCCGTAGCCGCCATGAATGGGACCGCAGCGCGTTGGCGCTTGAGGAATGCGAAGCGTTGCCGGGTTGACTGCGTTCGCGAGTGAAACCGCCCCTCACCCTCTCCCCGCAAGCGGGGCGAGGGGACCTGCCACGCTTGGGCGCCGCGGACCGGAGCTCTCGGTACTCGCGGACCGCCTGCAAGTCGCAGGCGCAAGGTGGGGTTCGTTTTGTGGGCTGGAGCGATGCCGCAAGTCCCTTCGCCCCGCTTGCGGGGAGAAGGTGCCGGCAGGCGGATGAGGTGCGCTTCCCTCTCGCGCCAGCGAAAGGTGGACGCCCAAGCGGATATCAGCTGCCGAGGTGGCGTTCGCCACGCTTCCTGGCCAGCTCGATCTGCTTCTGGCGCTGGCGGTAGCGTTCGCGGTCCTCGTCGGTGCGGACCTCGTGGCAATGAATGCAGGCGACGCCGTCCTCGTGGTGTGGTGAAGCCAAGTCCGCCTTGGTCAACGGCTGGCGGCAGGCGTGGCAGAGCGTGTGCTCGCCTTCCTCTAGGCCATGGGTGACGGAGACGCGGTCGTCGAAGACGAAGCAGGCGCCTTCCCACAGGCTTTCTTCCTGCGGAACTTCCTCGAGATATTTCAGGATGCCGCCCTTGAGGTGGTACACCTCGTCGAAGCCCTGTTCCTTCATGAAGGCGGTCGCCTTCTCGCAGCGGATGCCGCCGGTGCAGTACATGGCGATCTTCGGCTTGTTGTGCAGGCCGGTGTGGTTGCGCACCCAGTCCGGAAACTCGCGGAAGGTCTTGGTCTGCGGATCGACCGCACCCTTGAAGATGCCGATCGCCGTCTCGTAGTCGTTGCGCGTGTCGATGACGATCGTCTCGGGGTCGGAGATCAGCGCGTTCCAATCCTTCGGATCGACATAGGTGCCGACGATCTTGTTGGGGTCGATATCCTCGACGCCCATGGTGACGATTTCCTTCTTCAACCGCACCTTCATGCGCAGGAACGGCATGGACGATGCACGGCTTTCCTTGTGCTCCAGTGCGCCGAATTCGGGCTGCGCGCGCAGGAAGGAGAGCACCGCGGCGATGCCGGCATCCGTGCCGGCGATCGTGCCGTTGATGCCTTCATGCGCCAGAAGCAGCGTTCCCTTGACGCCGTTTTCGTCGCAGACGGCCTGCAGCGGTTCGCGAAAATCGGCGAAACGCGGGAAGCGTGCGAAATGATAGAGCGCGGCCACCAGAAACTGGCCATGCGTCTCACCATGGGGCTCAGGGCGCGGGGTCGTGAAAATGTCGGTCATGGCCGGTGCAAATACAGCTTTCGCGCCGCAAGCGCAATCGCGGCGGGGCCCAGGGGCACTCTGTCGCGGCGCGGACAGTCGGTCCGCCCGCCGAAATTTCGCCGAAACATCAGCGCGCGGCGTCGAGCCAGAGCAACCGGATCGTTCGGCTTTCGTCGTCCGGTTCCTCCTGGAAGACCTCGGCGGCGAGATCAAGAGCGTGCTTGCGCAAGCTTCCCTGTCGGTCGATGACGGCCGCGATGAGGTGGGCCTGATCCTGACTGTTACCGGCAAGCCCCGGATCCTCGTTGATCAACTGGGTCATGACCGCGAGATCGTTGAGGTGCCCGAGCGTGTCGACCAGCGCTTTAGCCTCGGTACGCTTGGCCTGCAGGGCGGAAGGCCAGACCGCGTGCATCAGGCCGAGATGCATGCGGTAGTCCTGCGCCCGCTTTCGCAGCTCGTGGAACGCCGGGGCTTCCGAAGTCTCGCTGCATGCCTGCCTGGCGCGCTTGGCCCGCCTCAGAGTGCGCCGCCATCCCTTCGTCAGCCGGTCTGCGGTCTTGCGGCGTCGATCGTCGAATGTCACTTGGCTGAGGGCCTGCAGTGCCTGCTCGCAGCGCACGATGGTGGCTGCCACGCGGTCCTCGATATCGGTCGCGCTTGCGGTGATGCGGTCCCGGCGGGTCGTCAGCCGCTCGCAGACATGGTCGAGCGCCCGTTCTTCCTCCTCGTTGCACGCGGCTGCCTTGAGGTAATGGGCGTTCTCGACCAGTGCGGCCGCGTCCCGAACGGTTGAGAGGTTGCGGGCCATGTCGCAGATGCGCGCATTTTCATGCTTCTGAAAAAGCGGCACGTCCGCTGCGACGAGACGGTACAGCGAGCGCAGGCGTTTGAAATTCTTGCGGGCGTCATGGATCGCCTCGTGCACCCCGTCAGGCCGATCCTCGAGCGTCATCACCGCCTGTGTGAGCTGTTCGGCGGCGATCGTGCGGAAGTCTTCAGAAAAAGGCCGTCCAGGTTCGAAGGCGTAAGTCATGGTTGCGGTTCCGTCAGTCCTTCGGTGGCGAGGGACTGGTTGGAGTAGCGGCGATCGCCGGTAATCTCCTGCCCGACCCAATCGGGCAGCGCCGGCATGTCGGTCTCGCGCTTCATTTCCACTTCCGCAACGACGAGGCCCTTGAGCGCGCCTTCGTAGACGTCCACTTCCCAGGTAAAGCCCTTGTGCGGCACGCGGTAGCGACGTTTCTCGATAACGATCCCGACCGCCTGGGTCAGCATCTCGCGGGCATCGTCCATCGGCAGGTCGTACTCGTATTCGTTTCTGACCAGTGCCGACTTGCCGATCTTGATGGTCAGCCGCGCCCATTTGTCGCCGTGGATGCGCACGCGCAGCGAGCGGTCGTCCATGGTCACGACATAGGCCTGCCTGAGGTCAATGCCCTTGTCCGCACGCTCTCGCCACCCATCGGAAGCGACCAGAAACTTGCGCTCTATTTCCTTCGCCATGGAAAATCCGCCATTTCGAGGGCCCGCGGCCTTCAACCTATCGCTTTCACGCAAAGGCTCAAGTCATCTCTTTGTCGCAAGTTGCATATTACCGTTGCCTTACATGCGAAAGCCGCGCTCCCGCCGCCTTGGGTCTCGACAACCGGTGGCCGGGGGAGTATGCGGAGGGCATATTCAATCGTTTTAAAAAGGACGATCGGCATGAGCGCGAAATCCGACAGGCTTCTTTCCATCCTCAAATTGCAGCCGGTCGTGCCGGTTCTCGTCATCGATGACGTCGCCACTGCTGTGCCCCTGGCGCGCGCCCTGGTCGCCGGCGGTTTGAAGGCGATCGAAATCACGCTGCGCACGCCGGCAGCGCTCGAAGCGATCAGCGCCGTTGCCAACGAAGTGGAAGGTGCCGTTGCCGGCGCCGGTACGATCCTCAACGCCGCCCAGTTCGAAGCCGCGGTCGAAGCCGGCTCGAAGTTCATCGTCAGCCCCGGCACGACGCAGGAACTGATCGATGTGGCCAACGACCACGAGGTGCCGCTTTTGCCGGGTGCGGCGACGGCGAGCGAAGTCATGGGTCTGCGTGAAGAAGGCTACGACGTCATGAAGTTCTTCCCGGCCGAGCAGGCCGGCGGTGCGGCCTACCTCAAGTCGCTGTCCTCGCCGCTTGCCGGCACGCTCTTCTGCCCGACGGGCGGCATTTCCCTTGCCAATGCGCGCGACTATCTGACGCTGCCCAACGTCGTTTGTGTCGGCGGCTCCTGGGTTGCGCCGAAGGAACTGGTTGCCAAGGGCGACTGGGCCGGCATCACCAAGCTTGCGGCAGAAGCCTTTGCCCTCAAGGGCTGAGCAACAAAAGGCACGATCCGATTTCGAAAGCCGGGCGAGAGCCCGGCTTTTTTGTTGGAGGCGCATCTCTCGCGCGAATTTGTATTTCCGCTGCAACGTTCCTATGTCTCACTCCATTCGACGGCGCGATCGCGGGCGGCGCGCCATCCCATTTGTCTTCACACGCCCGGAACCGACAAGGAGCGAAACCCGATGTTCGACGCGAAGAAATTGCTGGATCAGTTTCTGGGATCGCAAGTGCCCGGTGCCGGCGGCACGGTGCGCGATCGCGCGACCCAGGCGACGCAGCTTGCCAAGGACAATCCGCTGGCGAGCGGCGCCATCGCCGCTGTTCTGCTCGGCACCAAGTCGGGTCGCCAGCTGGCCGGCAACGCCGCCGTGCTCGGCGGCCTCGCGGCGATCGCCGGCCTCGGTTACCAGGCCTACAAGAATTATCAGGCCGGCAACACGCCCGGCGGCGCAACGGTCGCCAAGGGCGACCCGGAACTTCTGCCGCCGCCGGCCGATTCCGGTTTTGCCTCCGCGCCGGAAGCCGTCAGCCATGATTTTGCGCTGACGCTGGTGCGCGCGATGATCGCCGCTTCGCGCGCCGATGGGCATATCGACGATGCCGAGCGCCAGCACATCATGGACAAGCTGTCGGTATCGGGCCTCTCGGCCGATGCCGCCAGCTTCCTCGAGGGCGAGCTTGCCAACCCGGTCGATATCGACGCGATTGTCGGCGCGGCAAAGACCGAAGAGGAGCGCGTGGAGGTCTACACCGCGTCGCGCCTGACGATCGAGCCGGAAACCCGTGCGGAGCGCGGCTATCTCGACCTGCTCGCCGGCCGCCTCGGACTTCCCGATGCGCTGGTCGATCACATCGAGGCGACGGTTTCGGCCGCCAAGGTGCCGGCCACCGCGTAGGGGATCGGTTCGGCCGGCATGGTTTCATCACCGGTTCGAACAGGGGTCATCACCAGTTTGAATTTGTGTCGGCCGCCACTCTGGCCTATGCCGAAGGGCAGGGATGAAGGAGGAGCGGCGGATGCAGGACCTGAAGAACTGGAAAGGGTGCCCGGCGCCGAAGGGCGTCGCGCTCGAAGGGCGTTTCGTCAAGCTTGAGCCCTATGAGCGCGACCGGCATCTGCAGGATCTCTGGGACGGCCTCGGCGGCATGGCGATCAATCCGCTGCTGAAGTATTTCGCGCAGCCGGACTTCGCCGGGATCGAAGACTTCGACGCCTGGCTGACGGCGGCTCAGCAGAAGTCCAGCTGGGTCACCGAAGTGTTCCGCGACCAGGCAACCGGCATTGTCGTCGGCATGGCCAACTACATGCGCCCCGATCCGGCCAATGGCGTCGTCGAGGTCGGCTCCGTGGCGCATGGCGCTGCCATGGCGCGGTCGCCGCTTTCGACCGAAGTCCACTACCTGATGGCAAAACACGTCTTTGAGGATCTGGGCTACCGCCGCTACGAATGGAAGTGCAACAGCGACAACATGGCCAGCCGTCAGACGGCGGCACGCCTCGGTTTCACTTTCGAAGGCATTTTCCGGCAGCACATGATTTCCAAGGGCGGCAACCGCGACACGGCCTGGTTTTCGATGATCGATAGCGAATGGCCGCTGCTCAATGCCGCATTCGAAACCTGGCTTGCAGCTGATAATTTCGATGAAGACGGTCGCCAGAAGCGGCGGCTTGAAGATATACGCTCGGACCTGGAGCGGCAGGCGTCGAAATAGGCGCCGGCTGCTCAGGCCGCAGCAGACAACAGCAGGGAAGTCATGCAGAACAAGGAAAAGTCACCGGCGATCGCCGCTGCGATCATTCTCGTCGTCGCCGGCCTCGGCTTCTTCGTGTTGCCGTCCATCATGCTCAAGCTCGGGAATATCTCGCCCTGGCTTGCCGCCGCCTTCGGCGTGATCTTCGTTCTCGGCTTCTTCCTGCTCTTCTGGCTCCGCGCGCGCTACCAGCGCAAGCGCGGACTGTGACGGCCTGATCAGGCCGTCTGTGTCAGCTCTGTAGCGCCGCGCCGAGCAGCGCCAATCCCAGCAACAGAACAAGGACAGCGCCGGCGATCTCGATACCGTTCGAGATCCGGGCAGCCGCCGCGCCGTTTGCCGCATAACGGAGCGCAAAGCCCTTGGCGGTAACGGCCATGGTGGCGAGAATCGAGACGGTGATCGCCGTGCCGATCGACATGGCGAAGACCGAAAGCACGCCGCCGAGGTAAAGCCCGTTCAGGAGTGCGAAGGACAGCACGATCAGCGCGCCGGAGCAGGGACGCAGGCCGACGGCGATGACCGCCGACCAGGCTTCGCGCAGCGCAAAACGATCGCCCTTCAGCATCGACGGATCGGGGGCGTGTCCATGGCCGCAGCTCGCGCAGACCTCGCCCGGACCATGGCTGTGCCCGTGGTGTTCATGACGGTGGCTGTGATGATGATCGTGATGATCGTGATGGTGATCGTGCGCGAGATGGACCTGCCCGCCGCCGGCCACGGAAGCCGGACGCAGCATCGACCGCAGCTTGCGCAGGAGCAGCCAGCCGCCGAAGGCAGCGATCAGTGCGTAGCTCGCAATCTCCAGCCAGCGCGTCGCGCTGGTCATGCTGATCGATGAGCCGCGCAGGATGAGGTAGACGGCGCCGATCAAAAGGATCGCGACCACGCCCTGCAGGATCGAGGAGAGGAAGGAGAGCAGCACGCCGCGCTTCAGCTCCGTCTCGTTGGCGATCATGTAGGAGGAGATCACCGCCTTGCCATGGCCGGGGCCAGCGGCATGCAGCACGCCATAGGTGAAGGAGAGGCCGACCAGCGACCAGAGCTGCCAGGGGTTCTCACGCATCCCCTTCAGCGCGTTGGTCATCAGCCGATAGAAGCCCTGCTGCTCCATGTTGATCCAGGCGAAGAAACCGCCGAGAAAACCGGTCGTCTTGAACGCCGGCTCGGCCGTGCCGATGCCGAGGGGCGACTGGGCCGCGGCGATCGTTGCGGAGAGCGCCGTGACGATGAGCGCTGCCGTGACCAGGCGTCCAATCCCGCGGGTATTCAGCATGAGATCTCGATCCTGGTTGCAAAGAGCTTCGACATGTCGGTGCCCGTCGGATCGCTCCAGAAGGCATCGGTCAAGGTGTCCTTGTTCTCGGCGAGAACTTCGTCGGGATCAGGGCGGACGACCTTGTGCTCACAGGCATTGATCTTGTCGCCGACGACCGTCAGGTCATCGTCGTTCGCGAAGTCCATCGCGGTATACATCGTTGGATCGTAGACTCCGAAGGAGAGCTTGCCCTTGAGCGGCATCGGCTCGGCCGGCTTGACCGCGAACATCATCAGCAGTTGCCCGTCCTTGTAGTCGACGGTGATGTGGTCCGGTTTGTTGACCTTGATGGTTTTGCCGTTGTCGAGGATCGTCGTGTAGTAATTGTACTCGGACAGGGACTCCATCACCGTCTGGCCGACTTCCGCCAGCTCGTCCGGATCGAGTGTCGCGTTCGAGTTCTTGTCGAAATCGAGCACGACGCTGGAGGAGAACAGTTCGTCGAAGCGCCAGACGTTGCGGAGTTCGCTGATCTCGTCCTTGTCGTCGGAGACCACCTCGAGGCGCGCTTCCGCAAAGATATGCGGGTGAGCAAAGGCCAGCGACGGGGCAGCCAAGGTGGCAAGGCCGGCCATGACGAGGCATTTGGTTCTCATGTGGCGGCAATCCTTTCGGCTGGAGCGATCGCTCCGCGATTCGTTTCCGGGAATGTACCGGAAATGGGACAGAATTGGGACTTTGAGGCTTAGGTGACCGATCACCGCGGCTTGCGGAACCAGGCGTGCAGGAAGTCGACGAGGGTCCTGACCTTGGCCGGGAGGTAGCGGCGATGCGGATAGATCGCATAGATGCCGCGGTCGCGGGGCAGGAAATCGTCGAACAGCGTTACGAGTTCGCCGGTGGCGACTTTCGGGCGGGCGATGAAATCCGGAATGATCGATACGCCGAGGCCGGAGACGGTGGCCCTGAGGGCGGCAAGCGGGCTGTTGACCTCGATCGGGCCGCTGACGGGCACGGTAAAGGCAGAACCGTCAGGCTCGACGAAGCGCCAGTTGGAATAGGAGCGGCCGTTCGTATCGAGAATGCAGGGCAGCTTGGAAAGGTCCGTCGGGTGAGCGATCGGGCCAGCCTTTTCCAGGAATTCGGGGGCGGCGCAGATCAGCACCTGGAAATCGTCGAGCTTGCGGGCGATCAGCGTCGAATCTTCGAGCCGGGTGATGCGGATGGCGACGTCGAAGCCTTCCTCGACCAGATCGACGAACCGGTCGTCGGAGATGATTTCGAGCGAGAGTTCGGGATGCTGCTTGCCGAAATCGACCAGCGACTGGCCGATCTCCGCATCGACGAAGGTGCGCGGCGCGGTGATGCGCAGCCGTCCCTTAAGGTCGGAATTGTTGGCGCGCACGAGGTCGGCGAGATTGTCGATCTCCTTCAGGATCTCCGACGCGGTGCGGTAATAGGTGTGGCCGGCTTCGGTCAGCGAGAATTGCCGTGTCGTGCGGTTGAGGAGCAGCGCACCCAGTTCATCCTCGAGTTCGCGCACATATTTGGAAAGCAGCGCCTTCGACTTGCCGACACGCCTTGCGGCGGCCGAAAACCCCTCGGCGTCCACGACATCGATAAAGGCGCGGATACGGGTGAGTGTGTCCATGGCGATCTTTCTTTCGTGCTCTCAATCGTGCTTCGCCGATTCGCCGGCGAAGGCCTCTTTCCGCGTCGATGATGCCGGCGGCAGATTGTCCGTCGCTTGCGTCATCGCGCCGGGTTCCGCCGTTGGCGCCGGCTTTTCGAAATAATAGTCTTCTTTCAATGCTTTAGATCGGTGATCGATCCGGCGGTTGTCGTTCAGGATTTGTGAACATCGACAGTTTTGCCCGGTTGGAAAAAAATTCAACCGCGGTTGTGAAAAAACTCTTGATTACGACGGGCTTTTTTCTTACCTACGCCCTTGCCCAAAGTCGCACGTGCCTGTGGGTGTCCGCCGACCCTCGATTAGGTGAGGGTATCGGTAAGGTACCTGGAACTAACCCCTCCAGTCGCTATTCCGGCCAACCGGGAAATGCGAGGACATCTTGAAGCAACGACGGTGCGGGCCTTTCTGGTGTCTGCCGGCTTTCCAACAGCCGGGGTTACTGAAGAGGCACACCTTCATTGCCGGAAGTGCGGTTGGGTTACCCCCTCCAATCCATGGCAGACAAAGCCGAATTGAAGCCTAGGCGGGCTTTGATTCACCGTTCGCGCATCGAGCGCATGCATGGTTCCGGGGTCTCCACCGGCTGGTTCCAGAGCATGTGCGCGTATGCCCTTTGTCCTCCGCGAAAGCGGGGCATCTTGGATCAGGGGAATATGGCCATGACCACGGCTCGCATCATCGACTTCATCAACACCCGACGACCGGAAGGCCCGTGCCTTGTTGTCGACCTCGACGTCGTGCGCAACAATTTCAAGGCTTTCCGCCACGCGATGCCGGACAGCTCGATCTATTATGCGGTCAAGGCAAACCCGGCGCCGGAAATTCTGCGCCTGCTCGCCGGCATGGGTTCCTCCTTCGATTGCGCGTCCGTCGCAGAAATCGAAATGGCGCTCGACGCCGGTGCGACCGCGAGCCGCGTCTCCTACGGCAACACCATCAAGAAAGAGCGCGACATTGCCCGCGCCCACGCGCTTGGGGTCAACCTGTTTGCGGTGGACAGCCACGAGGAAGTCGAGAAGGTTGCCCGCGCAGCCCCCGGCGCCCGCGTGTTCTGCCGCGTCCTGACCGATGGCGAAGGCGCCGAATGGCCGCTGTCGCGCAAGTTCGGCTGCGTCCCGCAGATGGCCGTCGACGTGCTCGTCTACGCTCACCAGCATGGCCTCGTTTCCTACGGCGTCTCGTTCCATGTCGGTTCGCAGATGACGAAGCTGGATGCCTGGGATGCAGCGCTCTCTGATGCCAAGCGCGTCTTTGTGCAGTTGGCCAAGCAGGGCATCGAGCTCAAGATGGTCAACATGGGTGGTGGCTTCCCGACGAAGTACCTGAAGGACGTGCCGACGGCGGAAGCCTACGGCCAGGCGATCTTCGGTGCCCTGAAGAAGCACTTCGGCAACCACATCCCGGAAACGATCATCGAGCCCGGCCGCGGCATGGTCGGCAACGCCGGCGTGATCAAGGCGGAAGTCGTTCTCGTCTCGAAGAAGTCGGACAACGACGCCCATCGCTGGGTGTTCCTCGACATCGGCAAGTTCGGTGGTCTCGCCGAGACCATGGACGAGGCGATCCGCTACCCGATCCGCACGGCGCGCGACACCGACGAAATGGAACCTTGCGTTCTCGCCGGCCCGACCTGCGATTCGGCCGACGTGCTCTACGAGAAGAACATGTATCCGCTGCCGATCACGCTTTCGATCGGCGATGAGGTTCTGATCGAAGGCACCGGTGCCTATACGACGACCTACTCGGCCGTCGCTTTCAACGGCTTCGAGCCGCTGAAGGCCTATGTGATCTGATCCGGTCTGCTCCCGTCCTTGGGCGGGAGCGCCATTTCACAATTTTCGTTCGGTCCGCCTGAAGCGGTTACTGCATAATTCCTTAAATCGGTTTCGATTTAAGGACAAAATTATGCAGCAGCTAAAGGTGTTACAGCGACCTTTGCGCGTCTGAATAGACGCGCGGCGCTGTCGTATGACGGGAGGCCCCGATGGCCGCTGTTGTTGACGCTCTGCGCGCGTTTTTCGCGCCCACTACATTTGTAATCGATGCCGAGAATCCGGGCGACGTCGTCGCGCGCGAGAACCTGCTCGACCGTGCCATGGGGCCGGAGCGGCGTCGCAAGTCGTCGGAGAAGCTGCGCAGCGGCCGGCTGCCGGCCGAAGGCCTTGCTTTCGTCGCCCGCGATGTCGACGGTCACGTGATCGGCACCGTGCGCCTCTGGAACGTCGAGGCCGGCGTCAGCCGCGAAGGCCATGCAGTGCCGGCGCTGCTGCTCGGTCCGCTCGCCGTCGACCCGGCGCATGAGGGCAAGGGCATCGGCGCCATGCTGATGCGCGCTGCCATCGAAGAGGCCAAGAACCGCGGCCACGGCGCGATCCTGCTCGTCGGCGACGCGGCCTATTACGAGCGCTTCGGCTTTTTTGCCAGCCGCACCCAGCATCTCGTCATGCCGGGTCCGTTCGAACGCGACCGGTTCCTGGCGCTCGAGCTTCGCGACAGCTGGCTCGAGGGTGCTGCCGGCCTGATCGTCGCCAGCGGCCGCAAGCTCGCCATGCCGCCGGTTCGCCGCGCCGCCTGAGATCGCTTTCCGTCGCCAACCCTGCAGTGACGGATTTTTCGCTGCTCCCTCGCTGGTTCGATCTGATCGGCGAGGGGGCAGACGCATGCAATGCCGGGCGCTCCCTGCTGATGGGTTCGTGATCTTCCTTGACAATGCGGTGTCGCTGACCTGACCTTGCAGACAAGGCCTTGCCGCAAGCCGGTGGGCCCTGTTGCAAGCGGATGGAAGTCTCGCGCATGGATCCGTTCATTTTCGGGCAGCGACCCTGCTGCCCTTTCTTTTGACATCCTTCATCATCGAACTGACGCCGGGGCCGAACATGGCCTATCTCGCCATGGTCGCGGCCTCGGAGGGGCGCAGGCCCGGCATGGCGACCGTCGCCGGCGTGGCGCTGGGCCTCGCGATCGTCGGCCTTGCCGCCTCCTTCGGCGTTGCCGAGTTCGTCGGTCAGTCGGACATGCTCTATGGGGCGCTTCGCTGGGCAGGCGTCGGCTTCCTGCTCTATCTCGCCTTCGAAGCCTGGAACGGTGACGGCGAGGAGGCGGGGCCGAGCGGCAAGCCCGCATCCTTCTATTTCCGGCGCGGCCTGATCACCAATATGCTCAATCCGAAGGCGGCGCTGTTCTTCGTCACCGTGCTTCCGACCTTCGTCGACGATACCCGGCCGCTATTGCCGTAGCACCTGACGCTTGCCGCGCTCTATGTGGGTGTTGCGACCGCGGTTCACGCCGCGATCATGCTTCTGGCCGGTGCGTTGGAGCCGGTCCTCAACTCGCCGGCACGCGAGCGGCTGGTGCGGCGCGTGCTCGCACTGATGCTTGATGCCGTCGCGATCTGGTTCGGCTGGTCAACGCGCCGCTAAGACGGACTAGGACGTACTCTGCGTCTCGCGGGCATCGTAGCAGACGAAGGCCAGCTTGTTGCCGTCGGGATCGCGCACATAGGCAGCGTAGAAGCCATCGCCATATTGCGGGCGGAAACCCGGTTTTCCCTCTTCGCTGCCGCCGCGCGCCATGGCTGTTTCGAACAGCCGGTCGATCACGCCGGGGCTCTCCACCAGGAAGGCGGTCATGGCGCCGTTGCCGACGGAGGCCGTCCCGCCGTCAAAGGGATGGCAGGCAAAGAAACGCGGCGCCTTGTCATCGTCCTTACGGCCCCAGGAGGAAACCTGCTCGTCGCAATAGCAGCGCTCCTGGCCGATCAGCGCCATCACCGGATCATAGAAGCGCTCGGCGCGCCTCAGGTCCGCCGTTCCGACCATCGTATAGCCGATCATGCCTGTCTCCTCGTCCTGCCTGATGGGTGTGGTCCCTTTCGGTGGCAAGTCGTCTCACACCTGCTTTAGGCACGCAACAGCGGCGATCGGGATTGGAAGGAATGACCGATCGCGTCCGCGTCACCGTCCGCTTTTTCACGCGAGCTATTTTCCGCCGAGATAGGCACGCCCGCGGCCGGACAGGCGATAGCCGACATCGAGGCTTTCGGTGAGGCCGAGCTCCTTCAGTTTGCGGATGTGCGCCTTGAGCTTCAGTTTTTCCATGCCGATGGCGGCGCTCAGCTCCGCCGCAGTCGTTCCGTCACGGGCGGCGATCAGTTGCAGCACCGGACGGGTCCAGGCCATGCCGGCGCCGTCGTCGAAGCGCGTAAGCTTGCGGTCGATTTCTGCCCGCCCTTCACCGTCGAGGTCGGCCGCTTCCCGCAGGGCGATGCGCGGGTCGTCGCCGGCCCGGTGGAAGGCGATGCGGTAGCAGCGCCCTTCGGCGCGCGCGGCCAGTTCCTTCGCGAGGGCGGCGCGATCGGCAAAGCCGGCCTTGCGGGCATCGCTGTCGGTAATCGCGCCTTCCTCGATCTCGTCGACGGCATCGATGGCGAGAACACCGACTGCGGTACGCAAGGTGCCGCCGGCCTTGACCGTCGGCTTGGTCCAGCGTCGGAACGCCAAGGTCGCGTCGCCGCTCGCGATCTGCCCAAGGACGTGTTGGCGAAACAGCATTTCAGGCGGTGGCGCGGCGGTAAAGCGCGAGCGAGCCGGCCAGTGCCAGCAAGGCGCCGCCGCACAGGCGATCGAGCCATATGGCCCCGGATCGCTTGAGAAAGACCGCGGCTTTCGCGCCGAGCAGCGCATAGCCGAACATCACGGTGAAATCGACGGTGGCGAAGACGAGGGCGAGAACGGCATATTGCGCCGCCTGCGGCGCCGCCGGATCGATGAACTGCGGCAGGAACGCCGTGAAGAATAGATAGCCCTTGGGATTGGTGACAGCGACCAGGAAGCTTTTCAGGAAGATCGCCATAGAGGAAACGGGAGCGGAACCGCCGGCTTCGGTTGCCACCTGGATCGTCCCTTTCGACCGCAGCAGCATGATGCCGAGAAAGGCGAGATAGCCAGCACCCAGCCATTTGACGACGGTGAACCAGAATTCGGAGGCCGCCAGCAGCGCGCCGAGGCCAAGCGCGACGGCGCCGATCAACACGAAATCGGAGAGCATGGCACCGACCATGCCGGCAGTTGCGCGCCTGACGCCGTAGCGTGATCCATTGGTGAGTGCGAGCAGGACCGTCGGGCCCGGTGTCGCGATGCCGATGAAGGCAACCAGCGCGAATGCGAGTATCGTCATTTCGGTCATCACGTCCTCCTCCGTCGTCTCCGGTAGTCGTCCCACAGCTTCTGCGCGTGCGCAATCGTCTTTCGCGCGGACGCCGGTTCAGCGGCATGTTTGACAGCCGAAGCGGCATCCCCTATGGAAGCGGCAGGGTGAAGGTCCCTGCCGTCCGCGAGCGTCATGCTTTGGTGAAGTCCTTCTTTTGAGACACGGTCAGCCGAAACGGCATGCGAACCGGTGGCAATGCGGGCTCCCATCTTCAAGAAAGCATGCCGCTGCAGGAGACCTTCTCATGACGCGCGGATCAAGCCCGCTTCCCTCGCTCGACGCCCTGAAAGACCAGGCCAAGCGTCTGCGTACCCGCCTTGCATCCGAAGGCGAAACCATCGGCCATTCCCGCTCGCTCGAACTGATCGCCGCCCAGTACGGCTACCGCGACTGGAACACGCTGCACGCCGCTGTCGGCAACCGTCCGCCGTTCAATCCCTGGATGCTCGGATCCCGCGTCAAGGGGCGCTATCTCGGCCAGGCCTTCGAGGGCGAGATCCTCTCGGTGCAGGCGCTGACGGCGCAGCCGGGGCGCTACCGCCTGACGATGAAGTTCGACGAGCCCGTCGACGTCGTCACCTTCGACAGCTTCTCGGCCTTCCGCCAGCGGGTCACGGCGACGGTGGACGAGAACGGCCGTACGATCGAAAAAACCTCCAACGGGGTGCCGCAACTCGAACTTGAATGGTGAGGCGCGACCACCGCCTGCCGAGGCCATGCGGACATGTCCGTTTCCGGTCCGGCGCCGAAGTCCAACCCAACGTCCCCGAAGCCGCGCGCTTTCCGGGGACGTTTTCGTTTCAGGGTCCGCTGACAGGGTGTCGCCTCGAGCGCGCGGTCCTGCCGGTCCCTGCGGATCGTCACGCGTGCCCGAGTCAGTTGCGAATGGGTTGCATTTGCACTATTGCTGTTGTTGCAAATGATTTGCAGAAGCATGTGGGTCGCTTTTCTGCCGCCCAGTCGGGCACAGCGCGGCGCGTGTTACGCAATGAGGGAGAGGGACGAATATGGACAATCCGACAAGACCGGACCTGATGCGAAGGCGCAGTCTGCTGATGGGTGGGCTGGCGGCCGCAGGCGGGACGGCGATCTGCACCAGTGCCGCCTTGGGACAACAACAGACGAGCCATGTCGGTCATGCCGCGCCACCGGCAGCGGCGGGGCAAGAGCCAATGCCCGCCATGGGACATGGCGCGATGATGACGGTCGGCGAGGTCGATAGCGCCGTCAACGGCTTCGATCCGACGGACATGCTCACCGACTGGGATACCGGCACGGTTTCGACGCTGCCAGACGGGCGGACGCTGCGCACCTTCGAGATGACGGCTGAGGATCGCGAAATCGAGATCGCGCCCGGCATCAAATTTCCCGCCTGGACCTATAACGGCCGGGTTCCCGGCCCGGCGCTGCGGGCCAAGGAAGGCGAGCGGCTGCGGATCGTTTTCCGCAACTACGCGTCACACCCCCACTCGATCCATTTCCACGGTATTCACGCGGCGCGCATGGATGGTGTGCCGGGTGCCGGGATGGTCGATCCCGGTGACGAATTTATCTATGAGTTCGATGCCAAGCCCTTCGGCTGCCATCTCTACCATTGCCACGCGATGCCGCTGCGCCGGCATATCCACAAGGGCATGTACGGCGCCTTCGTCATCGATCCGGACCCGGATCGGCGGCCGGAGCATGTGGAGGTCGCCCGCTCCAGGTTGCTCGGCACACCAGAGAATGCCGGCTGGCAGGAACTGGTGATGGTAATGAACGCCTTCGACACCAATTTCGATGCCGAGAACGAATTCTATGCGGTCAACACCGTCGCGCACGCCTTCATGAAGCGGCCGATCCGGATCGTGAAGGGCAAGCCGGTGCGCATCTATCTCGTCAACGTCATCGAGTTCGATCCGATCAACTCCTTTCACCTGCACGCCAATTTCTTCGACTATTACGATCAGGGCACGACGCTGACGCCGACGTTGAAAACCGTCGATCTCATCACCCAGTGCCAGGCGCAGCGCGGCATCCTCGAATTCACCTTTGCCGAGCACGAACCCGGGCTCTACATGTTTCACCCGCACCAGACCGAGTTCACCGAGCTCGGCTGGGTCGGCATGTTCGATGTGGTGGAGGCGCTCGCATGAACGAGATGCCAAGAGCTGCCATTCGCGCGGCAAAGACCAACCTGGTGTGGCTGGCATTGCCTCTCATCGTCTTTGGCATCGCCGTTGCCTGGCTCGTGTCGACCGATCCGCTGTCGGGCTTCCGCAACGGTGCGCCGCCGGTCGAGAACCTGACCTTCGAAAGGACCGTGTTCGACGACAGCGGTCTCAGCCTGCTTGTTCGCGCCGGCGGGTCGGAACCGATGACGGTGGCGCAGGTCCAGGTGGACGACGCCTATTGGCGATTCACCCAGGATCCGCCGGGGCCGATCGCGCGTGGCGGGGCCGCATGGCTGAAGCTGCCGTTTCCCTGGATGCTGGGTGAGGCGCATGCCGTGAAGGTGGTGACCAACACCGGCGCCACCTTTGTGCATGACATAGCGGTTGCCGTGCCGACGCCCCAGGCGACGACGGGCCAATTGCGGCTGCAAGCCCTGGTCGGCATCATCGTCGGCATCGTGCCCGTGGCCGTCGGCCTGATGTTCTATCCGGTCCTGCGTGGCGTTGGGCGCGAGGGCATGGCCTTCCTGCTGTCGCTGACGATCGGCCTGCTCGGCTTCCTGCTGGTCGATGCGAGCGGCGAGGCGCTCGAGCTTGCCGGCGAGGCGGCGGCGATCTTCCAGGGCCCTGTCATGGTGGTGCTGGCAGGCCTGGGCAGTTTCCTCCTGCTGATGGCAATCGGCCGGCGTAGCGGTGCCCCAACGGGGCTGGCGCTCTCCACCTACATCGCGCTCGGCATCGGCCTGCACAATCTTGGCGAGGGGCTGGCGATCGGCGCCGCCTTTACGGCCGGCTCCGCCGGGCTCGGCACCTTCCTCGTGCTCGGCTTTGCGCTCCACAATGTCACCGAAGGCATCGGCATCGCCGCGCCGATCCTGAAGAAGAGGCCGCCGTTCCCGGTCTTCGTCGGCTTGACGCTGCTTGCTGGCAGCCCTGCCGTCATCGGCATGTGGCTCGGGAGCCTTGCCGCCTCGGCGCAATGGTCCGCCTTGGCGCTGGCGATCGGGGCAGGCGCGATCCTGCAGGTGATCGTCGAAGTGGGCGCCTATCTGATGCGCCAGAGCGAGCGCAGGAGCGACGTGTTCCTGAGGCCGCCAGTTCTGGCCGGCCTCGCAGCCGGTGCGGCATTCATGTATGCCACCGCGGCGCTGGTGAAGATCTGACGGGCAACAGGATGGGTCAGACGATCGTCTGGTCCATCTCCGCTGCCGGAATTTCATCGACGCGATGGATGCGCACGACGGTTGCCGGCACGCCCGCGACGGTGGTGCGCGGCGGAACGGTCTTGAGGACGACACTGCCGGCGGCGACCTTGCTATAGGCGCCGACCTCGATATTGCCGAGGATCTTGGCGCCGGCGCCGAGCATCACGCCGCGACGGATCTTCGGGTGGCGGTCGCCGGTTTCCTTGCCGGTACCGCCGAGCGTAACGTTCTGCAGGATCGAGACCTGATCTTCGATGACGGAGGTTTCGCCGATGACGATGCCGGAGCCATGGTCGAGCATGACAGCCTTGCCGATGCAGGCGGCCGGATGAATGTCGGGTCCGAAGACGAGCGAGGCGAGGTTCGAAAGCCAGCTCGCGACCTCGCGGCGGCCATCGACCCAGAGCTGGTGGGCTGCGCGATAGATCTGCAGCGCCTGAAAGCCCTTGAGGTTCAACAGCACATGCATGAGGCCCGGGCAGGCCGGGTCACGTTCTTTCACCGCCTGAAGGTCGGCTTCCGTCGCCAGCAGGATCTGAGGGTTTGCCTTGAAGATGCCGGCGAGCAGTTGGGCAAGCGAGCGTTCGTCGACACGCGCGACGGCCAAGCCGGCCGCAAGCACGCCGGCCAGCAACTCGGCATCCGACCCGGCGTCGATGATCGGCATCAGGGAGGGTGCCATGACCGGTTCACGTGCGGCAAGCGCGCGCGCTTCCGCCCGGATCAGGCTCCAGACCGCGCCATCGGCGAGCGGTGTGGCGAGCGAGCCTTCGTAGCGCTGCGTCTCAATCAATGCGGTCATGCGCCACCCGTCAGCCGGCGATATCGACGACGCCGCAATCACCCTCGGCCGAGCCGAAGGCGAGCTGCCGGCCATCCTTGTTCCAGGCCATGGCGGTGATCGCGCCCTTGCCGGGGCGGCGCAGAAGCACTTCCTTGCTGTCGGCAAAACGGGCGCCGAGGATCATGCCGTCCTGGTAGCCGATGGCGACGATGTCTTCGGCCGGATGGCAGCAGACGGAGGTCACCATGATGTCAGCGCGGGTGCCGAGTTCGAGCGGCGCCTTGCCCATCGGGCCGTCCTTGCCCTGGAAGGGCCAGACGATGGCGGCCGGCGCGCCCGAGGAGGCGAGCCACTTGCCCTTGGCCGACCAGGAGACCGACTTCACCTTGGCCGGATAGCCGGTCATGCGCATGTGGCGCGCTTCGGCGCCGGGCTTGGCGTCGAGCTTCCAGCCATGCAGCGCGTTTTCCTGCATGGTGGTGACGAGAAAGCGGCCATCGGGCGAGAAGGTGACGCCGGTATGGGCGCCTTTCCATTCGAGATCGATCGGCTGCCCAGACATGCCGACCCAGTGCAGCGACACGCCGTTGTAGCGGGCGGCGGCGATGCGCAGACCCTTCGGCGCGAAGGCCAGGCCCTCGACGGTGCGGTCTTCGGCGAATTCCTTCGTCTTGCCGTCGGCAAGCTTCACGTGCGTGGTCTTGCCATAGGCATAGCCAACGGCACCTTGCGGGCCGGCGGCAACCTGGGCGATCCACTTGCGCGGCGCTTCGGCGACGAGCGACGTCGTGCCGTCTGCGGCGGTGCGCATGACCTTGCCGTCTTCGCCGCCGGTCAGCAGCGTGTCGTTGGCTTCGTCGACGACGAGCGATAGCAGGCCCTCATGGACCTCCGTCGTCTTGTGGCCGAGATCGAGGCGGTGAATGGCGCCGGTTGCTTCGGCGAAGAAGGGGACGCCTTTGAGAAAGGCCACGCCGACAACGTGACCTTCGAGATCGAGGGGAGCGACAGTCGGCATCAGTTCGGCTGCGCCTCGCAGGCCTTGAACGTACGTTCGAGCTTTTCGCGGTCGAGGTCACGGCCGATGAAGACGAGGCGGCTTTCGCGCTTTTCGCCTTCCTTCCACGCACGCTGGTGATCGCCCTCGATGATCATGTGCACGCCCTGAACGACGTAACGCTCGGCGTCACCGGCAAAAGCGATGATGCCCTTCAGACGCAGGATGTTCGGGCCGTCCGTCTGGGTGATCTTCTGGATCCAGGGGAAGAAGCGATCCGGGTTCATCTCACCGCCGCGCAGCGAGATCGACTGCACCGTCACGTCGTGGATCGGCGAGGGGGCATCGTGGTGGTGGTGATGGTCGTGATCGTGGTCATGATCATGATGGTGGTGGTCGTGATCATGGTGGTGATGGTGATGATCGTGGCCGCAGTCGGGACCGCAGGTGTGATCGTGTTCGTGATCGTCCTGGTCGAGGAAATGCGGATCGTTTTCGAGCGCCCGTTCGAGGTTGAAGGCGCCCTGGTCGAGGACCTTGGCGAGATCGATGTCTGAACGCTGGGTGCGGTAGATGCGGGCCGACGGGTTGATCACCCGCACGGTCGCCTCGATGCGCTCCAGTTCCTCGGGGCTGACGAGGTCGGTCTTGTTCAAAAGCACGACGTCGGCAAAGGCGATCTGGTCTTCCGCCTCGCGGCTGTCCTTGAGACGCAGCGGCAGATGCTTGGCGTCGACGAGCGCGACAACGGCGTCAAGCTCGGTCTTGGCGCGCACGTCATCGTCCATGAAGAAGGTCTGGGCAACCGGCACCGGATCGGCAAGGCCTGTCGTCTCGACGATGATCGCGTCGAAGCGGCCGGGGCGGCGCATCAGGCCTTCCACCACGCGGATCAGGTCGCCGCGCACGGTGCAGCAGACGCAGCCGTTGTTCATCTCGTAGATTTCCTCGTCGGATTCCACGATCAGGTCGTTGTCGATGCCGATCTCGCCGAACTCGTTGACGATGACCGCGTATTTGCGGCCATGGTTCTCGCTGAGGATGCGGTTCAAAAGCGTCGTCTTGCCGGCGCCGAGATAGCCGGTGAGCACGGTGACGGGGATCGGCTTCTGCGGGGATGTTTCGGTCATGGGAACCTCTGGGATTTCCGGATGCGGGAGCAGGCATCCTAGTCGCGTCTCATATAGGAGATGCGGCGGCGATGCGCAAATGGCGCAGGCGATTTTGCCGGTCGGGCGGCGTGGCTCGCTACGATCCCGATAACCCTCCTTTCATCAAGATCGGCGAGAGTGCGGGGCACATCGAAGGGGTGCGCGCGTGAAGACGATTTCCATCAACGGCCGGTTCCTGACCCAGCCGCTTACCGGCGTGCAGCGCTTCGCCCGCGAGATGACCCGGGCGCTGGATCACCGCATCGCATCGGGTGCCGTGCCGCATGCGCTGAAGGACGTGCGCTGGCGGCTGCTTGCGCCGGGCAAGGCTGTCGACGATCTCGGCCTCAAGGCGATTTCGGTGGAGCGCTTCGGCTCCGGCCCAGGCCATCTCTGGGAGCAGGGGGCGCTCTTCTGGCGGTCGCGCCGCGACACGCTCATCGGCTTCGGCGGCAGCGGACCGGTGCTGCATGGCGACCAGGTGGTGGTGATCCACGACGTCACGCTCTTTCGCCATCCGGCCTCCTTTGGTCGAGGCTACCGAATATTCCATGGAACGCTCGGCTATCTTCTTGCGCGGAGGGCGAAGATCGGTACGGTCTCGAACTTCTCACGCAAGGAACTTGCCGAGGTCTTCCGCGTGCCTTCGGCCGGTATCGACGTGATCTACAATGCGACCGACCACTTCGCGGGCCTTCAGCCCGACGACGGCGTCATCGCGCGGCTCGGACTTGCCGACACGCCCTTCTTCCTCCTGGTCGGCACGCTGAAGCCAAACAAGAATGTCGAGTTTGCCGTGCGCGCTTTCGAGGCCTTGGGTGCCGCTGACCACAAGCTGGTCGTGGTGGGCGGCACGGATCCATCGGTGTTTCGCGATATCGCGCCGACGTCGAAGGGCAATCTGATCTTTCCGGGACGTCTGACCGACGCGGAGATCGCGATGCTGCAACGCCGCGCCGTCGCCTTCGTCTTCCCGAGCCTCTACGAAGGCTTCGGCATCCCGCCGCTCGAGGCGATGACACAAGGCTGCCCGGTGCTTGCTGCCGACATTCCACCGGTGCGCGAGGCCTGCGGCGATGCGGTGCGCTACTTCGATCCGTTGAAGACGGAAACGCTGGTCGAGGCCATGCGGACGATCTCCACCGACGCGCCTTTGCGCCGCGAGCTGACGCAGGCCGGCCACGACAATGCCAAGCGCTTTTCCTGGGATGGAAGTGCGGTGGTGCTGCTCAATATGCTGGCGGCACAGCGAGCCTAGTCGTCGCAGCCTACGGCGCGCGAAACGATCAGAGTTCCAGCATGCGTTGCGGATCCATGCGCCCGCGCAGGAGATCGAGAAAGGCGATGGCGTTGCCCTTGAGGCGGCCGCGCCGATCGACGAGGCCTTGCGGCTTGAGGCTGCCGGCGAGATTGGCGGCTATGTTGCCCCCCATCAGGCGCAGCGCCCATTTCAGGCTGACGGTGCCTTTGCGAAAGAGATAGAGCGGATTGGCAACTTGCGAGTAGCCGAACCGAAGCCCGGAGGTGCGGCCGCGCTTGTTGCCAAGATGCACGCCGCGCAAAGCGTCAGACTTCACGATCCGCCCGCGCTTGGAAAGGCGGCGGCAGAAATCGACATCCTCCTGCCAGCCATAGAGCGGCAGGCGCTCGTCGAAGCGGGTCTTGTCGGCGGCGATGGCGGAAAATCGGAAGACCATGTTACAGCCGTAGGCGTTGTAAACCGGGGTCGGCGGGTGGCCCGCGGTCGTTGCGCCATCACGTCGCAGGATTTCCAGGCCGTCTTCGACCGATATGCCCGGCCCATGAATGCCGTCGGCGAGCACGAGCCCGGTAGCAACGACGAGATCGGGTGCTGCCTCGAAAAGCCTCTGCGCCTCTGCAAGAAAATCGCCGCGCGGCAGGAAATCGTCGTCGAAGAAGACGAACAGATCCGCGGCTCCAGCGCGGTCGAGAATGGCATTTCGCTGTTTCGTGAGCCCGCGCTCGCCCGCGACGATGGTGACGGGAACCGGCAACGTCCGGGCGAAGGCTTCGTCGATATCATCCGCAGCACTCGGGCAGACGAAGATCGCGTCGGGCAGACGGGCCTGGCGCGTCAGATGCAGCAGAGTTTCGGAGAGGACTTCGCGGCGGCCCGCGGTCGCTATGCCGACGACGATGTTCATGGATGTGCTCCCCGCTCGTTTCGGCGGCGATCTAACCGGAAAATCGTGCAGTTTCAGTTAGCGCCTATGCCGATCCAGGTCCCGGCGCCCGCAGCATGAGGCGCAGTTGGTTGAGCGAGAGCAGGCAAAGCAAGCCGCCGCCGATGATGCCGGCGCCGATTGTGGCAAAGCTGGTTTCGCCGGAGAGGGTGAAGGCAAGCACGGCCGCGCCAAGTCCGGCGGCGGCGAAGAGGACCGGCGGCCAGGAAAACTCGAAGGCGAGCGAGGACATCAGTCGCAGGCCGACCAAGGCGGCGAGGAGCGCGCCGACGGCGCTGCCCCAGGCGAGTGCCGCACCATCCGGCCCGGCGGTGAGCAGGGCCGTCAGCGCGCCGAGGTTCAGGAACGCACAGTCGATCACCGCGAGCAGCAGGATCAGCGCCAGGCGCTGCTTCAAGTGCAGCGGCGTCGGCAGCATGATCTGCGTCAGCGTGCGAACAAGCGAGAGCACGATGATGGCGGGCGCGGTGGCGAGGAAACCTTGCTGCAGGTCGGGGCTGATGACGAGCCAGGCGGCGGGCAAAAGCACGGCAAAGATGCCGGCTGCCATCATCAGCGCGAAGCTCGTCAGCAAGGCGTAGTAATGACCGAGCTGGCGGGGGAGGGCGGCGCGATCTTCGGCCCGGTCATGCGCGGCGACGATTTCGGGATACTGGATCGCCTGGAGGGCGGAAACGATCAGCACGAAGGGGCGCTGCAAAAGGTCGAGCGCGAGCAGCGCGCCGGCGGCGCCCGTGGTTCCGAGCGCTGCGGTGAAGATCGCCTTCAGCGCCAGCGGCGCGAACATGGCGGCTGTCGCGGCACCTGCCGAAACGCTGCCATAGACGAGATGTTTGCGGACCCGGGCGCTGTCGAGCGCTGCGGCAGGGCGGGTCTTCGCGCGGCGCGACAGAAGAAGCGCGAGCAGGCCATAGGCCGCATAGCCGCCGAGCAGGCCGGTGACCGTCGAAAGGAAGCTGGGGGAGACCAGCGCGCCGAGAAGTGTGCCAGCGGCGAGGATGGTGGCACGGGATCCCTGCAGTACGGAAAAGGCGCGAAAGTCCTGGCGGAAGCGCAGCGTGGTCAGGTGCAGGTCGCTGCCGCCCTGCGCGATCGAGACGAGGCCGCCGACAAGCGCCACGACAGGTGGCACGCCAAAGAACAGCGACAGGCAAGCCGCGATCAGGCAGAGGGCGGCGCAGGCGAATGCTTCCACGAGGATCGCGCGCCCCTCCGCCGCTTCGCTTGCAGCATCCGGCCCAGGGTAGAAGCGCGTGCAGGCAAACCGCACCCATTCGAAGGCGGCGATCGCAGCAAACTGGCAGATGGAGATGAAGAGCGAGTAGCTGGCATAGTCGGCCGGCGCCAGCCAATGGGCGACGACGATCAGCAGGCCGAAGGCGATGACGGCCTGGTAGAAATAGGCGCCGAGCGCAATGATCTTCGCCATGGGGTTCTCTGTCGGACGCTGTCAGCTGCAGTTCTGATAGCGCAAAAGCGCAAACAAAGTGTTTGCCGGCCATTCAGGCCAGATCGTTCGGATCGAAATCCCTGACGTCTTCGAGAAGTTCGATGAAGCCTCGGACAGCATGGGCGATCAGGATTTCGCCGCGTGCTGCCGTTGCCGCAGCGGCGTTGCCGGCGACGCCTATGGCGTTAAGGTCGCGCATCCTCCAGCCGAAGGCGTGGGGCCCATAGGCGCGCAGATGCTTGAAGCGCTCCGCAAACTGTTCCTGGCGGGAGGAAAAGCGGTCGGCCTTGGCCACGTCGACCCTGTCGGGATGGAGCGCCAGCATGACCGAGGTTTCGATGTCGCCGCCGTGGATGTCGAGTGCCTTGTCCGCCGGCGAAATCCAGCCGTCCGGCTGGCCGAAACGGGTCCAGCTCGTCGCGACCGCCAGCATGTTGAACCGCACCCGCGCTTCGGTGGCGATGATGGTCATCAGGGGCGAGTTGCCGCCATGGGCGTTCAGCATCACGAACTTGCGGATGCCCTGCTGGTGAAGTCCGGCGGCGATGCCGAGCCAGCGCTCGACCGCCTCTGCGTAATCAAGCGTGCGGCTGCCGGCGACATCCATGTGTTCGATCGAGTAGCCGACCGGCTCGGCCGGCAGAAAGGTGACGGGCAGATCGGCGGGAAGGGCGGCGATCGTGCGGGAGACGATCCCCTCGGCAATCAGCGTGTCGGTTTCGAAGGGCAGGTGCGGTCCGTGCTGCTCATGCGCGCCGAGCGGCAGCACGGCGATCCAGTCGCGGCGGGCGTCTGGTGGAAGGTCGGCCGGATTGTCCTGCCATCGCGGCTGGGGCATCGACATTTCTCTTCGATCCTCCACGTCAATTGTCGTAAAATTGTTATTTGAGTCATACAGTTCGTAATCGCAAGCTGTATTGTTATAAGAGTGCGAGACGGGATTCGGCAGGAGGTCCAATGGGCAAGAAGAACAAGGCCGAAAAGAAGGGCAAGAACGGCAAGAAGAAGGACGAGCTCCTGATCGAGCCTCACGATCTTGCCGCCGTCCTTGTCCAGGCTGCGCGGTCCATGCGCACCGTGCTCTCCCGCAATCTGCTCGAAAGCGGCCTCTATGCCGGACAGGATGGCGTCATGCTGGCGCTGGCCGAGACCGATGGCCTGACGGCCGGCGGGCTTGCGGTCAAGCTCGGCGTCAAGGCGCCGACCATGACCCGCACGATCGGCCGCATGGAAGCGCAGGGCTTTCTCGAGCGGCGGCCGGACGACGATGATGCCCGGCTCACGAAGGTCTATCTCACCGAACCCGGCCGCAACCGGCTTCAGACAATCGCCGAGGCCGGTCAGCATTCTGAAAAGCTCGCGACCCGTGGTCTGACCGACAAGCAGGTTCGCACGCTGATGAAGCTACTGCGCGCCGTCGACAGCAATCTACAGGCTGCGCGCGCGGCCGATTGAACCGGATTTGCCGCATATTGCCGCGGCGATTTAAACAGTTTAAATAGGGATTTAAATTTATGGCACGCGTGCCGTCTCACAGGCGCGCGAAGGATGCCGAACGGTTTGACGCACCGCTCCCGGCTGGGGTTCGTGCGGATGGGGCGAAACAGGGCTTACAGGGGGCATCGTGGCGCAAAAGGTCAAGCTTTCGACGATCGCGGAAACACTCGGTCTTTCGACGGCGACGGTATCTCTGGCCCTGCGTGACAGCCCGCTGGTGGCGACCGTCACCCGCGACAAGATCAAGGAACAGGCGCGCGCGCTCGGCTATATCTACAACCGCCGCGCCGCCAGTCTCAGGACATCGCGATCGGGCATCATCGGCGTCGTCGTGCACGACATCATGAACCCGTTCTACGGGGAAATCCTCAAGGCGATCGAGGCCGAACTCGACCGCGACAAGCAGACCTTCATTCTTTCCAATCACTACGATTCCGTCGACAAGCAGCGCGATTTCATCGAGACGCTGTTGCAGCTCGGCGGTGACGGCGTGATCATGTCGCCAGCGATCGGCACGCCGCTGGAGGACATCCAGCTCGCCGAGGACAACGGCATGCCGGCGATCCTGATCGCCCGCTCGATCGAGGGTGTGGACGTGCCGATCTTCCGCGGCGACGACGCCTACGGCATCTCGCTTGCCGCCAACCACCTGATCGGCCTTGGCCACCGCTGTATCGCCATGGTCGGCGGCACGGACGAGACGTCCACCGGACGCGACCGCTACCAGGGCTACGTCAACGCGCTGCGCAAGGCCAATATCGAGGTCGATCCGGAACTGCGCATTCCCGGGCCCCGCACGAAGCAGGGCGGCTTCGAGGCCGCGGTGCACCTGCTTTCGTTGCCGCAGAAGCCGACCGCGGTCGTCTGTTGGAACGACCTCGTGGCGATCGGCATGATGAACGGCATCGCGCGCGCCGGTCTCGTGCCGGGCGTCGACATCTCCGTGACCGGCTACGACGACCTGGAAGAGGCGTCGATCGCGACGCCGGCGCTCACCACCGTCTGGAATGGGCAGGCCGATGTCGGCCGTAGTGCTGCCCGCGCACTACTCGACAAGCTCTCCGGCAGCCATGAGCCGGATGGAATTCACCTGATCAAGCCGGAGATGCGCATCCGGCAGTCGACCGGCCCCTTGCGGGTCATCGCCTGAGGTCCATCACCCGCAAGGAAAATTGCCATGTCTGCCCGCATTCGCGTTCTCGTGCCCGGAAAAATCAATCCGCGGGTGATCGATCGTCTGGCGGAACGGTTCGACGTGGTGCGGATCGAAGGTGCCGATGCGACGCTGGTGACGCCGCAGATGCAGGACGTCAAGGCGATCGCCGTTTCTGGGCGCGTGCCGGCTGCACTGATGGACGCCCTGCCGCAGCTTGAGATCATCGCCAATTTCGGCGTCGGCTACGACGGGGTGGAGGTCGGGCATGCCGCGGCCAAGGGAATTGCCGTCAGCAACACGCCCGACGTCCTGACGGAAGAAGTGGCCGATACCGCGGTCGGACTGCTGCTCAACACGCTCCGTCAATTGCCGCAGGCGGAGCAATGGCTGCGCCAGGGTCGCTGGAGCCGCGAGGGCGCCTTCCCGCTGTCGCCGCTGTCGCTGCGGGGTCGAAGCGTCGGTCTTTACGGTCTCGGACGCATCGGTCTCGCAATTGCCAAGCGGCTCGAAGCCTTCGGCGTGTCGATCGCCTATCACACCCGCAGCCCGCGCGAGGGCCTTGCCTATGCCTACCATCCGACACTTGTCGGGATGGCCGGTGCGGTCGACACGCTCGTCGTCATCGTGCCGGGCACCGAGGCGACGCGGCGCACGGTCAATTCCGAGGTGCTTGCCGCGCTCGGAAGCAACGGGGTGCTGATCAATGTCGGGCGAGGCTCGACGGTCGACGAACAGGCTTTGATCGCAGCGCTTCAGGGCGGCGTGATCGCCGGTGCCGGTCTCGATGTCTTCGAGAACGAGCCGCAGGTGCCCGAGGCGCTGGTGGCCCTCCCGAATGTTTCGCTGCTGCCGCATGTGGCCTCGGCGTCGGTGGTGACGCGCAACGCCATGGCCGATCTCGTCGCCGACAACATTCTGGCGTGGTTTTCGACCGGCAAGGCGCTGACGCCAGTGCCGGAAACGCCGTTCACGCGTCGCGCGCACTAAGGCCCGAGGACGACGGGCCGAGCTTAAGCTCAAGCGGCCAGATCAAGCCGCCAGACGACCGGCCGCATAGGTCCTGACCGCATCGCCGAATGCCTTGAACAGGCTCGCGGACGGCGTGTCGGTGCGCACCCAGTATTCCGGATGCCATTGTACGCCGACGGCAAAGGCCTTGGAGCCGATCACCGAAACCGCCTCGATCGTGCCGTCGTCGGCAACCGCTTCGACCGCAAGACGGGGCGCGGCTGCGCCGATCGCCTGGCGATGCAGCGAGTTGACGCGGATGCGGCCGGCGCCGAGCACCGGCGCAAGGCAGCTTCCTTCCTTGACGATCACGTCCTGGCGGATGCCGTAGGCGACGTCGAGTTCCTTCACGTCGGGCTTGCGGTGATCCCAGATGCCAGGCTGGTCCTGAATTTCGGAGGCGAGCGTGCCACCGAGCGCGACGTTCAGTTCCTGGATGCCGCGACAGATGGCGAGAAGCGGCACGCCGCGTTCCAGCGCGCGCGTAATGAGCGGCAGGCTGGTCGCGTCGCGGCCGGGATCGAAGGGGCCGTCGCTCTCCTTGGCCTCGGCTCCATAAAGCGCGGGATGGACGTTCGAACGGGCGCCGCTGGCCAGCACGCCGTCGACCCGGTCGAGGATCTCGTCGATGTCGTTGCCGGTCTCGAGCGCCGGGATGAGGAAGGGCATAACGCCGGCGCCTTCGACGGCGGCGCGCACATATTGATGGGCAACGACATGCCAGACATTGCCGTCGAATTCGCGGAAATCGCAGGGGATGGCAACGACAGGTTTCGACATCATCAGGCTCCGTTGGATGCTTGAGAAAAGCCTTGCCTTCAGTTGCAGATGAAAGTCAACTGAGAAGGTGGTGAGCGCGATCGTCGCGCCGATCCCGGGCATCGAGACAGGAGGAGCGGTCCGAAACGGCAGGAAATCACAGGTAATTCTTCAAGAACGAGTAACCATCATAGGCGCAAGTTTGGGATCAACTACCGGCGTCGCAGAATTGTCGAAGTTGCGATCAAGCCGTTTTATTGTGCGAATGCCTATGTTTGGTTGTAGAAACCGAGTGTTGTCCCGCGCGGTTCGCACTACTGAGTTGAACTCTTGGGCGATGCCGGCGAAGACCCGTGATTTTGCTGGGATTCGGTACATTTTTCGGGGCGTTAGACGAAATCTTTCGTTAAGTCATCACCCCTAACAATCCGGTAAACCGGAGCTTGGTTCATGATGCGACTTGGACAGAGCGCTCTTCCGACTGACGTGTATCTGTCATCCGTGAGCTCGCTCTACGAACATCGCAAAACGCTGGTGATCGGCATGCTGTCGCATGTCGTGACGTTCCTGCTCGTCTATCTGAAAACCAGTGATCCGCTCTATCTCGCCTGCTCCGGTGTGATCTTCGTCCTCTGGGCGCTGCGCAATCTCGACATGGCGCGGTTCGACCGGCAGGATTTCTCCAATGCCGATCGGGCGATGGTCCGCAAGTGGGAGAACCGCTACATCGTCGGCGGCGTCAGCGTCACGCTCACCTGCGGTATTGCCTGTGGCTACTCCATCGCCATCAGCCAGGACTCCTTTTCCGAGCTCGCCACCATTTCGGTGACGCTTGCGTCGATGATTTCGCTCGTCGGTCGCAATTACGGCTCCGAGCGGGCCGTGCTCCTCTTGTCTTCCTCGGCCTGTCTGCCGATCGTCATCGGTCTGATCACGCTGCAGGACGTGTTCATGCTGGCGCTTGCCGTGCTGATCCTGCCCTTCATCCTGTCCACCTGGATGATGGCCAACAACGTGCGCGCCTTTCTCTACGAGAACGTGATGGCGGCGCGCGAGATCGCCACGATCGCCGGCCAGTTCGACACCGCGCTCAACAACATGACGCACGGGCTGTTCATGCTTGATGCCGATGGTCGCGTGGTTGTGGCCAACGAGCGGGCCTGCGAATTGCTGGCGCTCGGCGACCGCACCGAGCTCAAGGGCTGGCTGCTCGGCGACGTGATCCGGCGCGGTGCACGGCGCATGCGCCTCGATCCGGACAAGACCAAGGTCATTTCGCGTCAGCTCGACCTTCTGCTCAAGGGCAAGCGGCCGCAGGTGCTGATCCCGGTCAGCGAAGAGCTGCATCTGGAGTTTTCGGCGAGCCGCCGCGACAACGGCGACACGGTGCTGATCTTTGAAGACGTGACCGCGCGCGTCCAGGCGGAAAAGCAGATCCTGCATATGGTGCGGTTCGACAAGCTCACGGGGCTGCCGAGCCGTGACTATTTCGGAGAGTTGGTGCAGGCGACGGTGAGCGCCGACGACACGGCCGAACGGCTGGTCGGGCTGATGGTTCTCGACGTAACCGAATTCAAGCACGTCAACGACATGCGTGGCCATATCGTCGGCGACCGACTGCTTCAGGCGATTGCCGGCCGGCTAAGGGTGCTCGCCGGCGACGATGCGATCGTCGCGCGGCTGATGGGCGACGAGTTCGTCGTGTTCATTCCCGATGGCAGTGACGCGATTGCTCTCGAAGAGCGGATGCGCGGACTGCATGCCGATCTGCGCGACACTTACGAAGCCGGCGGCTTCACCTTCAGCATGACGATGAGCGCCGGCTTCGTCATCGCTTCGAGCGTCGACCTCAAGCTCGAGGACCTGCAGATCAAGGCCGATCTTGCGCTTTCGGAAACGAAGCTGCGCAACCGCGGCGGCTGCACCGCCTTCGAAGCTGAGATGGATGCGCGCTACGTCGACCGCCAGAAGCTGAAGGCCGATTTGCGCGAGGCGATCAACGCCCGCAGCCTGACGCTCTCCTATCAGCCGATGTTCGCGCCGAACGGCGGGCGTGTGGAGTGCTGCGAGGCGCTGGCGCGGTGGACGCATCCCGAACGCGGGCCGGTGCCGCCGAACGTATTCATCCAGCTCGCCGAAGAGCTCGGGTTGGTCACCGAGATCACCCGCTTTGTGCTCGATCAGGCGTGCCGGGACTGCATGAGTTGGCCGAGCGACGTATCCGTGTCGGTCAACCTGTCGGTGCTCGACCTGCGCAGCAGCGAAGTCGTGGTGATGGTGACGAACGCACTTCACCTCACCGGTCTCGATGCCGCGCGGCTACATCTGGAGGTGACGGAAAGCTGCCTGATGGACGAGCCGCTCAAGGTGCAGGCGATCCTGCGCGAGTTGCGCGGGCTCGGCATCACGATCGCCATCGACGATTTCGGCACCGGCTATTCGAGCCTCAGCTATCTGGATGCCCTGCCGGTCGACATCATCAAGATCGACCGTTCCTTCGTGCGCAACATCCGCGAGGATTCGCGGCGCTTCAAGCTCCTGCGCGGGACCGCCAACCTGGCCCGCGCGCTCGGCCTTCGCATCGTCGTCGAAGGCGTCGAGACGGCGGACCAGCTACAACTTATCAACGAGCACAATTGTGCCGATTTGATACAGGGTTTCGTCTTTGCCGCGCCCATGCCGGCTTCGGCCATTGCTACGCTTTGCAAGAATGGTGTGCCAAAACGAGGCGCAAAAACCACCAGCAAGCGCATCGCCTAACCCCTGAAATCTTCTGGAATCCGTCCTGTTTTGTTGCTGATTTTCCGGTAGCAAGCCATTGATTAGGCGCGCCAAATTCATCCCGATTTGGTGCGCTTGATTTCAAATCGAACAAATACGTTCACGAATTTTTATGGTTAACAAAAAGTTAACGGTGAACTGTTTCGATTTGCGGTTGCCGACCCATCTCCCGTCAATAGGTTAACGATTTGTTAACCATGAGGTGTTGAGTATGGGTGAGACGGTTCACCAGGCTGAGCCTGGGCGCTTTTCTGAAAAACTGATGCAATTGCTCGATCGCGTCGAATACCGGCGGGTCGAAACCGGCGAGGACATGGAGGACATTGCGCGGCTGCGCTACAAGTCCTACAAGTCCGTCAATCTGATGGAGTTGACCGGCTCGACGCTGATCGACGATCTCGATTTCGACAGTCACGCCTATGTCTTCGGTCTCTATCTCGACGAAGTGCTTGTCAGCACCGTGCGCGTTCATCACGTGACGCCGGATCATCGCGCCAGCACGTCGGGCGTGATCTTCGCGCCCGAGATCGACGCGTTCCTCGATGCCGGCATGGTGCTGGTCGATCCCGGCCGGCTGGCGGTCGATCCTGACGTGATCGGCGACGAGATGCGGGCGCTTCCCTATCTGACGCTGCGACCGGTCGCCATGGCCTGCGAGTATTTCGCTGCCGACCGCTGCCTGACGGCGTGCCGTCCGCGCCACGCGGCTTTCTACAAGCGCATCTTTGCGTCGGAGACGGTTGTCGCCAAGCGCGAGAACCTCGGCGTCTACAATGCCGACGGCGCGCTTCTGGTGGCGCAGGTGCGGGGGCAGCGGCCTTCGATCCTCGACCGTTACCCGGTTTTCGATTCCGAGCCGTTCGAACGCCGCATGATGTTTGCCGACCGCAACGAAGTGCCGTTTGCGCCGCTGACGATCCTGCCGACCGCGCGCATGGCGCAGACCGGATACGGCCGCTCCTACCGGACGTCCGTTTTTCGCTAAGCGGCCTTGATTGCGCAGGCGAATTTCGGGCGCGCCGAGGCGTGTCACCCCTTGCGGAATGGCGCGACATTTCGCCCATCAGGTGCGGCTAAAGAACGGGTTTTCGTTGCGCCGGCCCTGCGCATTGTGTAAGGGCAGCTATAAGGGTTTCGCGGCTTTTCGCGGGACCATGCTTCGATTAGGAGCGGCGATGACCCCAAGGTGGCGCCGCGGCATTCAGGGAGAATTTTGAACGATGGCTGAGCATCATTCTGGACCGGTCGATTTGGGCGCTCCGATGGACTATCCGGAACACGAGAAGACCTACCTCATGTTCCTGAGCGCCTCGAAGTACGGCACGCTTTTCTGCGTCGCCCTGCTGATCGCGATGGCTGCCGGCTTCTTCACGACGATGGGCCTGATCTCCTCGATCGTGCTTTTCATCCTGATCAACGTCGCCGGTTTCTTCTTCCTTCGCTAACCGGCGCGATCGAACCGACCGTTGAGGGAGCGTAGATGGTGCTTCCTCGGCGACCGGGCGTTTGCCCGGAAGAAGTTGCATGTCGCTGGCTGGAGGTGCCGCCGCATGTGGCTTGAGGCCCGGATGCCCGCAAAAGGGCACGGGCGGATAATCCTCACCCACGTGAGGGAGGAGTGAAGAGCAGGCCCGCAGAGTCCGATCGAGGCTCGATGCCGGTGGACCGCCCAAGGTCCCGCATCCAGGCGACGGCTTGCTCCAGACGATTGCGCCGGGCACAGATGCGCCGCGCATAGGAGGGCGTGTCGGCCCGATAGGCCCACCCGCTTTGCAGTCGGAGAGAATGCCCGCATTCCGGCCCTGGCTCGATTGCGGCCAGGAGGGGGGACTTGTGAGCGAGATCGTCTTCGTCGCCAAGGAAACGGATCCGAACGAGGGTCGCGTTGCCGCATCACCGGATACCGTGAAGAAACTGAAAGGTCTCGGCTTCGACGTCGTCGTCGAGGCGGGGGCCGGCGTGCCGTCGCGCATTCCGGATGCAGAGTTCGAAAAGGCCGGAGCCCGGATCGGCACGACGGCAGACGCCAAGGCGGCGGATGTCGTGCTCAAGGTCCGTCGACCGACGACTGCCGAAATCGGCGGCTACAAGCCGGGTGCCATCGTCATCGCCATCATGGATCCCTACGGCAACGAGGCGGCGATCGCCGAGATGGCGAATGCCGGATTGACCGCTTTTGCGATGGAGCTGATGCCGCGCATCACCCGCGCGCAGTCGATGGACGTGCTGTCGAGCCAGGCCAACCTCGCCGGCTACCAGGCGGTGATCGATGCGGCCTACGAATATGACCGGGCATTGCCGATGATGATGACGGCGGCCGGTACGGTGCCTGCCGCCAAGGTCTTCGTCATGGGCGCCGGCGTCGCCGGCCTGCAGGCGATCGCGACGGCTCGCCGCCTCGGCGCCGTGGTGTCGGCGACGGACGTGCGTCCGGCCGCCAAGGAACAGGTCGCCTCGCTCGGGGCCAAGTTCATCGCCGTCGAAGACGACGAGTTCAAGGCGGCCGAAACCGCCGGCGGCTACGCCAAGGAAATGTCCAGGGACTACCAGGCCAAGCAGGCGGCACTCGTCGCCGAGCATATCGCCAAGCAGGACATCGTCATCACCACCGCGCTCATTCCCGGCCGCCCGGCGCCGCGGCTCGTTACCCGCGAGATGCTGAAGAGCATGAAGCCAGGCTCGATCGCGGTCGATCTTGCGGTCGAGCGCGGCGGCAACGTCGAAGGTGCAGAGGCCGGCAAGGTTGCCGAGGTCGAAGGCGTCAAGGTTATCGGCCATCTGAATGTACCGGGCCGCATCGCCGCTTCCGCTTCCGGGCTTTATGCCAAGAACCTCGTCACCTTCCTGGAGACGATGGTCTCCAAGGAGACCAAGGCGCTGGCTCTCAACATGGAGGACGAACTCGTCAAGGCGACGGCGCTCACCCATGGCGGTCAGGTCGTGCATCCGAACTTCGGTGCCAGCAAGGGGGACAAGTGATGGCGAATGAACTTCTCGACAAGGCGCTCGCCGATCTCGACCGGGCCGTGGAAGCGGTCCGCACCGCCGCCGAATACGTGCCGGACGCCGCTGGCGTCGTTGCCCATGGCGCCACAGGCGGGGCGATCGATCCTTTCGTCTTTCGCCTGGCGATCTTCGTACTGGCGATCTTCGTCGGCTATTACGTCGTCTGGTCGGTGACCCCGGCGCTGCACACGCCGCTGATGGCGGTCACCAACGCGATCTCCTCAGTCATCGTCGTCGGCGCTTTGCTGGCCGTCGGCATTTCGGCCTCTGGGCTTGCGACCGGCTTCGGCTTCATTGCGCTGGTGCTCGCCTCCGTCAACATCTTCGGTGGCTTCCTCGTCACCCAGCGCATGCTCGCCATGTACAAGAAAAAAGACAAGTGAGGCCGGCCCGATGAACGCCAACTTCGCAGCCTTCCTCTATCTCGTCTCCGGCGTCCTCTTCATCATGGCGCTGCGCGGCCTCTCGCATCCGACCACCAGCCGCAAGGGCAACACCTATGGCATGGTCGGCATGGGCATCGCCATCGTCACGACGCTGCTGCTCGCCAAGCCGAGCTTCGGCGGCCTGATGCTGATCGTGCTCGGCCTTGCCATCGGCGGCGGTATCGGTGCGGTCATTGCCCGCCGTATCGCCATGACGTCGATGCCGCAACTCGTCGCCGCCTTTCACTCGCTGGTCGGTCTTGCGGCCGTCATGGTGGCGGCAGCCGCCATGTATGCGCCGGAGAGCTTCGGCATCGGCACGATCGGTGACATCCACGCGCAGGCGCTGGTCGAAATGTCGCTCGGCGTCGCCATAGGCGCCATCACCTTTACCGGCTCGGTCATCGCCTTCCTGAAGCTCGACGGTCGCATGTCCGGCAAGCCGATCATGCTTTCGGGCCGCCATGCCATCAATGCCGGTCTTGCGGCCGCGCTCGTCGTTATGGTGATCATGCTGGTGCTGACCCAGAGCACGACGGTGTTCTGGCTGATCGTCCTGCTGTCGCTGGCGCTCGGCGTGCTGATCATCATCCCGATCGGCGGCGCCGACATGCCGGTGGTGGTCTCGATGCTCAACTCCTATTCGGGCTGGGCGGCGGCCGGTATCGGCTTCACGCTCGGCAACCTGGCGCTGATCATCACCGGGGCGCTCGTCGGCTCCTCCGGCGCGATCCTCTCCTACATCATGTGCAAGGGCATGAACCGCTCGTTCATTTCGGTCATCCTCGGCGGCTTCGGCGGCGAGACGGCGGCGGCCGGCAGCGACGACGGCGTCCAGCGCACGGTCAAGCAGGGCTCGGCGGATGACGCGGCCTTCCTGATGGCGAACGCCTCCAAGGTGATCATCGTGCCCGGCTACGGCATGGCGGTCGCCCAGGCCCAGCATGCGTTGCGCGAAATGGCCGACCAGCTGAAGGCGGCCGGCGTCGAGGTCAAGTATGCGATCCACCCGGTCGCGGGCCGCATGCCCGGCCATATGAACGTGCTGCTCGCCGAAGCAAACGTTCCCTATGACGAGGTGTTCGAGCTCGAGGACATCAATTCCGAGTTCGCGCAGGCCGATGTTGCCTATGTCATCGGCGCCAACGACGTCACCAACCCGGCGGCGCGCGACGACAAGTCCTCGCCGATCTACGGCATGCCGATCCTTGATGTCGACAAGGCCAAAACCTGCCTGTTCGTCAAGCGCTCGCTCGGCTCGGGCTATGCCGGGATCGACAACACGCTGTTCTACAAGGACGGCACGATGATGCTGCTCGGCGACGCCAAGAAGGTGACGGAAGACATCGTCAAGGCGCTGCACGCCTGAGGGCTGTCCGCGTCGCCCGATAAAGAAACGCCCGCCTTTCGGCGGGCGTTTTGCGTTGAAGGATATGGCGCGCGCTACGTGCGTCGGTGCTTTTGTCGAGGCCGCCTTAGCCAGCCGGCGCCAGTGTCAGTTCGTCGATGCCGACGGCGACATTCAGGCCTTCCTGCACCTGGACGTTGACGGGCTGCAGCATGAAGGCCTTGTTGGTGCCGCCGCCGATCACCTTGGCACCCGCGCCAACGGCCATGCTCGCATCGGCGCCGACGCCGTAATATTCACCGGCGAGCGCGAATTCGCTGACCGGGGTGCCGGTCTTGGCAAAAACATCCCAGATCATCGTGCTCTTGCCCGTCTTGCCGATGTCGATGCCGATCTTGCGGATCGTGCCGGCATAGACGGCCTTCGGCGCGCCATTGGCGGGCGTGAAGGTGCACATCAGGTTCTTGGTCGAGGTCAGGATCATGCCGGTGCCGCCTTCCGAACCGCAAACGAGGCGGCCAAGGGCGACATAGTTCTGTGCGGCGGCCGGGCCCGTGGCAAGCGCGGCGAGCGCCAGCGCAGTAACGAGGGTTCGTTTGATCATGGCTTGGTCTCCGTTTTTGATGCTTCAAGCAAACGGATGGCCGGCAGGAAGGTTCCGCCGTGCAGCGCTCGGGGCCCGCAAACCAAAACGCCCGCGATGTGGTCGCGGGCGTTTCGAAATGTGTGATCGGGTCGGCTCAGGATGCCTTGACGCGGGCAAGGCCGGCGCGGGCCGGCTCGTATTTCGGGTCGAGCTGCAGCGCGTGCGAGTAGGACTTCGACGCCTTGGCCTTGTCGCCCTTGCGCTCGTAGATCAGCGCCTGGTTGGCCCAGGATTCAGCGACCTTGCCGTTGAGGTTGATCGCGGTGTTGAAGTCGGAGAACGCGTTGTCGTCGTCGCCCTGGGCGACATAGGAAATGCCGCGGCCGTTATAGGGCTCCGGCGAGCTCGGCGAAAGCGAGATCGCGGTCGAGAAGTCTTCGATCGCCTGGCCGTGCTGGTTGCGCGCCTGGTAGATCAGGCCGCGATTGTGATAGGCGCGCGGATCGGTGGTATCGAGCTGGATCGCCTTGTTGAAATCGTTAAAGGCGGAATCGAGCTGGCCGGCCTGGCGATAAAGATTGCCGCGGCCGATATAGGCGACGTCGTAGTTGGCGTTGAGCTGCAGGGCCGTGTTGTAGTCGGCAAGCGCTGCCTGGGTATTGCCCATGTTGCGATGAACCAGCGCCCGGTTGGCATAGGCCTGGTAGAAGCGCGGGTTCAGCTTGATCGCCTGGTCGAAATCGGCAATCGCGCGGCGGTATTCGCCGGCGCGGCCGTAAGCCGAGCCGCGAACATTGTAGCCTTCCGGGTCGCTCGGGTTGGAGGCGATGACGCTCGAAAGCGAGGCGATGTTTTCCTGCGAGCCCTGTTCGCGCTCGACCTTGTTGGTGACGGAGTCCGGACCGTCGGTCGTGCAGCCGGCGATGAGGAGGGCCGAGCCGAGAAGCAGCATGGCGGCAAGCCTCGGCTTGCGCTGGTGGCGGCGAGACGCCTCATGGACATTAAAACCGGAGACGTCCGCAGTCATGGCAGCAAGTGTCAAAGGTTGATCCCTCAAATCGACAAGGTCTCGAAAGCCATCGGCTTTCCGTTTCTGGAGCCGCTGAACTCCCCGCGGGCTCCTCAAGCCGGGCCAAAGTCGGCCTTGGCAGACCACCGGTCCAAACACTCCGGTCGGTCGTCCGTCGGTGGCAGCGTCGAGCACGCTAGCCTGTCGGCGGAAAAGATGTCCATACCAAAAAAAGGCGGTGGCGATATTTCGCCCCCGCCACGACTTACATCGAATAGCGTCGAAAAAACGACAAATCAGCGAGCCAGGAGGCCTTCGCGCTGTGCACGCTTGCGTGCCAGCTTGCGGACGCGGCGTACGGCTTCAGCCTTTTCGCGAGCGCGCTTCTGGGACGGCTTCTCGTAGTAGTCACGCATCTTCATTTCGCGGAAAATGCCTTCGCGCTGCATCTTCTTCTTAAGAGCGCGGAGCGCCTGATCGACATTGTTATCGCGGACTAGTACCTGCACGTGAATCCCGTTCCTTGGTTCGAGTTATTTTGCAGCTCCGTCAGGTACGGAGGCAAAAGAATGACATTCGCTAAGCTGGAAGCTTTACGATTAGATGAGCGGATACCAGATCGTCAGGCGAAAGTCCAGCGACGACATGAGGAGACGCTGAAAAATCCTGAGATGCAGGGTCGGCGCTGGTTCCCGTCTGCCGCTTAACCAATCCATAGTCATGTCGCAACTGCGCGCAAGTCCACGCAAATGCGTCGCAAAAGAAACGTTGCGCAGGCCCCGGATTTGCGATTTCTAACGCCAACGAGAATGAACACCGGGAGTAACGGGCCGATGCGCAAATATTCAGTTTTCGCCGTGGCGCGCGAGGCGCTGCGCGGCCACAAGGGATGGGGCCCGCACTGGGCGTCGCCGGAGCCGCGCAAGGAGTATGACGCCATCATCATCGGCGGCGGCGGCCATGGTCTCGGTGCTGCCTACTATCTTGCCAAGGAGCACGGCATCACCAATGTCGCGGTGCTCGAAAAGGGATGGATCGGTGGCGGCAATACCGGCCGCAACACGACGATCATCCGGTCCAACTATCTCTATGAAGAGAGCATGGACATCTACGAGCATTCGCTGAAGCTCTGGGAAAACCTGTCGCAGGACCTGAACTACAACGTCATGTATTCGCCGCGCGGCGTGATGATGCTGTCGCACAACATCCATGACCAGCAGTCGTTCAGGCGCCATATCCATGCCAACCGCCTCTACGGCATCGACAACGAATGGCTGACGCCGGAACAGGCCAAGGCCTATTGCCCGCCGCTCGATATCGCCAAGACCGCGCGCTACCCGATCAACGGTGCCGCCCTGCAGCGCCGCGGCGGCACGGCCCGCCACGACGCCGTTGCCTGGGGCTATGCCCGCGCAGCCTCCGACCGCGGTGTCCACATCATCCAGAACTGCGAAGTGACCGGCATCCGCCGCGACGAGACCGGCCGGGTCGTAGGCGTCGACACCAGCCGCGGCTACATCGGCGCCAAGAAGGTCGGCATCTCCGCCGCCGGCCACACCTCGGTGCTGATGCAGATGGCGGATGTGCGTGTGCCGCTGCAGAGCCAGCCGCTGCAGGCGCTGGTCTCCGAGCCGCTGAAGCCGATCTTCCCCTGCGTCGTCATGTCGAACTCGGTGCATGCCTATATCTCGCAGTCCGACAAGGGCGAGTTCGTCATCGGCGCCGGCACCGACCAGTACAATTCCTATTCGCAGACCGGCGGCCTGCAGATCATTACCCATACGCTCGATGCGATCTGCGAGCTCTTCCCGATGTTCCGCCGCGTAAAGATGATGCGGCAGTGGGGCGGCATCGTCGACGTCACCCAGGACCGCTCGCCGATCCAGGGCGTCACGCCGGTTCCGGGCCTCTACCTCAACGCTGGCTGGGGTACGGGTGGCTTTAAGGCGACGCCGGGCTCGGCCCATCTCTTCGCCCATCTGATCGCCAAGGGTGAGCCGCATCGTCTGGCCGCAGGGTTGACGCTGGAGCGTTTCCGCACCGGCCGGCTGATCGACGAGGCGGCCGCCGCCGCCGTTGCGCACTGAGGATTTCGAGATGCTTCTGATCTACTGCCCCTATTGCGAGGAAGAGCGTTCCGAGCTCGAGTTCCGCGGTGCCGGCGACGCCCATATCGCCCGTCCGGAAAACATCGCCGACATCACCGACGAACAGTTCGAGGAATACTTCTTCCTGCGTCAGAACCCCAAGGGTCTGATCTTCGAGCGCTGGCGTCATATCCATGGCTGCGGCCGCTTCTTCAACGCCGCCCGCGACACGGTCAGCGACCGTTTCTACACCACCTACAAGGCGGGCGAGCCAAAGCCTGACATCGCCACCATTCTCCAGAGCGAGCAGGACAAGAACGGCCAGGACAAGGGAGCCGCGAAATGATGGGCGCCAACCGCATTCCAGGCGTCGGCCGCCTGACCCCCGCCCGCACCGCGCGCTTCACCTTCGACGGCCGCACGCTGACGGCGCTCGAAGGCGACACGGTTGCCTCGGCGCTACTTGCCAACGGCATTCACCTGGTCGGCCGTTCGTTCAAGTATCACCGCCCGCGCGGCATTCTTTCGGCCGGTGCCGAGGAGCCGAACGCGTTGATGGACGTCTCGCGTGATGCCGCCCGGCGTCAGCCGAACGTGCGCGCCACGGTGCAGGAAGTCTTCGACGGTATGAAGGTGAGTTCGCAGAACCGTTGGCCGTCGCTCGCCTTCGACATCGGCGGCCTCAACGACCTGATGTCGCCGTTCTTCGCCGCCGGCTTCTACTACAAGACCTTCATGTGGCCGAAGGCCGCCTGGCACGCGATCTATGAGCCCTTCATCCGCCGCGCTGCCGGCCTCGGCGTCGCGCCGACGGAAGCGGATCCGGATCACTATGCCAGCCGCTACGCCCATTGCGACGTGCTTGTCATCGGTGCGGGTGTTGCCGGTCTATCCGCAGCACTTGCCGCTGCCAAGGCCGGCGCCAAGGTGATCATCTGCGACGAGCAGCCGGAAATGGGCGGCGCGCTTCGCTACGAGAGCGGCACGACTATCGACGGCAAGGACGGCTGGGACTGGGCGCAGGAGACCGCCAAGACGCTTGCCTCCATGGACAACGTCACGGTGCTCACCCGCACCACCGGCTTCGGCTACTACAACCACAATTTCGTCGGCCTCGTCGAGCGCGTGACCGATCATCTGGCGGCTCTCGACAAGTCGCTGCCGCGCGAGCGGCTTTGGCAGGTGCGCGCCAAGAAGGTGATCCTCGCCAACGGCCAGATCGAGCGGCACATGGTGTTTGCCAACAACGACCGCCCGGGCATCATGCTCGCTTCGGCCGGGCGCACCTATCTCAACCACTTCGGCGTTGCCGTCGGCTCCAAGGTCGGCGTCTACACCGCCCATGACTCGGCCTATGAGGCGGCTTTCGACCTGAAGCGGGCCGGCGTCTCGGTTCCCGTCATCGTCGACTGCCGCGAAAACCCTGGTGAAGCGGTTCTGGCTGAAGCGCGCAAGCTCGGCATCGAAGTGCTGACCAGCCATTCTGTGATCAAGGCCGGCGGCAAGCTTAGGGTCAACTCGATCAGCGTCGCCCGCAACGGCGGTGGCTCGGCCCGCAAGTTCGCCGTCGACGCGCTGCTGGTTTCGGCCGGTTGGACGCCGTCGGTGCACCTGTTCTCGCAGTCGCGCGGCAAGGTGAAGTTCGATGCGGCGACGCAGCGCTTCCTGCCGGGCACGTACCTGCAGGATTGCCTGTCGGTCGGTGCCTGCAACGGCACCGACGACCTGCAGGCAACCATCGACGAGGCGCTTGCAGCCGGCGAACTGACCGCGCGTGCGGCCGGTACAGAGGGCGGTGCGCAGGTGACGCTTTCGGGCGAAAACCGCTACGGTTGGACCGGCGGCATGATCGGTGCCGCTGAAGGTGCGGGGCCGGACACGACCGTCAAGGCGTTCATCGACTTCCAGCACGACGTCTGCGCCAAGGACATCCGTCTGGCGGTGCGCGAAGGCATGCACTCGATCGAGCACATCAAGCGCTTCACCACAAACGGCATGGCGTCCGACCAGGGCAAGCTTTCCAACATGCATGGCCTGGCGATTGCTGCAGAAGCGCTCGGCAAGGACATTCCGCAGGTGGGCCTGACGACCTTCCGCCAGCCCTATACGCCGGTGACCTTCGGCGCGATCGTCAACCATTCGCGCGGCACTCTCTTCGACCCTGCGCGCAAGACACCCATCCATGCTTGGGAGGAAGCGCATGGCGCCGAGTTCGAGGATGTCGGCAACTGGAAGCGCGCCTGGTTCTACCCGCGCTCCGGCGAAGACATGCATGAGGCGGTGGCGCGCGAGTGCAAGACGGTGCGTGATGTCGCCGGTGTCTTCGATGCCTCGACGCTCGGCAAGATCGAGGTTGTTGGCCCGGATGCGGCGCAGTTCCTCAATCTCATGTACACCAACGCCTGGGACAACCTGAAGCCCGGCCGCTGCCGCTACGGCATCATGCTGCGCGACGACGGCTTCGTCTATGACGACGGCGTGGTCGGTCGACTGGCCGAGGATCGCTTCCACGTGACGACCACGACCGGCGGTGCGCCGCGCGTCATGAACCACATGGAAGACTATCTGCAGACCGAGTTCCCGCACCTGAAGGTATGGCTGACCTCGACGACGGAACAGTGGGCCGTCATCGCCGTGCAGGGACCGAAGGCGCGCGAGATCATCGCGCCGCTCGTCGAGGGCATCGACCTCTCCAACGAGGCCTTCCCGCATATGAGCGTCGCCGAAGGCAAGATCTGCGGCGTGCCGACACGGCTCTTCCGCATGTCGTTCACCGGCGAGCTCGGTTTCGAAGTCAACGTGCCGGCTGACTACGGCCAGGCTGTCTGGGAGGCGATCTGGGCGCGGGCAGAGCCGATGGGCGCCTGCGCCTACGGCACGGAAACCATGCACGTGCTGCGCGCCGAGAAGGGCTACATCATCGTCGGCCAGGATACCGACGGTACGCTGACGCCGGACGATGCCGGCCTCTCCTGGGCTGTCTCGAAGAAGAAGCCCGACTTCGTCGGTATCCGCGGCCTGAAACGCCCGGATCTCGTCAAGGACGGCCGCAAGCAGCTCGTCGGTCTTCTCACCAAGGATCCGAAGGTGGTGCTGGAGGAAGGCGCGCAGATCGTCGCCGACCCGAACCAGCCGAAGCCGATGACCATGCTCGGTCACGTGACTTCGTCCTACTGGTCGGCAAACTGCGGTCGCTCGATTGCGCTCGCCATGGTGGCCGGTGGCCGCGCGCGCCTCGGCCAGACGCTCTACGTGCCGATGACCGATCGCACCATTGCCGTCGAAGTGAGCGACATGGTGTTCTTTGACAAGGAAGGGGGCCGCCTCCATGGCTGACCAGGTTACTGCAAGCCGCAAGGCGGCACTCACCGCGCGCGGGGGCTCGGCCGAGGCGATCCTGACGCCTGCACCGGCAGCAACGCGCATTTCGCTGCGCGCCGGCGCCGACGCACTGCCGGCCCTTTCGGCCGCACTTGGCGTGACGCTGCCGACCCGGCCGAAGACCTCGGCTTCTTCCGGCCAGCGCCATGCGCTGTGGATCGGCCCGGACGAGTGGCTGGTCATCGACGAAAGCGAGGCCGACCTGTTGGCGGCGGCCGCCTCGAGCGGCACGCTGCATTCGGCGGTCGACATTTCGCATCGCAACGTCGCCGTCATCGTCAGCGGCCCAGGCGCGGACGTGGCCATCAACAGCGGCTGCCCGCAGGATCTGTCCCTGGCGATCTTCCCGGTCGGCGGCTGCTCGCGCACGATCCTCGGCAAGGCGGAGATCATCCTCTTCCGCACTGCTGAGGATCAGTTCCGGGTCGAGTGCTGGCGGTCGTTCTCGCCCTTCGTCTTCGGACTGCTGTCCGAGGGTGCGGCCGACGCCGGGCATTGAGATAAAAAGGCCGGGAAGCGCTCAAGCGTTTCCCGGCTCAAGTCTGTCGGCAACCGTTGGCTCTTATCGCGTAGCCGGCAGGATGCCTTTTTCCTGGAATGTGCGCTTCGTTGCGTCGTTGAGGTCGTAATCCTGGAGCTGCTCGGGCGCGACCCAGGCGTGTTCGACGAATTCGTCGTTGAGGCTGACCTCGCGATTTTCGGCCTCGCAGTCAAAGATCAGATAGATCATATGCAGCTCTTCGGTTGAGCCGTCGGCGTAGGACTTTGTCCGGATGTCGTCCCGGAAGGTCCAGGGCTTGATCGTTCCGATCTCCAGACGGTCTCCGAGCTCTTCCCGGATTTCACGGCGCAAGCCCTCATCGAGACGTTCGCCCGGCTCGAGGCCGCCACCCGAAAGCGCCCATTGCCCGGGAAACACGCCGCGATCCGGCGGCATCTTGCAGAGCAAGTAGGCGCCCCTGTTCTGAACGAGCGGGCAGACGATGATACGCTGGCGCAATGACTTCTCCATTTACTGATTTTGCGACCACGACAGCCGCCTGGCCTTTTTACGCGAAGCGCAAGTACCAGAAGAGCGCAATCTCGTGCGTTCCCGGCGTCAATGCCGAATAGAGATGGCGGTCGTAGCCAGCAAGTTCGAAGCCGTAGCGCTCGTGGAAGCGGCAGGCGGCGACATTGTTCGACTGGGTCTCGAGCCTGATCCCCGGCAGGCCCCGTTCCCGCGCCCATAACACCGCCCGGTCCATGAGGGCCCGCGCGACGCCGGCTCGGCGCGCATTGCTGTCGACGGCGATATCGTCGACTTCGGCAAAGCCGTTCCACGTCTTCGAGAGCGCGATGTAACCGGCGAGCCGGCCGTCGAGACGTGCTGCGAAGAGAGCGGCATCCGGCCCGGCCGCCGCCACAAGCTCGTCCGGGTCGGATTCATAAGCCTTGATGTAGCGCTCGACCGGGGCGATGTCGCGAAGACCGGGGCCGGTGAAGGGCAGCGCCTCGGACGTGATCTCGAAGGAGAAGTCGCAGCCGGCAAAGTCGCTGACGAAACGTCCGTCGGCCGGCGCGACGTTGACTGCTGCTGTCATGGGATCTGCCTGCTCAAACCGCCTCAGGCATCGGCGGGTCGATCCTTAGGATCGAACTGGATGATGGTCTGCCAGGTTGCCGTCAGCGCCGGCTTGCGCTCGCCTTCGATCTCGACGCTGACGTCATAGGTGATCATCAGCATGCTGGCGCCGCGAAAGCGCGCGTCGGCCATGGTGAAGTGGCCGCGCACTTTGGCGCCGCTCTTCACCGGCGCGACGAAGCGCACCTTCTCGAAGCCGTAGTTGATGCCCATCGTCTGTTCGCGGATTTTCGGCAGGCAATTGTAGTTCATCGCCGAAAGCAGCGAGAGCGACAGGAAGCCATGCGCGATCGTGCCGCCGAAGGGCGTTTCGGCAGCGGCCCGCACCGGGTCGACGTGAATATACTGATAGTCGCTGGTTGCTTCGGCGAATTTGTCGATCGTTTCCTGGGTGACCGTGATCCAGTCGGAAACGCCGACTTCCTTGCCGACCAGTACCTTGATCTCAGAAAGTGATATGTCCTGCAGCATGTGAACGCCTCGAAACAAGCCCCCCAAGCGATCTATAGGCTCGCCCGTTGCAACCTGCAAGTGGTGGAAAAGCTTAGAAAACTTCGACGAGGAAGGTGACGGAGCGCGGCGCTACGTGATCGGCGGGGGCTGACGCTGCGAGCGCGTCCTGCCATTTCCCATTGACGCTGTCGGGCAGGCGGAGGGGATGCGGCGCATGGCTGCGATTGATGACGACGGCCAGCCGCGTTGCCCGCTTCTGGGTTCGGTCGCGGGTGGCCAGCACCATCATCAGATTGTCCGTTGCCGGATGCTCCCAGTCGCCAACCGTCATCGGGTGACCGTCGAGACGGCACCACTCGACGTCGCCGCTTCCGGTCAGGAACGTAGTCTCGTCGAAAACGTCGAAGCGAGAGCGCATGGCTGAGAGGGCTGCGGTGTGGGCAACGATCTCGTCGTCCATCGCCGTCCAGTCGAGCCAGGTGATGGCGTTGTCCTGGCAATAGGCGTTGTTGTTGCCGTGCTGGCTGCGCCCGGCTTCGTCGCCGGCGGTCAGCATGATCGTGCCGCGGGTGGCAAAGAGCGTGCCGACGAGCGCGATCACGTCATGGCGGCGAGCCGCCTTGATTTCCGGATCCGCGGTCGGCCCTTCGGCGCCGTTGTTCCAGGAGTGGTTCTCGTTGTGGCCGTCGCGGTTTTCCTCACCGTTCGCCTCGTTGTGCTTGCCGGCATAGGAGACGAGATCGGCCAGCGTGAAGCCGTCATGGGCGGCGATGAAGTTGACCGTGCGGGTTCCTGCCTCGCCCCAACGGGAAAAACTGTTCGACGAGCCGGCAAGCGCTGTCGCCAGCGCGCCGATCGAATGGCGGTCGCCGCGCCAGTAGATGCGGATATCGTCGCGGGCGCGGTCGTTCCACTCAAGGAATGGGGCGGGGAAGTTGCCGAGCTGGTAGCCGCCCGGGCCGATATCCCAGGGCTCGGCGATCATCACCCGGTCGGCAAGCAGCGGATCGGCCGCGATCGCCTGGAAGAGCGGAGCATCGCGGTGGAAGCCGCCCATGTCGCGGCCGAGGATCGAGGCGAGGTCGAAACGGAAGCCGTCGACGCCGGCGGCGCGGACGAAATGGCGCAGACTGTCGAGGATCAGCGCCTCGACCACAGGGTTGTCGCAGGCGATCGTGTTGCCGCAGCCGGTGTCGTTGATCAGTTCGCCCGGCCCGTCGGTTACATGGCGGTAATAGGTGAGGTTGTCGAGGCCGCGCATCGACAAGGTCGTGCCGAAGCGGTCGCTCTCGCCGGAGTGGTTGAAGACGAGATCGAGGATGACGCCGATGCCCTCCTTGCGCAGCGCTTCGACAGTCTTGCGCAATTCCTTGAGGCCGCCCGGAACGAGGCGCGGATCGAGCGCCATCGGGGCGATCGGATTGTAGCCCCAGCCGTTCTTCAGCCCGAGCGGCGGCAGATGGCGTTCGTCGATCCAGGCAACGATCGGCATCAGTTCGACCGTCGAAACGCCGAGGCGCTTCAAGTGCGCGATGATGGCAGGCTCGGCAAGCGCCGCCACCGTGCCACGCTTGGCTTCGGGCACGTCGGGATGGAGGAAGGTGAAAGGCTTGACGGCGATTTCGTAGAGGAGGCCGCCGGCCTTGAAGAGCGGCGCCTTCACCTTGGCGGCCTTCACCTCGGTGACGATCGCTTTCGGTACGAGGTCGGCGGTGTCTTCGCCAAAGATCGTCAGGCGTGGATCGTGGCGGAACGGGCGGTCGAGCTCCAGGGCGTAGGGATCGACGAGAAGCTTGGACGGATCGAACCAGAGACCGTGATCGGGCGAATAGACGCCATCGGCCCGGAAGCCGTAGCGCGTTCCCTTCGGCGCGTCGGCAACCGTCAGGCTGTGAATGTCGCCGTTCCGTGTCATCGGCAGCTGGCGCAGTTGTTTGGCACCTGATTTGTCGAAGAGGCAGAGGTCAATACGGGCGGCGTTGCGCGACCAGACCGAAAACACCGTGCCGTCGGGGGTGACGGTGGCACCGAGGGGTGGGTTTCCGATCGTCGGCATGAAAGCTTCCCTCTTCCTGTTATCGAACTCATATCCCGTCAGCCCCCTCCGCCAGGCGAGGCAGTGAGGGTAGGCGGCTACAGAAAAGGGCCGCCCGAAGGCGGCCCCGATCGTCTGGTTTCTCAGGTAATGACGCTCGGCTCGGTGCGGCCGGTGCGGGTCTTGATGCTGGCGATCTCTTCCGCAACGGCGATGAGATCGGCAAGCGCCGTCTGCGTCTCGATATCGTGACGCGAAGCGTCCGGCTCGAAGCGCTCGATATAGACGCGCAGCGTTGCGCCCGATGTGCCGGTGCCCGAGAGGCGGAAGACGACGCGGGAGCCGCCTTCGAACAGGATACGGATACCCTGGTTCTTGCTGACGGAATGGTCGACCGGATCGTTGTAGGCAAAGTCGTCCGCGGTCGCGACCTTGAGCGCGCCGAAGGACTTGCCGGGCAGCGTGGCAAGCTGGTCGCGCAGGTTGGCGATCAGGCCATTGGCGGCATCGCTGTCGACCTCTTCGTAGTCGTGGCGCGAATAGTAGTTGCGGCCGTAGGTCGCCCAGTGGCTCTTGACGATGTCGAGCGCACTTTCCTTGCGGGCGGCGAGAACGTTGAGCCACAGCAGGACCGCCCAGAGGCCGTCCTTTTCGCGCACGTGGTTGGAGCCGGTGCCGGCGCTTTCCTCGCCGCAGATCGTCGCCATGCCCTCGTCGAGCAGGTTGCCGAAGAACTTCCAGCCGGTCGGCGTTTCGTAGAGGCCGATGCCGAGCTTCTCGGCCACGCGGTCGGCCGCACCACTGGTCGGCATCGAGCGGGCGATGCCGGCAATGCCCTTGGCATAGCCGGGCGCCAGATGCGCGTTGGCGGCAAGCATGGCCAGACTGTCGGAGGGCGTGATGAAGATGCCGCGGCCGATGACGAGGTTGCGGTCGCCGTCGCCGTCGGAGGCGGCGCCGAAATCCGGTGCATCCGGTCCCATCATGGTCTCGTAGAGCGCGCGGGCGTGCACGAGGTTCGGATCCGGATGGTGGCCGCCGAAATCGGGCAGCGGAATGAAGTTCATCACCGAGCCCTTGGGCGCGCCAAGACGCTTCTCGATGATCTCCTTGGCGTAAGGCCCGGTGACGGCGCTCATGGCGTCGAAGACGACGCGGAAGCCGCCGCCGATCATTTTGCGGATGGCGTCGAAGTCGAACAGGCTTTCCATCAGTTCGGCATAGTCGGCGACCGGGTCGATGACCGTCACGGTCATGCCGTCAAGCGCCTGCGTGCCTTCGGCATCGAGGTTGATGTCGGCAACGTCGGAGATCTTGTAGCTGTCGATCACCTTGCTGCGGGCAAAGATCGCATCGGTGACCTTTTCCGGTGCCGGGCCGCCATTGCCGATGTTGTACTTGATACCGAAGTCTTCGGTCGGGCCGCCGGGATTGTGGCTGGCCGACAGCACGATGCCGCCAAAGGCCTTGTACTTGCGGATGACGTTGGAGGCAGCCGGCGTCGACAGGATGCCGCCGCGGCCGACGAGCACGCGGCCGAAGCCGTTGGCCGCCGCCATCTTAATGGCGATCTGGATGACTTCGCGGTTGTAGAAGCGGCCGTCGCCGCCGATGACAAGGGTTTCGCCCTGAAAGCCTTCGAGCGCGTCGAAGATCGACTGGATGAAGTTCTCGGCATAGTTCTTCTGCTGGAAGACCGGGACCTTCTTGCGCAGCCCTGACGTGCCAGGCTTCTGGTCGCCGTAGGGGGTTGTGGTAACCGTTCTTATCATGCTGACTTAACCTTTCCCGAGAAGTCCGGAATAAAGAGAGACGTAACGCTCGGCACTTGTGGCCCAGGAAACGTCCGATTTCATGCCCTGCGTCTGAATTTTCGACCAGACTTTGGGCTCGCTGTATGCACGCAGCACCCGCCGGATCGCAAGCCGCAACCCATCGGCATTGACAGGCGCGAACTGGAAGCCGGTGGCGACCTTGGCCGCAAGCCCGGCTTCGTTGGCGTCGATGATGGTATCGGCGAGGCCGCCGGTGCGGGCGACGACCGGCACGCAGCCGTAGCGCAGGCCGTAGAGCTGGGTAAGACCGCAGGGCTCGAAGCGCGACGGAATGAGGATCGCGTCGGAGCCCGCCTGCATCAGATGCGACAGCGGCTCGTTGTAGCCGGTGACCATGCCGATATTGCCGCGATGGCGGGAGGCGGCGGCGAGCAGCGCGCCTTCGAGCGCCGCATCACCGGAGCCGAGCACCACGAGTTTGCCGCCCATGGCGACGAGCTCGTCGGCGATCTCGGCGACCAGATCCATGCCCTTCTGCCAGGTGAGCCGACTGACGACGCAGAAGATCGGGCCGTTGCCTTTTTCAAGGCCGAAGCGTTCCTCGAGCGCACGCCGGTTGGCGGCGCGCTGCTTCAGGCTCGTTGCGCTGAAGTGCTGGGCGATGTGCGGGTCGGTCTGCGGATCCCAGATATCGGCGTCGATCCCGTTGACGATGCCGGAGAGGTCGGCGACGCGGCTCTTCAACAGACCTTCGAGACCCATGCCGAATTCGGGCGTCAGGATCTCCTGCGCATAGGAGGGGCTGACGGTGGTGATAGCGTCGGCGGTCTGCAAGCCGCCCTTCAGGAAGCCCACATCGCCGTAATATTCGACGAACTGCATCGAGAAGGCTTCAGGGGGAAGGGCAAGCTCCGGGAAGACCGAGGCGCCAAACTGGCCCTGGAAGGCGATGTTGTGGATGGTCATCACAGTCGGCGTTGCGGCTGCCGGGCCGAAATGCATGTAGACCGGCGTCAGCGCGGTCTGCCAGTCATGGGCGTGAACGATATCGGGTTTAAAGCCCGCGACGACATCGCCGCCGGCAATCTCGGCCGCCGCAAGCGAGAGTGCGGCAAAGCGGCGGAAATTGTCGACGTAGTCGAGGCCGGTCGCATCGACGTAAGGACCGCCGTCGCGGGCGTAGAGTTCCGGCTGGTCGAGGACCAGCAGGTCGAGCCCGTCGATTTCAGCGGCGAGAACTGCCGCCGGATTGCCGAACAGGTTGTCGAAACTGCCAACCTTCTTTTTCTTCTTCAGCTTCTGCAGCACGGCTGGATAGCCGGGCACCAGGGTGCGGGTCTTGACGCCGTGCGGCAAAAGCGCTGCCGGAAGCGCGCCGACGACATCGGCGAGCCCCCCGGTCTTGATCAGCGGATAGACTTCGGACGCAACGGACAGGACGTTCATGAAGTGCCTACATTCCCAATTTGTCGATCATCGTTTGCGTGATCAGGCAGACGCCGTTTTCCGAACGCCGGAAACGCTTGGCATCGAGCACCGGATCGTCCCCGACGACGAGGCCTTCCGGGATCACGACACGGCTGTCGATGACCACGTTGCGCAGCGTCGCATGGCGACCGATCTTCACATCGGGAAGAACTACGGCATTCTCCAGACGGGAATATGAATTTACCCGCACACCTGTGAACAACAGGCTGCGGTTGAGAGCTGCGCCTGAGATGATGCAGTCGCCGGAGATGAGCGACGATGTCGCCGAGCCGCGGCGGTTCTCGTCGTCATGCACGAATTTGGCCGGCGGCTTGATCTCGGCGAAGGTCCAGATCGGCCAGGTGCTGTCGTAGATGTCCAGTTCCGGCGTCACATGGGTGAGATCGATATTGGCCTGCCAGTAGGCGTCGATCGTGCCGACGTCGCGCCAGTAGGCCTCGCGCTCGAAATCGGAGCGCACGCAGGACTGGGCAAAGCGGTGTGCGACGGCTTTGCCGTTGTCGACGATATAGGGAATGATGTCCTTGCCGAAGTCGCGGCTCGATTTCGGATCGGCGGCGTCGCGGCGCAGAAGATCCATCAGGAACTTCGTGTGGAAGACATAGATGCCCATCGAGGCAAGCGCCATTTCCGGATTGCCGGGGATGCCGGGCGGATCGGCAGGCTTCTCGACGAAGGCGATAATGCGGTCCTTCTCGTCGACATGCATGACGCCGAAGCCGGTCGCTTCCATGCGCGGCACTTCGAGGCAGCCGATGGTGACGTCGGCGCCGGAATCGACGTGCTGCTGCAGCATCAGTTCGTAGTCCATCTTGTAGATGTGATCGCCGGCAAGGATCACCATGTATTCGACGCCATGGTCCTCGATGATGTCGATGTTCTGGTAGACCGCGTCAGCCGTGCCTTCGTACCATTGCGTTTCGGAAACGCGCTGGCTGGCGGGCAGAATGTCGAAGCTTTCGTTTCGTTCAGGGCGGAAGAAGTTCCAGCCGCGCTGCAGGTGGCGGATCAGCGAATGCGCCTTGTACTGGGTGGCGACGCCGATGCGGCGGATACCGGAGTTGAGCGCATTCGACAGCGCGAAGTCGATGATACGGGCCTTGCCGCCGAAATAGACGGCCGGCTTCGCCCGTCGGTCGGTCAGTTCCTTCAGGCGACTGCCGCGACCGCCGGCGAGAACATAGGCCATGGCATCACGTGCCAGAGGTTGCGTACGCTTTTCCACCATTTGTCCTCCCCATTCATTGAACCTCAAGGGGTCGTCACGGCGGCCTTCTGCGACGCCTTGCGGCCCTCGATATTTGCAGTCTTCCGCCCACCGCCTTCGGCTGGCGGGTCGGATAAATTACTCCTGTTCCAGCATCAGTGTCGCGAGCGGCGGCAAGGTGATGTTGGCCATGATCGCTCCCGTGCTGTTCTTCTCCGCAAAAACGGCGCCGCCGTTGCCCTTGCCGCTTCCTCCATAGATTTCCGCGTCGGAGTTCAGGATCTCCTTCCAACGACCCTTGACCGGCAGCGGGATGGCGTAGCTTTCCCGGTAAACGGGTGTGAAATTGGTGATGACGGCAACGAGCTTTTCGCCGGGCGCCTTGCGCAGCCAGGCAAAGATGGAGTTGTCGCGGTCGTCGGCCAGCAGCCACTCGAAGCCTTCGCCCTCGCAGTCACGCGCATGAAGGGCGGGCTTGGCCCGATAGGTGCCGTTGAGGTCACGCACCAGCCGCCGCATGCCCTCGTGCAGGTGGTATTCGAGCAGGTTCCAGTCGAGCGCGCGGTCTTCGGACCATTCGCGCCACTGCGCGAACTCCTGACCCATGAACAAGAGCTTCTTGCCGGGATAGCCCCACATGAAGGCGTAGTAGGCCCGGAGATTGGCGAACTTCTGCCAGTCGTCGCCGGCCATCTTGGCGATCAGCGAGCCCTTGCCGTGCACGACCTCGTCATGGGACAGCGGCAGCACGAAGTTCTCGTTGAAGGCATAAAGCAGGCCGAAGGTCAGGTCGTTGTGGTGGAACTTGCGGTGCACCGGCTCGCGCGACAGATATTGCAGCGTGTCGTGCATAAAGCCCATGTTCCACTTGAAGCCGAAGCCGAGGCCCCCCGCATGGACCGGATGGGAGACCTTCGGCCAGGAGGTCGATTCCTCAGCGATCGTCAGGATACCCTTGTGAGAGCCGTATATTTCCGTGTTCAGCGTCTGCAGGAAACGGACGGCCTCGAGGTTCTCGTTGCCGCCATATTCGTTCGGCACCCACTCGCCGTGCTTGCGCGAGTAGTCGAGGTAGAGCATCGAGGCGACCGCATCGACGCGCAGGCCGTCGACATGGAATTTTTCCGCCCAGTAGAGCGCATTGTTGACGAGGAACGACAGCACTTCCTGGCGGCCGAAATTGTAGATCGCCGTGTTCCAGTCGGGGTGGAAACCTTGGCGCGGATCCTCGTGTTCGTAGAGTGCGGTGCCGTCGAACCAGCGCAGGCCGTGCTCGTCGGTCGGGAAATGTGCGGGCACCCAGTCGAGGATGACACCAAGGCCGACCTTGTGGCAGCCGTTGACGAAACGGGCAAAACCTTCGGGCTCGCCGAAGCGGGCGGTCGGCGCATAGAGGCCGGTCGTCTGGTAGCCCCAGGACGGGTCGAAGGGGAACTCCGAGATCGGCAGGAACTCGATATGGGTGAAGCCCATATCGACGCAGTAGGGGATCAGCCGGTCGGCAAGTTCGTCCCAGGAGAGCATGTCGCCATTGTCGCGGCGTTGCCAGGAGCCGGCATGGACCTCGTAGATCGAGATCGGCTGGCGCCTCGCGTCGGCAGACGCCCAATGCTTGCGGTGCGCCTCGTCGTCCCACACCTGCGCGATTTCCGGCGTGGTGACGGAGGCGGTGTTGGGGCGGAGCTCGGAGCGCCGGGCAAAGGGATCGGCCTTCAGCGGCAGCAACGTGCCGTTGCGGTCGAGGATCTCGTATTTATAGGCAAGGCCACCTTCAACGCCGGGAATGAAGATCTCCCAGATGCCGGTATCGGCGCGCAGCCGCATGACGTGCCGCCGGCCGTCCCAGTCGTTGAATTGGCCGACCACCGAAACGCGCTTGGCGTTCGGCGCCCAGACGGCGAAATGATAGCCTTGCGCGCCGTCATGCTCGATCGCGTGTGCGCCCATCTTGTCGAACAGCCGAAGATGCGAGCCCTCGCGAATGTAGTAGTCGTCCATCGGCCCGAGCACCGGCCCGAAGCTATAGGGATCGATCACCACCCATTCGCCGCCCTCGTTGCGTGCGCGGTAGCGCACCGGCTGAGGCTTCTTGAGGGCGATCGGCCCCTCGAAGAAACCGGCATCGTCGCGCCGTTCGAGCGCGCCCAGTTCCTTGCCGGCGAGCGTTTCTACGGTCACCGTCTCGGCATCGGGGATGAAGCAGCGGGCAAGGATGGCCTTGCCGGCGGGGTGCACGCCGAGAACCGCGAAGGGATCCTCGTGCGTGCCCGAGAGGATGGCCGCGACATCCGGCGCTGACAGCAGACCTGAAGCTGCGGGTTCCGGGTCCTTGCCGGCCGAAGACGTCATCCGGCTCTCCAGATTTCCCCGGCATATTGCCGGATAGTGCGGTCGGACGAGAACCAGCCCATCCGTGCCGTGTTGCGGATTGCCTGTGCTTGCCAGTCGGACGGCGTCGTCCAGAGCTGGTCGAGCTCGCGCTGTGCCTTGGCGTAGGCTTCGAAATCGGCAGCGACCATGAACCAGTCGTGATTGTAGATGCCGTCGACGAGGCCGGCGAAGCGATTGCGGTCGTCGGGCGAGAATACGCCGGAGGCAATCGCCTGCAGCGCCTGCGACAGCTCGCGCGAGCCTTCGATGATGGCACGAGGATTGTGGCCTTCGGCTCGCGCGCGGGCCACCTCTTCGGCGGTCATGCCGAAGATCTTGATGTTTTCCTCGCCGATCCAGTCGCGCATCTCGACATTGGCGCCGTCGAGCGTGCCGATCGTCAAGGCGCCGTTCAGCGCGAACTTCATGTTGCCGGTGCCCGATGCTTCCATGCCGGCCGTCGAGATCTGCTCGGAAAGATCGGCAGCGGGGACCATGATCTCGGCAAGCGAGACGTTGTAGTTCGGCACGAAGACGATCTTCAGGAGGCCGCGCACCGCCGGGTCGTTGTTGACGACACGCGCGACATCGTTGGCGAGTTTGATGATCAGCTTGGCATTGTGATAGCTCGGCGCCGCCTTGCCGGCGAAAAGCTTGACGCGCGGGACCCAGTCGAGCTCCGGATGGGAGCGGATCTGGTCGTAGAGCGCCACGGCCTCGATGATGTTCAAGAGCTGGCGCTTGTATTCATGGATGCGCTTGATCTGGATGTCGAACATCGCCGACGGGTCGAGCCGGATGCCGAGACGGCTCTGCACGAGCTGGGCGAGGCGAACCTTGTTGGCGCGCTTGACCGCGGCGAAACGCTCCTGGAACTCCGCCTTGTCGGCGAAGGCGTCGAGCGCCTGCAGCGCCTCGGTATTGTCCATGAACTCGTCGCCGATCGCCTCGCGGATCAGTCCGAAGAGACCGGGATTGCACTGCATCAGCCAGCGGCGCGGGGTAATGCCGTTGGTCTTGTTGTTGATGCGGTCGGGATAGAGCTTGTGCAGGTCGGCAAATACCGTTTCCTTCATCAGCTCCGTGTGCAGCGCCGAAACGCCGTTGATCGAGTGCGAGCCGACGAAGGCGAGGTTGCCCATGCGCACACGCCGTTCGCCGCTTTCGTCGATCAGCGAGATGTTGCGGATCTCGTCGTCCGTCGCGCCCTTCTGGCGGCGGGCCTCGATCAGGATCTTGGCGTTGATCGCATAGACGATCTGCATGTGGCGCGGCAAAAGCCGCTCGATCAGCGGCACCGGCCAGCTTTCGAGCGCTTCGGGCAGCAGCGTGTGGTTGGTGTAGGAGATCGTGCGGCGGGTGATGTCCCAGGCCTGCTCGAAATCGAGGCCGTGCAGGTCGGTCAACAGCCGCACCAGTTCGGCAATCGAGATCGCCGGATGGGTGTCGTTGAGCTGAATGGCGACGGCATCCGGCAGCGAGCTGAAATCCGGATATTGCTGCAGGTGACGGCGTAGGATGTCCTGCAGCGAGGCCGAGGAGAAGAAGTATTCCTGGCGCAGCCGCAGTTCCTGGCCGGCCGGTGTAGCGTCGGCCGGATAGAGAACGCGGGTCAGGCTTTCCGCCTTGTTGCTTTCGCGCAGCGCCCCGATGTGGTCGCCGGCGTTGAAGGCGGCCAGCAGGATCGGGTCAATCGGCTGCGCGGTCCAGAGACGAAGCGTGTTGACGCGTTTTGCCCGCCAGCCGACGGCGGGCGTGTCGAAGGCGGTGGCGATGACGCGCTCGGCCGGTTTCCACACGAAACGCTGGATCTCCTCATCAATATTGGCCGTTTCGACCACGCCGCCGAAGCCGATTTCGTAGGAGCTTTCGCGCCGTTCGAATTCCCAGGGATTGCCGTGGGCAAGCCAGGTTTCCGGCAGTTCCACCTGCCAGCCATCGGCCATCTGCTGGCGGAAGAGGCCATGCATGTAGCGGATGCCGTAGCCATAGGCGGGTACGTCGACGGTCGCCATCGATTCCATGAAACAGGCAGCCAGCCGTCCGAGACCGCCATTGCCGAGGGCCGCATCCGGCTCGAGCTGGGCGACGACATCGATATCGACGCCAAGGGAGGCGAGTGCATCGCGCATCTCGTCCATCAGGCCGATATTGGTCATCGCATCGCGCATCAGCCGGCCGATGAGAAACTCAAGCGAGAGGTAGTAGACGCGCTTTGCACCGGTTGAATAGGTCTTGCGGGTGGAATCCATCCACTTGTCTGTGATGCGGTCGCGCACAACCAGGATCGCCGCCGTCAGCCAGTCATGGGGCTTGGCGACCTTCGGGTCCTTGCCGATGCGGTACTTCAGACGTTCGAGGATTTCGACGGCGAGCTGGCTAGGTTCAGACGACCTTGGGGCGGGCTGCGGCACGTCGTTGGTGGAGAGCCTGTTCATCATGAAACTGTCTTTACCCTTTTGCGTTGGGAGATCGCAGGCCGGACCCGACCGGGGATAAAGGCAATTTATGCATCGATCCGAAGCGCTTGCAACAGATGTTTTTAAATGGATTAGACTTGCCTGAAGCAGGTGTCTTGGGCGCATAAAAAGCGCGGGGAGGGGTCGGAAATGCAAAACGCCGCCCGGCGGGACCGGGCGGCGCGAGATCGGAAAACTCTGAGCTTATTTGGTCAGGCGGGTTGCCAGGGCCGAGGCTCTTTCGCCAATTGCCTTGAAGGCTGCGATCAGATCGCCTGCTTCTTCCGCCTGGAAGTAGTTCGCTTCGGTCGTGGCGCAGGACTTCAGCAACGATTTGCCGCGGTCAGGCGCCATGAACGCAACGGTGTAGACCTGGACATTGTTCTTTCGAGCCGTGTCGCACCACGAAAGCGTCGTCGTGTCGTCGCTGGTGTTGTTGTTGTCGCCATCGGTCATGAAGACGATGTATTTCGTCGGAACCTGACCGTTTTTGGCCTTGTGCGCTGTGTCCTCGGTCGTCGCGGTCACGCGGCTGTAAGCCGTCTTGAACGCGTTGCCCGATGCGGTGCCGCCCGTTGCAACAAGGGCGTTCACATAGGTCGACGTCCCGGTCGTGCCCCAGTCGAGATTGCCCGCCGTGTCCTGCGCAGAGTTGTAGGAAATGGCTGCGGTGCGGACATAAAGCGTGTTCGGATCGGCCGTGTTCAACTGCTTCAGCAGATCGCTGACGGCGGTTTTGAGCGCGTCGACCTTCGTGACATAGCAGGGGCTGGTTGCCGCCAGGTTCGGATACTTGCCCCAATTCGCTTCTGTGTAGTTCGGGCAGGACGTCTTTTTGGAGTTCAGCGTATTGGTTTTCCAGGCCATCGAGCCGGAACGGTCGAGCACCAGATACATGGACAGCGCGTTCTTGCTCTCGGTGGCGCTTTCCGCAGTGGCCCGGGTTTCGATATCGATCGAATTTTGGCCGAGCAGCCGCGTCATTGCGTTCAACTGGAGCGTCTTCCGGTTGAGGACCGTGACTTTGTAAGCCTTGCCGGTCGGGCCGTTCTTGCTCTCGATGATGTCCACAGTGGTCTGAGGCGTGGCAGGGTCACCTGCCGTCGCTCCGGGATCCGACGTGCCAGACGCGCTGGCTGTGCCCGGATCGCTGCCACCGGGGACGTCCACGTCGGAGCCGGAGGTTTGCACCTTGAGAAAAGCGAGCGCGATGTCCTTGGCCTTTTCGGTCGTCGGCGGTGTCTTTGAGACCAGCGCCGAAGCCGCAGCGAGCGCGCCGGCATCCGCCGCGTCCTGCATCTGGTTTTTCGTCGTCATCATGGTGGCCAGATCGACGGCGACGCCGCCGGCTGCCAAGACCAATGGCGCCGCGAGTGCAGCCATCACACCAAAATTGCCACCCCGGTCCTTGAGCATGGCTACGAAGGACCGGCCTACCGTGTATCGTCTTCCCATCTTTGCACACCCCAAAGGAACACGTTGCAAGCTTGGGGGCATCAATAGCGGCGATGGCTTACGATATCGTTCCGGCAATCCGTGCAATTTTAATGGATCGCCGGAAAGCCAGTTGTTGTAAGGGGTTTTGCGGCATCCGATCTGTCCTGAAGCGGGAACTGGCCTGTGCCAAATCGGGTCACGGTACCGGAATGACGTCGACCGCCTGTTTCGTCGTCTGGCTGCCGTAGCTTTTCAGGACCCCGATGACGGGCGCGACATCGCCATAGTCGCGGCCATGGCCGACGACGATATGGTCGGTTCCAGCCGGAATATTGTTGGTCGGATCGAGTTCGAGCCACCCACCGGTTGTGCCGCACCAGACGCGCACCCAAGCGTGCATGGCATCGGCCCCCTCCAGGCGCTCCTTGCCGGGCGGAGGGATCGTCCTTAGGAAACCGCTAACATAGCCGGCAGGGATGCCGAGGCTTCTGAGCGCCACGATCATGACATGGGCGAAGTCCTGGCAGACGCCGCGCTTGAGCTTGAACGCTTCTGCCGGCGTCGTGTTCACGGTCGTCGCCTCACCATCATAAGTGAAGTCGCGATGGATGCGGTCGCACAGTGCGACGGCGATCTGGCGCACGGTCATTCCGTCGGTGACCGTGTCGCGAGCATAGGCGGCGATTTCGGCGGCCTCGGGCAAGAGCGGGCTCGGGCCGGCGAAGTGGTGCGGAGCGTCGGCATCGACGGACCAGCAGGCGGCAAGCTCTGCCGGCAGGCCGGCGAGATCGGGGGAGAAGTCCGCGGTCAAGGCCTGGGCCTCCACCTGCACGCGCGCCTGCATGCGGATCGTCAGGTCGGCATGCGAATTGCGAAAGAGGATCGACGTGAACGGGTTGGCGAAGAAGTCGATGCTCTCGGTGCGCTCGGCCGGCATGGGATGGCAGCTGAGCGAGCCGACGACGAGACGCTGGCGGCCCGGCAGCGTTGCCGGCAGCACACGCACGAGGTGGCGGCCGCCGGACACCGGCACTTCGTAGTCATAGGTGATCTTCAGGCTGATGTCGTAGAGCATGGCTAGCCGAGATAGGTGCGTGCGAGCAGATCGGACAGGCTTTCGAGATCCCGCTCCAACCGATTGTAGACGCCGAGGTTCATGGCTTCCGGCGTCATCACCGCCAGGCCCGAATGCAGCCGCATCGCCTCGCGGTAGAAGGGAGACATCTGTCCGTTGACGAAGGCGTTCGGCAAGAGCTCGACCTCGGTCTTGATCTCGTTCAACTGGTAAAGCACCGAGCGCGGATTGAGCGGGTCGAGCGCCAGGAGGTCGGTGACGGTCAACGCGGCGGTGCTGACATTGTAGCGCCGGCGGTGGGTCATGACGCTGTCGCCGATTTCGAGCAGCATGTCATAGGCGCCGTCGGGTGCGTCCGGCCCCGACATGTGGCCGAGCAGCCGCGTCATGTGCAGGCCGCGCTCGATGTAGCGGCCGATCGAAAGAAAGCGCCAGCCAGTGAAGCGGTACATGTTTTCATGCACGAGACCGGCAAAGCCGGCGAGCTTGCGCAGGAGTACGGTGATCGCCCGCGTCGCGTCGTCGCCGGCCTGCACCGTCGCGTGGAACTTGCGCGCCGTCTGCGAAAGGTCGTTCAGCGCCAGCCAGCCGTCCGGAGAGAAACGGTCGCGGATGTTGCCGGCGCTGAAAAGGGCGCTGGAGATATTGGCAAGCAGGCTGTCGGGCACCGGCTGGCGCGCATCGATGTCGAGAGCGGCGAGGTAGTCGCCGACATCCTTCAGGAGCGGCAGGTCCGGATCGGCGGTTTCGGCAAAGCGGCCGTGCCAGGCGCGCAAGATGCGAAGCGCCCCTTCCGCGCGCTCGATGTAGCGGCCGAGCCAGAAGAGATTGTCGGCCGCCCGGCTTGGCAGGCTGCCCGGCATGTTGCGGGTGAAGCTTTCCTCGGCCGGAAGCAGCGTCGTGCGCTCGACCGGCCGGTCGCTGACGATCCAGACGTCGGCAGCGGTGCCGCCCGCCTGCATCGCGATCGCAGCGACATCGTCACCGGAGCCGATGCGGGCAAAGCCGCCCGGCATGATCTGCCAGCCGTCGCGGGTGCGTGCCGCAAACACGCGCAGGCTCATCGGCCGTGGCGTCAGCCGCCCGCGCACCCAGGCGGGGGTGGTCGAGAGCGTGACCACTTCCTGGCCCACGAGCTTGCCGCCCTCGGCGCAAAGCCAGTCTGCGATCGAGGCCCGGGCCTTCTCATCGAGCGTGCGGCCGAGCACCGACTGTCCATTGTCGTCGAAGAAGGGGCGTGTCTGGTAGGCGGGGCCGATGACCATGCGGTCGAGGTTGGCGGCGACCTGTTCGCGTTCCGCGCTTTGGCCGCACCACCAGGTGGCGATCGAGGGCAGCTTCTGTTCCTCGCCCAACAGATGGCGGCAGATCGCCGGCGTGAAGGCGAGGAAAGCGCGGGTTTCGACGATGCCGGTGCCGAGCGCGTTGACGATCGAGACCGATCCGGCGCGAAGCGCCTCGACGATGCCGGGCGTGCCGATATGGGAGGACTGATTGAGTTCGAGCGGATCGGCAAAGGCGGCGTCGAGACGACGCCAGAGCACGCCGATGGGCTTGAGACCGGCGACGGTGCGCACCATCACCCGGCCGCCGACGACGGTCAGATCCTCGCCTTCAAGCAGCATGAAGCCGAGATAGCGGGCGATATAGGCATGTTCGAAATAGGTCTCGTTGGCGATCCCCGGCGAAAGAACGGCGATGCGGTCGTCCGGATGCAGCCGGCGGCTCTGCAGCGTGTCGCGGAACTCGCCGAAGAAACCGGCCAGCCGGTGGACGTGGCTTTCCGCATAGAGATTGGAGAAGGCGCGCGTGGTCGCGACCCGGTTCTCCAGGGCGAAGCCGGCGCCCGAGGGCGCCTCGGTGCGATCGGACAGGACCCACCAGTTTCCGTCGGGGCCGCGGCCGATCTCGAAGGAGACGAAATGCAGGAAGTGGCCGTCGGCCGGCTTTACGCCGACAAGCGGGCGCAGAAACTCCGGATTGGAGGCAACGAGCGCCGGCGGCAGCAGCCCTTCGCGCACCAGCCGGTTCTCGCCATAGATGTCGGCGACCACCTTTTCCAGCAGCTCGGCGCGCTGCACCAGGCCTTGCGAGACGTGCGCCCATTCCTTTTCGTCGATCAGAACCGGAATGTGCGACAGCGGCCAGCTGCGCTCGGAACTCTCCTTGGCGCCATAGACGCGATAGAACACCCCGGCATCGCGCAGATAGCGGTCGGCGCGGGCGAAGCGGTTGGCAAGCTCGGTTTCGTCGAGCCGCCCAAGCGTCGCGAGCAGCCGCTGCCAGACCGGGCGGACATTGCCTTCCTGGTCGAGCATTTCGTCGGCAATACCGGGAAGGGCCCGATAGCCGAAGACCGGATCGTCGTCGGTGCCCGGATGGCTTGCGGCGGCTGTCTGCTTCTTCGGCATTTACGCTCCTGGTGGACGCCTGAGATCAAGCGTCATCGGGAATTCCGTCGACGGGCTTTCGGGGCGCAGCGGGTAGCCTCCCGGCGTATGGCCCCAAGGCTCGAACCGCGACAGGCGCCGCGCCTCCGCCTCGTTGCCGTTGACCGGAAACGTGTCGTAGTTGCGCCCACCCGGGTGGGCGACATGGTAGATGCAACCGCCGATCGCCCGATTCGACCATGTATCATAGATATCGAATGTAAGGGGAGTGTTGACCGGCAGCACCGGGTGCAGCCCGGACGCCGGCTGCCACGCCTTGTAACGCACGCCGGCCACCGCCGCGCCGTTCGAGCCGGTGCGTGTGAGCGGCACGGGCCGACCGTTGCAGGCGACAATGTAACGTTCGGGGTTGGCGGTATCGAGCTTGACCTGAAGGCGCTCGATCGAGCTGTCGACATAGCGCACGGTGCCGCCGATCGCGCCCTGTTCGCCCATCACGTGCCAGGGTTCGAGCGCCTGGCGGAGCTCGAGTTTCGCCCCCTCGTATTCGACCTCGCCGCAGAAGGGGAAGCGGAACTCGAGCTGGGCCTCGAACCATTCCGGCTTCAGATCGAAGCCATGCGCCCGGAGATCGGCGAGCACGTCGAGAAAGTCCTGCCAGACATGATGCGGCAGCATGAAACGATCGTGCAGCGCAGTGCCCCAGCGCACGAAGCGTCCGTCGACCGGGTGCTTCCAGAAGCGGGCGATCAGCGCGCGCACCAGCAATTGCTGAGCAAGCGACATGCGGGCGTTCGGCGGCATCTCGAAGCCGCGGAACTCGACCAGGCCGAGACGGCCGGTCGGGCCATCGGGCGAGAACAGCTTGTCGATGCAGATTTCCGCCCGGTGGGTGTTGCCGGTGACGTCGACGAGCAGGTTGCGGAACAGCCGGTCGACGAGCCAGGGCAGGGGCGGCGGCGTTGCAGAGCCGGGCATCGGCACCTGCGCCAGCGCGATTTCGAGTTCATAGAGCTGGTCGTGGCGGGCCTCGTCGATGCGCGGCGCCTGCGACGTCGGGCCGATGAAGAGGCCGGAAAACAGGTAGGAAAGCGAGGGATGCCGCTGCCAGTGAAGCACCATGCTCTTCAGGAGATCCGGGCGGCGCAGGAACGGGCTGTCATTGGGATTGGCGCCGCCGACGACCACATGGTTGCCGCCGCCGGTGCCGGTATGACGCCCGTCGATCATGAACTTGTCGGCGCCGAGCCGGCTCTGGCGCGCCTCCTCGTAGATCGCGGTCGTGATATCGACGCAGTCACGCCAATGGGCGGCCGGGTGGATGTTGACCTCGATCACGCCGGGATCGGGCGCGACGCGGATGACGTTGATGCGCTCGTCCTGCGGCGGGGCATAGCCCTCGATATGCACCGGCAGGCCAATGGCGGCAGCGGCGCGTTCCGCAGACGCGATCAGGTCGAGATACTCCTCGATGCTTGCCGTCGGCGGCATGAAGACGCAGAGCCTGCCGTCGCGCGGTTCGACGCTGATGGCGGTGCGCACCAGGCCGGCGATTTCGTCCCGCGCGACCGGCAGCGGTGTCTCCGGCGCTTCCGAGGGTTGGAAGCGTGCCTGTTGCGGCCGGCTGATCTCCTCGGAGAAATCCGGCAGGTCGTCGCGCGGCAAGGTCGGGTCGAGCGGGTGGATATAGGGAAACTGCGAGGGCGCGATATAGGGCAGAGTGCCGAGCGGCAGGCGGTAGCCGACGGGGCTATCGCCTGGCACGAGGAAGAGCCGACCGCGGCGGGTGCTCCACTTCTCGCTCATCCATTGTCGTCCGGAGGCCTGCGCGTTCCAGGCCTGGACCGGCAGAACGTAGCCGGTCGGCGTCGTCAGCCCGCGCTCGAAGACACGCGCCATGCGGCTGCGTTCCTCCGGGTCCTTGAGCTTCGAATTGGCGGGATCGACATTGTCCGGGAGGTTCGCCTCCTTCAAGAGCCATTCGGCCGGATCCTCGAAGGCGGGCACCACCATGTCGGCCGCGACATCGAGCTCGCCGGCGATCGCGTGCAGCAAGCGTTCGGCATCCTTTTCGGTCACGTCGTGGCGGCCGGCTTCCTCGGCGATGAGATCGGGCCGGCTCCAGATCGGCACGCCGTCCTTGCGCCAGTAGAGCGAGAAGGTCCAGCGTGGCAGGCTTTCGCCGGGATACCACTTGCCCTGGCCGTAATGCAGGAAGCCGCCCGGCGCGAAGCGCTCGCGCAGCCGGCGGATGAGATCGTCCGCCTTCTCGCGCTTGGTCGGGCCGACGGCGGCTGTGTTCCATTCTTCCGCCTCGAAATCGTCGATCGAGACGAAGGTCGGCTCGCCGCCCATCGTCAGCCTGACGTCGTTTTCCTCGAGCACCCGGTCAACCCTTTCACCGAGCGCATTCAGCGCCTCCCAACTCTCGTCGGAGAACGGCTTGGTGATGCGCGGGTGCTCGGCGACACGTTTTACCTTCATGTCGAAGGCGAAGTCGGTTCGGGTCTCGGGATCGCCGAAGAAGCCGCCGGAGATCGGCGCGGCGTTGCGATAGTGCGGCGTTGCGGCAAGCGGAATATGGCTTTCGCCGGTCAGGAGGCCCGAGGTCGGGTCGAGCCCGACCCAGCCGGCGCCGGGCAGATAGACTTCCGCCCAGGCATGCAGGTCGGTGAAGTCGTGGTCGGTGCCGGAGGGGCCGTCGAGGGCTTTCAGATCGGGCGTCAGCTGAATGAGATAGCCGGAGACGAAGCGGGCAGCGAAGCCGAGATTGCGCAGGATCTGCACGAGCAACCAGCTGGAATCGCGGCACGATCCTCTCGCCGATGTCAGCGTCTGCTCCGGATCCTGTACGCCCGGCTCCATGCGGATGACATAGCCGATTTCCTGCTGCAGGCGCGCGTTGAGCCCGACGACCATGTCGATGGTACGCTGGCGGGAACGATCGACCGTTGCCATGAAGGCGGAGAGCGCCGGGCCGAGCGGCTCCGGTGTCATGTAGATCCTCAGATCGTCGCTGAGATCTTCGGGGTAGGGGAAGGGCCAATGCTCCGCCTCTTCCTCGACGAAGAAGTCGAAGGGGTTGTAGACCGTCATGTCGGCAACGAGATCGACTTCGATTTTCAGCTCGCTCACCGGATCGGGAAAGACGAAACGGGCGAGGTAGTTGCCGTAGGGGTCCTGCTGCAGGTTGACGAAATGGTTGCCGGGCGAAACCTTCAGCGAGTGGCTGATGACCTTGGTCTTAGAGTGAGCGGCGGGCTTCAGCCGGATGATCTGCGGCGACAGCCTGACGGCACGGTCATAGGTGTAGTGGGTCAGGTGATAGATACTGGCCTTGATCGACATGCCGGATTTGATCCCCCTGCAGCATGTTTCCTTAAATCACCTTCGATTTAAGGACCAAAACGTGCTGCCCTTCTAAGTGCGACAGCGGCCTTAGCGCGCCTTCGGCGCGCGGCGCTGTTGTGGGGGGTCTGGTGCCCCCATCGCCACGAAGTTTGTGCAATGCAAATCGAGAATGCAAGCGCGAAAGCGTGCCTGGAAAATCGAGGCAGCGCAGTGCTTTCGCACGCCAGTGCGGGGCGTGCGAAAGCGGTTGCCTGACGATCAGACGATCGGCGGATTGATCCGCGCGAAACCCTCCTGGCGGTAGTAGGGGAAGTAGGGGTAGGCCGGAGTCGTCTTGCTCGCCGCGTCGAGCCGGGCGATCTGTTCCCGCGACAACGACCAGCCGACGGCGCCGAGGTTCTGGCGAAGCTGCTCCTCGTTGCGGGCGCCGATGATGACGCTCGAGACCGTCGGGCGCTGCAGCAGCCAGTTGATGGCGATCTGTGGGATCGTCCTGCCGGTTTCCTCCGCAAGCTGGTCGAGCACGTCGACGACATCGTAGAGCTTTTCGTCATCGACCGGCGGGCCGAAGGCGGCTGTGTCATGCAGGCGGCTTCCTTCCGGCCACGGCTTGCCGCGGCGGATCTTGCCGGTCAGGCGCCCCCAGCCGAGCGGGCTCCAGACCAGCGCGCCGACGCCCTGGTCGGCACCAAGCGGCATCAGTTCCCACTCGTAGTCGCGTCCGACAAGCGAATAGTAGACCTGGTGGGCCACATGACGCACGAGGCCGTGCTTCTCCGACGCCGCCAGCGATTTCATCAGCTGCCAGCCGGCGAAGTTTGAGGCGCCGACGTAGCGCAGCTTGCCGGCAGTGACGAGACCGTCGAGTGTCGAAAGCACCTCTTCGACCGGCGTTCCCGCGTCGAAGGCGTGCAGTTGCAACAGGTCGATATAGTCGGTGCCGAGCCGCTTCAAGGCATCGTCGACGCCCTTGACGAGACGCGTGCGCGACGTGCCGGCGTCATTCGGGCCGTCGCCCATCGGCAATGCCATCTTGGTGGAGAGCAGCACGGCATCGCGCCGGCCCTTGATGGCCGCACCAAGCACGCTCTCGGATGCGCCGTCGGAATAGACGTCGGCGGTGTCGAAGAGGCTGACTCCGGCCTCGAGCGAGATGTCGATCAGCCGCCTGGCTTCCGCGGCGTCGCTGTTGCCCCAGGCGCTGAAGAGCGGCCCCTTGCCGCCGAACGTGCCGGCGCCAAAGCTCAAGGCAGGCACTTTCAGTCCCGATGATCCAAGCCGTCTGTATTCCATGTCGTCAAACTCCTCGATGGTTGGCCTTTGCGAGACCGGATGTCCGCTCGCCCACGAGGAGAAGGTGGTGTCGTTGCTATTTGCGATGTAGACATAATGAAAGAACATCATTTGTGAGCTGAAGTCACATGTCGCGCTTGTCGATCAATCGTTCGGGGGAGATGGCGGTTTTCGCCAAGGCGGTGGAACTAGGCGGTTTTTCGGCCGCCGCAAAGGTCTGCTGTATGACCCCCTCGGCCGTCAGCAAGCTCGTGCAGCGGCTTGAAGAAAGGCTCGGCGTCCGGCTCGTCAACCGCTCTACGCGGCGGTTGCAACTGACGGCGGAGGGCTGCGCCTTCTACGAGCGGGCGGTGCGCATCCTTGCCGATATCGACGAGGCGGAGCGCGAGGCGGGTTCAGGCGAGACGCCGGAGGGTCGCGTGCGTCTGAACGTCAGCGCTTCCTATGCGGTGCATGTGCTGATGCCGGTGCTGTCGGATTTTCTTTCGGCCTTCCCGTCTGTCTCGCTCGACATTTTGCAGACCGATGCCGTGGTCGACCTGATGGCGGAGCGGGCCGACATCGCCGTGCGTGCTGGTCCGCTGAAGTCTTCAAGCCTGATCGCCCGCAAGCTCGGCAGCACGTCGATGACGATCGTCGGCGCGCCGTCCTATCTTCAACGGTTCGGCACGCCCGAGAGTGTTGAGGATCTCGAAGCGATGAACAGGCTGAGCCATAGCTACGCCCGTTCGATCGATGGCTGGCCACTCCTGTCGAACGGGGAGCCGATCACGCTGGCACCGACGGAGCAGGTCCGCGTGAGTGACGGCGAGGGCTTGCGCCAGCTTGCGCTCGCCGGCGTCGGCCTGGCGCGACTGCCGACGTTTACGGTCAAGGAGGATATCCGTTGCGGCCGGCTGACGGCGGTTGCCGAGCATTTGAACCCGGGCGACATCGAGGCCTTCCATGCGGTGTTCCACGGGCAGGGTGGAGCCCTGCCGGCGCGTGTGCGGGTGGTGCTCGATTTCCTGGCTAAGCGCGCGCGGATTTCATCGCCTTGAACGGCGAGTGCGCGGCTTCGTCCGGCTGGCCGCAGACGCGATTGCGGCCTTCGGACTTGGCGCGATAGAGCTCCGTATCGGCAAGTTCGATCAGGTGCTTCCAGCCACCGTCCGCGCTTCGGCCTTCGGCCACGCCGAAGCTGGCGGTAACATTCAGCTTCTGCCCGTCTGCAAGGACGATCGGTTCGCGTGCGAGGTTGACCCTTATCCTTTCGGCAAGGGCAAGAGCGGATTCGATGCTGTCGCCGGGCGTGATCACGGCGAACTCCTCGCCGCCGAAACGGGCGACGAGATCGGAATTGCGCACGGAATTGCGGATGATGCGTGCGGTTTCCTGAAGCACGATGTCGCCGATCAGGTGGCCGTGGGTATCGTTGATCTGCTTGAAATGGTCGATATCCATCAGGATCAGACAGGCGTCCTGATCCTTGCCGTTCGTGTCCTCCGCGCCGCCGATCAGCTCCAATGCGCGGCGATTGAGCAGGCCGGTCAATTCGTCCGTTTCCGCCTGGCGCTCGAGATGCTGCATCAGCAGCGTGCGCTCGTCGAGGCGCTGGCGCAGGATGTCTATCGCATCGAACAGGCGCCCCATTTCGCCTTCTCCGCCCTTGCCCTGGAGGCGCGGGATCGGGCGGTCGTTGGCGAGTTCGATGATGCTGTGGCGCGCGAGGAGCAGCGGTTCGAAGACCAGCGAGCGGGCGCGGCGCATCAACACCAGGAGCACCAGGAAAAGCGAGAAGGTCGCAAGGCTCGCGACGGCGAGCTTGATCGACGCGCGCGTCTTGTTGGTCGACAGGCGCTCGACGGTCGAATCCATGAAGGCGCGACGCAGATCTTCAAGCGGCTTCATCTTCGGGACGAAAATGTCGGTGAGCTGTTCGGCGGTCAGCGGGTAGTTGCCCGAGCGTTTGCCGACCGCGACGATGTTGTCGATGATCGCAAAACCTTCGCCGAAGAATTCGTGGTCGATCTTGGCGAGATCGCCGATCTTCGCCGGATCGAGGCCGGGAAGCGCGCCCGGCTTGCCGACGATCGCCCAGACCTCCTGTAGCCTGCCGCGTGTGCGCTCGCTGTCGGCCAGGTTCTTGATCGCGAGCGGCTTGCCGACGGCAACGGGCGCCATGACCTGCGAGCCGAGGCGGCCACCGTCTTCACGCAGATTGGCGAGCATCTGGGCCGCAAGAGCAATGCCCGCAAGGTTCGGGTCCGTATTGGTCAGGCGCTGAATGTTCCAGTCGATAGCGGGGCGGAGCGCATCGATCACGCCGAACATGGCCTCGATCGACCCTTCGATTTCGGCAAGATTCCGCTCTTCCGGCGGAAGGGCTGCAATGCGATCGACTTCCGCACGCGCAAGTATCAAGCGACGGTGCACCTCGACCAGGATGGGCGAGAGTGCGCCGGCCGGTTCGGAACGGCTGGCATTGTCGATGTCGGCGGTGATCTCGGCGAGTGCCGCGTCGCTGCGGGTACGAAACTCCGCCAGCCGCGCCTGAACGGTGGACCCGGGCGCCACGCCGAGGCCGAGCATGCCGTTCGACGGACCACGTTCGGCCGAGAGATAGTTCGCGGCGTCGAGGACGCGGCAAAAGGCCATGACTTCCGCCAGATTGCGGCGCGCGATGACAAAATCGCTGTAGGACGCGGCGATGATTTCGGTCGCAAGAATGCCCGTGCAGGCAACGACAATGGCCACCAGCCATTGGAGCTTGCGTCGCAGGGCCTTGGCCGTGCGTGCTTCCCCGACGCCCATCTGAGGGGACGCATAGCTGCTGCCCTTATTGCTCATCTGCGCGAAGTTGCTCCACTCATGTCGCCGCTCGTCGTCTCGACAGTCACGACAAATTCTTGTCGCCCGACAAGAAACCCATCCGAAATCAGTGTGCTTGTCGCCCCTGTTATCGTATAAGGTGTTAAATAAGCTTGAAATACCCTGAAATACTAGGGGCTAATCCGCAACCGAGGGATGCGTCCGGCGCAGGGCAGGCTACGGTTTTGGTGGTCTCGGTGTTCGCTTTCCGATCCATGATCACAATAAATCAGGCCCGTTTTCTTGCTGGAAGCGGGCCTGGACTTGGTCTGCCGTGATTTACTTCTGTAACTCTTCGCGGCAACGTGATCTGTGCTGCGCCTGGAGTGCCTCGCGTCCCATCAAACCCTCAAATGTCGCCGTGGCACTTTGATCTGCTGCGTGTCTTTTGCCTTAAATCGAGGAAGATTTAAGGAGACATGCAACAGTCTCAGCGCCTCGGCCCGACCAGTGCGAAAAGGGCGCCTTGCGGGTCGAGCGCCTGAACAATCCAGGCACCTCCCGGGACTTCCATCGGCTCCAGCACGATCTTGCCGCCGCCAGCCTTGATGCGTTCGATGGCGGCATCGATGGCCGGCACGTTGATATAGTAGAGCCAATAGGGCGCGGGCACTTCCTTCGGCTTGGTCATCATCCCGCCGATCGGGGCGCCGCCATGGGCGAAGATCTGGTAGATGCCCATCTCGCCCATGTCCATGCCCTGGTCCTTGGTCCAGCCGAAGAGCTCGGAATAGAAGGGAAAGGCAGTGTCGAGGTCGCCGGAGGCAAGCTCGTGCCAGCCGATCAATCCGGGGGCCATCGGGTCGGTGACCGGCGGTGGATCGCCCGTCCCCTTGAAGACCGAGAACACCGCGCCGTGCGGGTCGGTGACGACGGCGAAACGCCCGATGCCGGGGATATCGTCCGGCGCCCGGTGCACCTTGCCGCCCTTGGCGGCGATGCTGGCGGCGGTCGCATCGACATCGTCGACGCCGATATAACCGAGCCAGGCGGGCGGCACGTTCATTTCAAGCGCGCCTTCCGGCATGGTCATCAGGCCGGCCACCGGAATCTCGCCGACGTTGAACAGGGTGTAGCTGATGCCGGCCATGCCGGAATCGGCGGCATTCCACCCGACGACGTCCTTGTAGAACCGTTCGGCGGCCGCCATGTCGGTTGTCATCAGCTCGTACCAAACGAATTTGCCGTGATCTGCCATTGCCTTCCTCCGATTGCCTTGGCGCGGCGTATTTCGCGCCGCTTGGTTGCCTGTTCGAATGAACTGTCGCAGGGGCAGCCTGACGGGATGTGTGACCGCAAAGCCGAAGGGCGGCCGCCAGCATCGCTTTCAATCCCGGCGCAGGTACTCCGCGGTCATCAAATCTTTCCAGCGTCCGTCCGCTGTCTGCATTTGCGCCGTCAGTAGCCGCCGGGATGGACCGTCAAGCGTGATGACGTCACGGTAGCGCGCGGTCCGGTCGGGGGTCTCGAAATCCGGCCCTTCGCAGGAGAGGGAGAGGGACGTGCCGGCCGCGTCCAGTTCGCCGTCATAGATCCACATGTGCTTCATCATCGATCCGATCCAGGTGCCGACGTAACGCCCGGTCTGCGGATTGAAGCCGAGCGTCATCAAAGTCTGGCCGAAACTGCCACCCGGCATCGTTCCCTGACCTTCGCAGACGATCCAAAGGCCTTCGAGGGACCGGACATGTTCGGTCCAGGGGCCGCTGCCGTCGGGCTCGCCATCGGATCCGGCTGTGCGAACCTGCCAGTCGCCCAGCAATTGCTCAAGCCAGCGGTGCGGTTCTTCCGGTTCTGCTCTCACGGGATTTCCTTGTTGGGCACGTGCGGGCACAGGCAAGCGGCCCGGCACGCGAGCGTTCTCAAAACGATTTCGCGGGCGAAAAGTTCCGCCCGCGGCGGATGCGAAGGTCAGCCTGCCTTGCGGCCCGGCTCCTTGTCGTATTCGTCGTGGCGCCGGACGAAGTCCATCGTACCGTCTTCGTTGCGGCCCTTCGGCGCGCGGTCGAGCAGCATCAGTGTGCCCACCAGTTCCTCGAGCCCTCGGGCATAGGACGAATAGGTGTGGTAGACCGTGCCGTCCTCGCTCTTCTGAAAGGCGCTGAGACCGGGCAGTTCCTCATGCGCATTGGCGCTTTCGATGTCGGTGAAATTGTAACCGACCTTACCACTGGCGAGTTCGTCTGCCGAAAAGGCCACGTGGAAGTCATGGTTGAAGCCGTTGCCTTGCGCCGAGACCCAGGGGAAATGCCAGTCCATGCGTTTCTTGTAGGCTTCGATTTTGACCAGCGGCGCGTTCGATGTGGCGATCAGCGTGACGTCGTGATGGTTGAGGTGCGGCAGCATGCCGGCGAAGTGATCGACCAGGAAGGAGCAGCCGGGGCAGCCGGCCTCCCAGGTGGGGCCGAACATGAAATGATAGACCATGAGCTGGCTGCGGCCGTCGAAAAGCTCGGAGAGTGATCTGCGGCCCGCCGGCGTATCGAAGACGTAGGTCTTTTCCATCTTCACCCAGGGCAAGGCCAGCCGGGCGGCATTGACCTTGTCGCGTGCGTGGGTGTGTTCCTTTTCCAGCGCAAGTAGGTCTCTGCGCGCCTTCAGCCACTCTCCAGGCGATACCACTGCGTGGTCCTGTCTCATGCCCGTTCCTCCTTCCAACGTTGCACTTGACTATTTACGTTGATATCAACATTAATCGGCCATGTCAAAGATGCCGCTCGTTTCGTTCGATACCACCCTGCATGTGAAGGACACCTGCCTCTGCCTGCATGTGCAGCGTGCCGCGCGCGCCCTTGCCCGCCGGTTCGACGAGGGGCTGCGCCCGCTCGATATCACCAACGGACAGTTCTCTCTGCTGATGTCGCTCAACCGCCCGGTAGCGCCCAATATGGGCTCGGTGGCATCGCTTCTCGCCATGGACCGGACGACCTTGACGGCGGCGCTGAAGCCGCTGGAACGGCGCGGCCTGGTCGAAAGCTTCCCGGATGCCGACGACCGGCGGTCGCGCCGATTGCGGCTGACGCTGGAGGGGCAGGGGCTGCTGGCGCGCGCCGTGCCGATCTGGCGGGACCTCCATGAGGCGCTCGATCCGGTGTTCGGGGACGGTGGTCCGGACCGCCTGCGTGCGGATCTCCTAAGGCTGGCCTGACCGGCAGTCGGTCAGTCCTCGGACCGCTCTGGCGTGGGGCGTTCCCTGAGTACCTCGATCACCTCGGCGATCAAGGCGGAAGCCTGGCGTAGCCGCCTTTCGCCGAGCGCGCCGCCCAGGCCATCCGCCCAGGCCGCCTGCCGCTCCTTGATATCGTGCAGCGCTGTATCTCCCGCCGCGGTCAGGACCATGAGCTTCGCCCTCTGGTGGGTCGGGTTGCCCCTGTAGGCGATCAGCCCTTCGGCCTCCAGGAGATCGGCGATGCGCTGCACGCCCTGGCGCGCAAGGCCGAGCGCGCGTGCCGCATCGGCCACCGACATCGGCGCATGGTTTGCCGCGGCCAGCACCTGCCAGCGGGCGCTCGTTTGTCCGGAAGGTTTGGCGAGCGCATCGCCGGCCTGGGTCAGGGGCCCCGCCAGCCGTAATACCGATATGGCGAACTCCGCAAAGGCGTCTCCGGCGGGTGTCCGATCAGGATCTTTCATGTTGACAGCACCAGCGTCGTGTGAATGTTTATATGACATCATGTTGTCATGATGCAGTTGTTTCGGCAAGTCATTTTAGCAAGGGAGATGAGAGCATGGCGAGAAGGACTTACAGCGGCGGTTGCCATTGCGGCAAGCTCAGATACGAGGCGACTTTCGATCTCGATGCCGGGACGACGCGATGCAATTGCTCGTTCTGCGGCAAAGCCCGCTACTGGGGTGCGCAGGTCCAGCCGGAAGATTTTCGCCTCCTGTCGCCGGAAGATCAGGTTGGCCGGTATCAATTCGGCGCTAAGGTTGGCAATCACCGTTTCTGCCCAGCCTGCGGCATCGCCTCCTATAGCCACGGTTATGTCGAGGAACTCGGCGGCGCCTATTACAGCGTCAATGTTGCCACGCTGGATGATATCGATCCATCGGTACTTGCCGAGGTGTCGGTGCAATATCTGGATGGCCGGAACGACCGATGGGATCAAACACCCGCCGAAGTCCGTCATCTCTGACGCGTGCCGGGATTCGGTTCTTAATTGACAATATGTTGTCAATATGGCACTTGCATTGCATGAGCTTCACCCGGCAGGCATATCGCCTGCCGGGTGGGCGGCAATATGGGGGCTGACGGGCCCACCAGCGGGAGCGACAGCTATGAAACTGACCTACAAAGGAAGCTGCCATTGCGGAAACATCCGCTATGAGGCCGATATCGACCTCGATGCCGGCACCGGCAAATGCAACTGCTCGATTTGCTGGAAGCGGCGCTACTGGGGGGTGGTCGTGAAGCCCGACGCCTTCCGGCTGCAGTGCGACGAAGCCAACATCGCCGACTACCAGTTCGGCAGCAACAGCGTGCATCACCGCTTCTGCAGGACCTGCGGCGTTGCCGCCTTCGGTCACGGCTACATCGAGGAGATCGGCGGCGCCTACTATTCCGTCAACGTCGCCTGCCTCGACGATCTCGACCCGGCGGTGCTGGCCGAAGCACCGGTGCAATACATGGACGGGCGCAACAACAACTGGTTCCACGCGCCGGCCGAGACGCGTCATCTCTGACGCCCGTGGCCAAGCTGGTCACATCTTGCGAAATTCGAGGTGGTAGATGACCTCCTCGCCGGTTGCCGGGTCCACGCCCGGCGCGCCGTAGATCACCAGCTTGTCGCCTTGCAGGGCAAAGGGGCGGATCAGGTCGGAGACGCCCCAGGCCGGGTTCCAGCTTGCCTCGACATGATGGATGATCCGGCCGTCCTTGAGCGAATAGGAGCCGGAATAGGCGAGCATGGAATCAAACAGTGCCGCTTTTTCGTTGTGAGAGGGCACGAGCCCTTTGAGCTGTGGCCGATCGCGCTTCACCACGACGGCAGTCATCCGGCCATCCGGAAAATACGAGAGATAACCGATGGGGTCAGGACCCATGGCATCGCTGACCTCGCCAGTGGCGACGACCTCGCGCGTCCAGGAAAGCATCTTCCAGGTGCCGAGCAATCCAGACTCGTCCGCCATGATCCACCTGTGTGATTTTAGGGTAAACTAAAATAACAGATGGTTCCTGTCCGGCAAAGCCGGGCCTATCCCTAGGACGAGATCAAAGAAAAGGGCCCCCGCCGCGCGGGAGCCCTTCGTTGTTTCTTGCGCCTCTCGAGCGCTGCCAGAACGTGGCTGGTCAGTGCTCGCCGAGGTCGCGCACGGCGCCACGGTCGGCGGAGGTGGCGAAAGCCGCATAGGCCTTCAGCGCCGTCGTCACCTTGCGCTTGCGCTGTTCGGTCGGCTTCCAGCCCTGGGCGTCCTGCTCGGTACGGCGCTTGGCAAGTTCCGCCTCGTCGACGCGCAGGCTGATCGTGCGGTTCGGGATGTCGATATCGATCATGTCGCCCTCGCGCACCAGGCCGATCGTGCCGCCATTGGCCGCTTCCGGCGAAACGTGGCCGATCGACAGGCCCGAGGTGCCGCCGGAGAAGCGGCCGTCGGTGATCAGCGCGCAGGCTTTGCCGAGGCCCTTCGATTTCAGGTAGCTCGTCGGATAGAGCATTTCCTGCATGCCCGGGCCGCCCTTCGGGCCTTCATAGCGGATGACGACGACGTCGCCGGCCTTGATCTCGTTGGCAAGGATCGCCTTGACCGACGCGTCCTGGCTTTCGAATACCCGGGCAGGGCCCGAGAATTTCAGGATGCTCTCGTCGACGCCCGCGGTCTTCACGATGCAGCCGTCGATGGCGATGTTGCCCTTGAGGACGGCGAGGCCGCCATCCTTGGAGAAGGGATGTTCGACCGAGCGGATGACGCCCTTTTCGCGGTCGGTGTCGAGCTCGTCCCAGCGGGCTTCCTGGCTGAAGGCGACCTGGGTCGGGATGCCGCCCGGTGCTGCACGGAAGAAATTGCGGACCGTTTCGCTCGACGTGCGGGTGATGTCCCAGCGGTCGATGGCGTCGCCGATCGTGGCGCTGTGCACCGTCGGGCAATCGCGGTTGATGAGGCCGCCCTTTTCCAGTTCGCCGAGGATCGACATGATACCGCCGGCGCGGTGCACGTCTTCCATGTGCACGTCGCTTTTCGCCGGAGCGACCTTCGACAGGCACGGAACCTTGCGCGACAGGCGGTCGATGTCCGCCATGGTGAAATCGACCTCGCCCTCATGGGCGGCGGCGAGAATGTGCAGCACGGTGTTGGTCGAGCCTCCCATGGCGATATCGAGCGCCATGGCGTTTTCAAACGCCTTCTTCGAGGCGACATTGCGCGGCAGGACGCTGTTGTCGTCCTGCTCGTAGTGGCGGCGGGTGATGTCGACGATCAGGTGGCCGGCTTCGACGAACAGGCGCTTGCGGTCGGCGTGGGTGGCGAGCGTCGAGCCGTTGCCGGGCAGCGACAGGCCGAGGGCTTCGGTCAGACAGTTCATCGAGTTGGCCGTGAACATGCCGGAGCAGGAGCCGCAGGTAGGGCAGGCGGAGCGCTCGATAACCTTGACGTCTTCATCGGAAACATTGTCGTCGGCTGCGGCGACCATGGCGTCGACCAGGTCGAGTGCGTGCGTCTTGCCGTGGAGCACAACCTTGCCTGCTTCCATCGGGCCGCCGGAAACGAAGACGGCGGGAATGTTGAGGCGGAGCGCCGCCATCAGCATGCCGGGGGTGATCTTGTCGCAGTTCGAGATGCAGACCATGGCGTCGGCGCAGTGCGCGTTGACCATGTACTCGACGCTATCGGCGATGATCTCGCGCGAGGGCAACGAATAGAGCATGCCGTCGTGGCCCATGGCGATACCGTCGTCGACGGCGATGGTGTTGAATTCCTTGGCGACGCCGCCGGCAGCCTCGATCTCGCGGGCAACAAGCTGGCCAAGATCCTTGAGGTGCACGTGGCCCGGCACGAACTGGGTGAACGAGTTCACCACCGCAATAATCGGCTTGCCAAAATCGCTGTCCTTCATGCCCGTCGCGCGCCAGAGGCCGCGGGCGCCGGCCATGTTACGGCCGTGGGTGGTGGTACGTGAGCGATAGGCAGGCATGGCATGTTCCTTCACGGACAAGGGGTATTGCTCGGGAATGGCGATCCCTGATCGCCACCGAATGGGCTACCTAGCGCAAAATTGCGTGCGCGTCATCTTTTGCGTCAGATTATTTCGACGCCGCGCGCGCTGTCGCGCCGGGCTTTCGCCTGTTCGGAAACCAAATCTAGACCGCGGCCGGCGTCTTCCACAACACCCACTTAAGCGCTTTACGGAAATCTTATGCCGGGCGCCGGAAGTCGCAATCGAAACCGGACGCCTGCCGGGTCTAGCCTTGCCGCATCGAATAGGGATGCGTGCCATGTCTCTTCAGGATTTCAAGATCCGTCGTCATATTCTTCCGGCCCTGCGTAAGGTCGATGTGGACCAGGAGCTGACCGGTGGCGAAACGGTTGCGCAAGCGCTCGATGCGCTGATGCTTCGACTGACCGCCGTTCGCCGCCTGCGCGAGCACCATGTCTGGGAAGCCGTGCGGGTGATCGCGGACATGCCGGATCTGGCGGCTGGAGAATGGCCGTCGCGCCGGTTCCGTGAACTGATGGCTGCCGATGCACTGGTCGATGCCGTCATTCACCTGACGTCGGCGACCGAGCCGAAACTGTGCCTTCGAACGCTCAGTCACGAGTTCGGGCTGTGGACCTGCGCGCTGCGCTATCAGCCACCCGGAGCCGGCCGCATCACCTTCAAGGCACGGCATGCCGACCTTGCCGCGGCGATCCTTGGCGCCTTCCTGCGCTCCTGCCGCGGCCATCAGCTTGCGGCTGCTGCCGGCCGTGGCCAACTTCCCACCTGAAGGATATTTCCATGAACATGCATTCGCTGCGCCTCGAAGGCGCGATCACGGCGCTCGTCACGCCGTTCCGGGACGGCAAGGTTGATGTCGTCGGCCTGATGTCGCTCGTGGAATGGCAGATCCGACACGGCATTTCCGGCATTGTCGCCTGCGGCACCACCGGTGAGGCGCCGACGCTGTCGCGGGCGGAACGGGCCATGGTGATCGAACGTTGCGTCGAGGTGGCGGAACGCAAGATCCCGGTTATCGCCGGAACCGGCACCAACAGTACTGCGACGACGATTGAACTGACGGCGGAAGCCAAGGCCCTCGGTGCGGATGCGGCGCTCGTCGTTGCGCCCTACTACAGCAAGCCGTCGCAGGAGGGGCTCTATCGCCACTTCGAGGCGGTCGCCCGAGCGGTAGATCTTCCCGTCATCATCTACAACGTGCCCTCGCGCACCGGGGTCGATCTCGCCCCACGGACGATCGAGCGGCTGGCGGAGCTTCAAAATGTCGTCGGCATCAAGGACGCCACCGGCGACATCGGCCGCTTCCTGTCTTCGCCGCCGGCCCTGAAGGCCAGGCTCAAGCAGCTCTCGGGTCACGACCAGACGGCGCTGCCGTTCAATCTTAGCGGCGGTCACGGCACCATCTCGGTGGCGTCCAATGTCGTGCCGCGGCTGGTGGTCGCCATGCATCAGGCCGTCGCGACCGGAAATGTCGCAGCGGCGCTCGCCCTTCATGAGCGCCAGCGGCCGCTGCTCACGGCGCTGGAGCGCGAGACCAATCCCGGACCTGTGAAATACGCATTGCACCTGGTGCGGGCGCTCAGCCCGGAGGTGCGTCTGCCGCTGACGCAGGTGGCGCCGGAGACGGCGGCCGAGATCCGCGCGGCGCTCGAACCGCTGACCGAGCTTCCAGCCTCCACCCAGATCGGCCGCGGGGTGCGCATCGCGCTCGCTGGCTGACGGTTCGTCCTCACCCGGATCCCGCATGCCCGATTGCCGCGGCGGCTCCCGCCGTCCGCATCCATCTCACCCGAAAGGAAAGACCATGTCCCGTTTTCCCCATCTTGCTGCGCGCGCCGCTGGGCGCCGGCGCATCGAAAACAGCGAGCGCGCCGAGCACCTTCCGCCTAGGGACAGCGCCGTTCGCGATGCCTTTCTCGGCATCGGCATCCGGCTCGCCATCGTGCTCGGCCTTGCCTACGGCATTCAGGCCGCACTGCCGTGGATCGCCGGTTAAGCCGTCTTTTCCTCAACAAGGATTGTTCGATCATGGGCAGTATGCAGCAGATCCGCCGTGGTTTCCTGGCGCGGGCGCGTTTCGTCGTCGGCCGCGACCGGCACGGCTGGTGGGTCGTATCCGACCGCAAGGGCCTCGTCGGCGGCCTCTTTACCAATGAGAGCGCCGCGATCCATTTCGCCGTCGAGGCGAGCGACCGGCATCCGGAGGAGGTGTGCCGGGCGCCGGAAGGGGCGGCGATCGATCTCGATACGTTTTCGCGCGGGCCGAGGGCCACGCGACAGCGCCAGCGCGGCGCCTATGCCTGAGGTCCAATGAGACAGAAGGAACACCGTCGGCTCGGAGCCGACGGGGTTTCTCTTGTCGGGACGCTGCGCTTCGGGACATTCAGCCGAGCGAAGCGATCGCCTCGTCGATCAGCGCCACGATTTCCTTGGCGTGCGAGGCAAGGGAGGCGTGGCTGGCATCGAGCGTGATGATCTTCTTCGCCTTGATGCGCTCGGCCATCCATTGTTCAGTTTCCGGCGGAATCATGTGGTCGTGGCGCGAGACCTGGTACCAGCTGGGCTTCGTCTTCCAGGCGGGAGCCCCTGCCTTGTCCTCGAAGCAACGCCCGGCGATCGGTTTCTGCGCGACCGCCATGACCAAAGCTTCGGTCTCGCTCAGATCCTGGCCGAAACTCTCACGGAACGTATCCTGCGCCAGCCAGAGGAAGCCGTCTTTGTCGGGGCGGATGCTGGCGGCGCCGGACGGCGGATCACGCCTTGCGAAGATGCTGCCGAGGCTGTCGCCCTCATCCGGCGCGAAAGCGGCGACATAGACCAGACCGACGACGTTGGACGCGTGGCCGGCGCCGCTGATCACCGCGCCGCCATAGGAATGGCCGACGAGCAGAGTCGGACCGTCCAGCGATTCCGCCAGCTTGCGGGTGCGCTCGACATCGTCGGCAAGCGAGGTCAGCGGATTTTGCACCGCCGCGATTCTGTAGCCCTTGGCGTGCAGCGGCGGGATCACGTGGCGCCAATGGGAGGCATCGCCCCAGGCGCCGTGTACAAGCACGATATTCTTGACTGCCGGCATGGTCCGTTCCTTTCGCTCGAATGGAGAGGTGCTCGGTTCGGCAGCGCACTCGTCCCTGGAGAGGTGTGCGAGGATGCTGCCCGTCGTCTGTTCGGTGGCTTGCTCAGCCTTGCGCTTGGCGCTTGGCAAAGCGTTGAGATTGCAGCCCGAAATTAGGGCGACAAGACGTGCCTTCCATGACGCAAGCCACAAATTTTCGTGACGGACGACCGCCCCTTGGCTCGGGTGGCCGCGACAGCAGGCGGTGTCAGTCATGTTGAGGAAAAACGGGGTCCCAGAGCGGCGTATTGGGGCTACGGGGCATCGCCCTGGGACCGGTTGCGTCCAGGAGGCGGGCTTGCTTCCGGGCGCATCGGCATCAAGTCACCGCGAAGCCGATTCGACAATGCGCCCCGGACCTTTGCCGTCCTCTGTCGGACCAAAGTCTGAGCGCCGGCTGTGGGCAACGTGGTGGGCAGCGCTTCGATCGACGCCTTTGCGAATGCGCAAGCTGAAGGGGGACGAAATAGGGGAAACGAGAAAAGGCCTTTCGATGTCTCGAAAGGCCTTTTGAATTCGAATGGTGGGCGTGACAAGGATCGAACTTGTGACCCCTACGATGTCAACGTAGTGCTCTCCCGCTGAGCTACACGCCCATCCGATGTGGCGCATAGACCACAAAAGCCGTTGTCGCGTCAATAGGGTTTTAGAAGGTTTTTTGACAGAAATTTAGAGGCAATGATTTTCCCCACGGGAACGGCGTCGATGCGACACCGGCAAGAGCCCGGATTTGTTGGGTTTCCGCTAAGGTATTGAAACGAAAAGACCGCCGGAGATCCCTGTGGATCGCGGCGGTCGGTCCGAAGTCGCATTCTTTACAGTCGCGGAACGGCGCGCCTGTGGAAAACTGTCCTGATCAGGCAGCAGCCAGCATCTTGTTGACCTCGTCCACGAGGTCGCGCAGGTGGAAAGGCTTGGAGAGCACCTTGGCATCCTTCGGCGCCTTGGAGTCCGGGTTGAGGGCAACCGCGGCAAAGCCGGTGATGAACATGACCTTGAGGTCCGGGTCGAGTTCGGTGGCGCGCCGCGCCAGTTCGATCCCGTCCATCTCGGGCATGACGATGTCGGTCAAGAGCAGCGAGAAGGGCTCTTCGCGAAGCCGGTCATAGGCGCTGGCGCCATTGTCATAGGACATGACCTTGTAGCCGGCCTTTTCCAGCGCCTTCACCAGGAATCGGCGCATGTCGTTGTCGTCTTCGGCAAGAAGGATTTTCGCAGTCATGAATCGGCCGTGCTTCTCTTTAATTCAGTTCATTGCGCGTAGATTGCGGCGTTTTATCCAAACCGCAACGCGGTAAATATCTCGTGAACGGGGGACGTCAATTCCCCTTGGTGCTGTGATTGGCCACTATGGACACAGAGCGGGCCAACTGGCAACATGATGACAATTGCAAGTACCGCATATGGTAAAAAAGGGTTCAGATGGGGGAAATTGCGGAGAGGGAACTGTTCGAGGTCCTTGAACCTCCAATCCAGCGCATTCCCTTTGTGTTCAATTCGCCGCATAGCGGCCGGTCCTATCCCCAGAGTTTCCTAGACCAGTCCAGGCTCGATGCGCTTTCGATTCGTCGGTCGGAAGACCACTATGTCGACGAGCTGTTCCAGAACGCGACGTTCCTCGGCGCGCCGATGCTGCTTGCGCATTTCCCGCGCGCCTTCCTCGACGTCAACCGCGAGCCCTACGAGCTCGATCCGCGCATGTTCGAGGGGTCGCTGCCGCCCCATGCCAACATCAGCTCGATGCGCGTTGCAGGCGGGCTCGGAACGATCCCGCGGCTGGTGGCCGAGAACATGGAGATCTATCGCGGGCGGTTCCCGGTCGAGGATGCGCTGATGCGCATCGAGACGATCTACAAGCCCTATCACGCCACCTTGCGCAAGCTGATCGCCCGCACGCATGTGCAGTTCGGCCTGTCGGTGCTGATCGATTGCCATTCGATGCCGGGGAACGTGCATCTGCCGGGCAGCGCCCAGAGACCGGATTTCATCATCGGCGATCGATACGGCACCAGTGCTGCCGGCGAGCTTTCGCGTGCTGCCGTCGATCTGCTGCAGCAACTCGGCTACAGTGTCGTGCGCAACAAGCCCTATGCCGGCGGCTTCATTACCGAGCATTACGGTCGGCCGACGCGTGGGCTGCACGCGCTGCAGATCGAGATCAACCGGGCACTCTATGTCGACGAGGCGACGCTGGTGCGCAAACCGGGCTTCGGCGCGCTGGTTGCCGACCTCACGACCTTCATCGGCTCGCTTGCCCGCCACGTCGAAGACTACGGCGCTTATCTGCCGCTGGCGGCCGAGTAGCCTTTCCTAGAAACCAGGAAGAACAGACAAGGGTGACGTCCAGCAAGGTGCTGGCGGCGCTTGGTACTTCTGTCGGGGAGGTTCAAAAAAAACCGCGCCAACGGCGCGGTCAAGTCTAGGGAGGAAACACCCAAGGAGGGTATTTACAGTCACAGGTGACTGTAGGAGAACCATATTATTGCACTGCACAAATGTCAAGTTTGCCGGTGAAAACTTTTGCGTCGCGTCAAAAGTTTTTCAGCCGAAAATGGCGAATCAACCGATTGAATTTGCCAAAGTCGCGTTTGAAGCGCAAAGCGACCGTGGTGCAGTGCGAAAGGCTCCCGTGCTGGCGCCGTAGACGCCCGCAGATGAGCGTGCTCGGTCGTTTGCCTTTCGACAATTTTCGTCTATTCAGGACGTACCTTCCTCCATGTTTTTCAGAGAGATCGCCATGTTGCCTGACCGCGCCTTCTTCGATCGTCTTGCAGATGCCGCCAAGGCGGAAACCCTGCCGCGCTTTCGGATCGGGACCAGCGTCGTCAACAAGCTCGAAAGCGGCTTCGATCCGGTGACGGAAGCGGACCAATCGGCTGAAGCGGCGATCCGTGCGCTGATCGAGGCGCATTTTCCGGAGCACGGCATTCTTGGCGAAGAGCACGGCAATGTCGGTCTCGACCGCGAATATGTCTGGGTCATTGACCCGATCGACGGCACGCGCGCCTTCATTTCCGGCCTGCCGGTCTGGGGCACGCTGGTGGGCCTCTATCGCAATGGCGATGCGGTCATGGGCCTGATGGACCAGCCTTTCACCGGCGAGCGCTACTTCGCCGACGGCACGAAATCGATCTACCGTGGACCGGGTGGCGAGCAGGTGCTTTCGACGCGCGCCTGCAAATCTCTCGACGACGCGGTGCTTTTCACCACCTCTCCGCATCTGTATTCCGGCGATCTCAAGACCCGCTATGAGGCGGTACAAAGCAAGGTGCGGCTGTTCCGCTATGGCTGCGATTGCTACGCCTTTGCGCTTCTGGCTGCCGGCCATGTCGATCTGGTGATCGAATGCGGGCTGAAACCCTATGATGTCGGCGGGCTCATTCCGCTGATCGAGCAGGCTGGAGGTATCGTCACCAACTGGCAGGGCGGCCCAGCGGAAATGGGCGGCGAGATCATTGCGGCCGGCAATGCCGAACTGCACGCGCAGGCGCTGGAAATCCTGAAGGGCTGATGCACCCTGCGCCTCGCGCAACGGGTGCAGACATCCGTAAAATCAAAGTGTTACAGAGACCTTCGTACGTCCGATAGGGCGAGCGGCGTTGTCGGGCGCGCGCGCGCTGGCTTCAGGCGGCGGTGGTTTCGCGCGCGTCGCCTTCTTCGGGGATGACGAAGGCGAGGATCGCCGCCATCGCCTGGGCGCGATAGCGGTCCGCCTCGTGCAGCAGTTCATGGCGGGCGCCATCGATCGGGATCATCTGGGCGGCGCGGAAATTGCGCGCCAGCCATTCGACGGCGACATGGGGCACCAGGCGATCGGCCGTCGGTGCCAGGATGATCGTCGGCAAGGTGATGCGGGTCAGATGTTCGCGGCGGAGGATCCGGCGCATGGCGTGGAAAGCCTCGCTCAGCCAGCGCGCCGTCGGGGGCCCGAGCCTCAGTTCCGGATGCGCGTCGGTCAGCGCGATGTTGCGGGCGTAACGGCGGCGGTCCGCTGTCAGCACGTTGTTTTCGAAGGGACGGTTGCCCTTGTCGGGATGTGCCGGCAGGGCACCGAGGCCGACCAGGCGCATGAAGGTCGCAACCGTCGCTATGCTCTTTTCGCCGAGCGCCTGGCCGCCAAGGCCGACGAAGGGGGCCAGCACCACCAGCCGGTCGATGCGGCTTGCCAGCATCGGTGCGAGCGACAAGGCGACGAGCGCGCCCATGGAATGGGCGACGATCGAGAAGGGCAGGCGGGTATCGGGCAGCACGATCTGTTCGAGGAAGGTGCTGAGATCGCGCTCGTAATCGGAGAAGTGATCGACATAACCGCGTCCGGGGTGCGCCATCAGCCGCTCGGAGCCTGCCTGGCCACGCCAGTCGAAGGTAGCGACCCAGAGGCCGGCTGCGGTCAGGTCGGAAATGGTCTCGAAATACTTCTCGATTGATTCGTTGCGGCCCTGCAGCAGCACGACCGTGCCGCGCGCCACCGGCTGCTTCGTCTTGAAGATCGCATAGCGGATCTTGCGGCCGCCGATGCCATCGAAAAAGCCAGCGACATGATTGTCCGGGATCGGATTGTCCGGTGTCGCGTGGAGGATCGAGGTCATGGGGTCGAGGCCGGAGGTGAAAGCGTGTTGATCGATAGCATCAAGGGATAGGCGGCAGGGTCTTCGCCGTCAAAGAAAAAAGCCGGAAACGGTGGGTGAAATCCGGACGATCACCGTTTCCGGCCGCTGAAGGGGAAGGGACATGTCACTTCAGCCTGGGCGTTGCTGCCCAGGATTTCGTTTTAGTCCCGCCGGGCTGAACGGCAGCCGAAGCCGGCGTTCATGTCGGGTTCACGAAAACGGGTTCGGGGAAAAATCGTCGACGGGGGCGTCTTGAAGTCGTCAAATCGCCTCCCCAAATCAGGGTCACGGGCGCCGAAGACGGGTCCGTTCACCGGTCCTGCCACTGCCAGAATGGGGTGGCCGACCAGACATCGCAAACGTTGCTCCAAGGAGGACACCATGCGTCACTTCGATTTCTCCCCCCTTTACCGTTCCACCGTTGGTTTCGACCGCCTGTTCACCATGCTCGACAGCCTCGGCCAGCCGGGTGAAGCCCAGACCTATCCGCCCTACAACATCGAGCGCACCGGCGAAAACGCCTACCGCATCACCATGGCCGTTGCCGGTTTCGACGAGAGCGAGCTTTCGATCGAGGCGCGTGAACACACGCTGACGGTCAAGGGCGAAAAGGCCGAGGACAAGGGCGAAGAAAGCCAGTTTCTCCATCGCGGCATTGCCAAGCGCGCCTTCGAGCGCCGCTTCCAGCTCGCCGATCACGTGGAGATCAAGTCCGCTTCGCTGAAGAATGGCTTGCTGCATATCGATCTTACCCGCGAGATCCCGGAAGCCGCCAAGCCCCGCCGGATCGAGATCGCGTCGGTCGCGTCGCAGCCGAAGCAGATCGAGGCTCAGACCCTCTAAATATCTTGCCCGACCAGGGCACGAAACAGGCCTCCCACAAAGAACGGCGTCCGTCAGGGCGCCGTTTTTTGTTCTCGGATCAATCAGGGCTGGATCAGGTCTGGGCCGGCACCGGCACCGCGGAGGTTGCCGCTTTCCTCGCTGCGTAGCGCTGCGCGATCACCGCGCAGGCCATCAGTTGGATCTGGTGGAAGAGCATGACCGGCAGCACGATCGCGCCGATGTTCTGGCCGGCGAAGATGGCGCTTGCCATCGGCACGCCGCTCGCCAGACTCTTCTTCGAGCCGCAGAAGGTGATGGCAATCTCGTCGGCCTTGTCGAAACCGAGCAGGCGGCTGCCGTACATGGTGACGGCGAGCACAAGCGCCAGCATGACGATTTCGATGACGACGAGCACACCGAGATCGGTCAGCGAGAACGTTTGCCACAGGCCCGACGTCACCGCCTGGCTGAAGGCGAGGTAGACGACCATCAGGATCGAGCCGCGATCGACCGGCGCCAACAGTCCCTTGCGGGCGCGGATCCAGTTGCCGATCAAGGGCTGCAGCATCTGGCCGATGACGAAGGGAGCGAGCAGCTGCAGCAGGATCTGCTTGACCGCGTCGAGCGTGACGGTGCCATGGCCGCCGGCGGAAAACAGCAACCCGACGAGCAGCGGCGTCAGGAACATGCCGAAAATGTTGGAGGCCGACGCCGAGCAGATCGCTGCCGGTACGTTGCCGCCGGCCATGGAGGTGAAGGCGATCGACGACTGCACCGTCGAGGGCAGCACGCAGAGGAAAAGAATGCCGGTGTAAAGCGACTGCGGCAGGATCGATTCCGGCACAAAACCGATCGCAAGGCCGATCAGCGGGAAGAGCACGAAGGTCGAGGCAAGGATCGTGAGGTGCAGCCGCCAATGCAGGATGCCGGCGATCACCACGTCGCGCGACAGGCGCGCGCCGTGCAGGAAGAAGACCATGCCGACGGCCACCTTCGTCGCCAGTCCGAACCACTCGGTTGCCTCGCCATGGATCGGCAGGACGGATGCAAGCAGCACCGTCGCCAGAAGCAGGATCGTGAAGGTATCGGGAAGGTAGCGGCGCATCTCAGCTCACTTGCTCGTTAACGAACGTCTTGCGGGGATCGCTCATTGTGAAGCAGGATGCAAGGAATAACAGTTATCACGAAATGAGATGAGCCATGTTGGATCTCGTGCAGTTGCGCAGTTTCGTCGCTCTCGAACAGATGGGCAGCTTCACGCTTGCAGCGGAAAAACTGTCGCTCGGGCAATCGACGGTCAGCCAGCATATCCAGCGGCTCGAGGCTTCGCTCGGGCGCACGCTTGTCGCTCGGGACACGCACCGCGTTTCGCTGACGGCGGACGGGCAGGCGCTGCTTGCGCACGCACGCTCGATGTTGGCGATCGACGGCGAGGTGCGGGCGCTGTTTGCCGAAAGCAGCCTGCGCGGACGCTTGCGGCTTGGCGTCTCCGAGGATTTCGTCATGAGCCGGCTGCCGGCGGTGCTCGAAGATTTCGTGCGCGCCCACCCGTCGGTCGACCTCGAACTGACGGTCGCCTTGAGCGGCGTGCTCTACCAGATGCAGGACAATGGCGAGATAGACCTCGTGCTTGCCAAGCGCAGGCTCGGCGACCTCAGGGGCGAGCTCGTCTATCGCGAACCGCTGGTGTGGCTGGCGCGCGATCCCGAAAGGATCAAGCGCGACAAGGTGCTGCCGCTGATCGCCTTTCCACCGCCGAGCATCACCCGCAGCGTCGCGCTCGAAGTGCTCGACCGTCACCGTCTGCCGTGGCGGATCGTATGCACCTGCGGCAGCCTTAGCGGCCTGACGGCGGCGGCCCGTGCCGGCATGGGCGTGCTCGTGCAGCCGCGCAGCATGGTGCCGTCAGGGCTGAAGGAAATCCCCGCCGGCCTCCTGCCGCCGCTCGAAGACGTGGAATTCGTGCTGGTGCCGAGCAAGGGCGTCGACCGAAAGCTGAGTGCAGCACTCTCGGTCGAAATCCTCGCCAATCTGAGGACCCTGCAAGCGCAGGGTTGAGGGAAGGGTTCAGCAGCCGGCGACGAAGCGGTCGACGTCCTCGGCCTTGGTCGCAAAGCTGGTGACGAGGCGATAGAGGCCCTCGTTCTTGGCAAGCTTGCCCTCGAGGTCATGCGGCACTGGCCAGTCGTAGAAGACGGCGCCATCCTGCCTGAGCTTCGCCGCCACATCCTTGCTGATGATGGCGAAGACCTCGTTGGCATCGGCCGCCCAGGCAAGCCGGCTCGTCTTTGAGGCGGCGATGCCCTCGGCCAGACGTGTGGCCATGGCGTTGGCGTGACGGGCGAGGTTCAGCCAGAGATCGCCTGCGAAATAGGCGTCGAACTGCGCCGAGACGAAACGCGACTTGGAGAAAAGCTGGGCGGAGCGCTTGCGCAGGAAGTGCATCTCATGCGCCTTGGAGAGGTCGAACAGCACCAGCGCCTCGGCGCACCAGCAGCCGTTCTTGGTGCCGCCGAAGGAGACGATGTCGACGCCGCGCTTCCAGGTCATTTCGGCGGGCGTTACGTCGAGGCTGACCAGCGCGTTGGCGAGGCGCGCACCATCCATGTGCAGCGGCAGCTTGTGTCCCTTGGCGACGGCCGAGATCGCCTCGATCTCAGCGAGCGAATAGACCGTGCCGCTTTCCGTCGCCTGCGTCAGCGATACCGCACTGGGCTGGCCGCCGTGGACGTTGTCGAGCGGGAAGCGGCGGATCTCGGCTTCAAGGCGGGAGGCCTCCATCTTACCCCGCGGTCCGTCGACGGGTTTCAGGCGGGCGCCATGCGAAAAGAACTCGGGCGCGCCGCATTCGTCGGCGATGACATGGGCCTCGCGATGGCAGAAGGCGACACCGCCGGCGCGGTTGGCCGTCGCCAGGGCCAGCGAATTGGCGGCCGTACCGGTGCCGACGAAGAAGACGGCGACCTCCCTTTCGAAAATCTCCGCGAACTTCTTTTCCACCTTCCGGTCGAGCTCGCTGGTGCCATAGGCCGATGCGTAGCCGCCGGCATGCGCCATCAGGCTTTCGGCGATCGCGGGATGGGCGCCAGCCCAGTTATCAGACGAAAAAATCATCACTTCTCACCCTGTTTCACCGTCATTTCGACGGCTTTTGCCGACCTTAGCCGAGTTTATAGCCGGATCAATCACGGTGAGAGGCCGAAAGGCCAACAGGAGACCAGTTTGAAACCAAAATGAAGAAAACGACGATATGCCGTAATTAAATTATAAAAGCCGGAAATTTCCGGCAATGTTCGGCAAAATCTTCTCCATTATTTGCTGATATGCCTCTTGCGGAGGGGGGTGGTTTCTGGCATAGAGCACATGAAATAGGACAGGTTTGCTGTCCTATTTCGGTCTAGGGACCGGAACAATCGCCGTGAGTGCCTAAAAAAGTGGCAGACGGCGTGCGAAGCGGGAGGATTAACCGGATTTCATCCGGTTGTTATCGCCCGCCGTCAGGATGGTCGCAGACATCAGTGCCTGATGATGCCGTGCTTATTTGCGACCTGATCAGGATCATGAGACGATGAGTGCCCCGGCTTTTCGGCGTGCCTTTGCGCGCAACGAAGAGTCATGCGCGGGCGGTGCCATGCCCGGCGGTGCCGGGTTCAACAGGAGGGAAAACGATGACGGATCATTCGCCATCACAGCAATCTGGGCTCAACCTCGCACACAGCGTTGCGACGGCTGAAAAAACGCCCGCATTCCCGACTGGCCTGCCGCGAAAACAGGGGCTCTACGATCCGCGCAACGAACATGACGCCTGCGGCGTCGGCTTCGTCGCCCATATGAAGGGCCAGAAGTCGCACCAGATCGTGCGCGACGGCCTCTTCATGCTCGAAAACCTGACGCACCGCGGTGCCGTCGGCGCCGACCCGCTGATGGGCGACGGTGCGGGCATCCTCGTGCAGATTCCCGACCGCTTCTTCCGCGAGGAAATGGCCAAGCAAGGCATCACCCTGCCGAAGGCCGGCGAATATGCCGTCGGCCACATCTTCATGCCGCAGGACGATGCGCTCGTCGAACACTTCAAGCAGGTGATCAAGGACGTCGTCACGGAAGAGGGCCAGGTGCTCATCGGTTACCGCGATGTGCCGGTCGACAATTCGTCGCTGTCGAAGGCGCCCGAGATCGCCGCGACCGAGCCGCGCCATGTCCAGATCTTCATCGGCGCCGGCCGTGACGCCGCCACGAACCCGGAGTTCGAGCGCCGTCTCTTTACGCTGCGCAAGGTGATCTCCAACCGCATCTATGACGAATACAAGGGCGAGGAGAGCAACTTCTACCCGGTGTCGCTGTCGTCCTCGACGATCGTCTACAAGGGCATGTTCCTCGCCTATCAGGTCGGCGCCTATTATAAGGACCTGGCCGATCCGCGGTTCGAAAGTGCGGTGGCGCTCGTCCATCAGCGCTTCTCGACCAACACTTTCCCGTCATGGAAGCTGGCGCACCCGTACCGCATGGTCGCGCACAACGGTGAAATCAACACGCTGCGCGGCAACGTCAACTGGATGGCGGCGCGCCAGGCTTCGGTCTCCTCGCCGCTCTTCGGCGACGACATCTCCAAGCTCTGGCCGATCTCCTACGAGGGCCAGTCGGACACCGCCTGCTTCGACAATGCACTCGAGTTCCTGGTCCAGGGCGGCTACTCGCTGTCGCATGCCGTCATGATGCTGATCCCCGAGGCATGGGCCGGCAACCAGTTGATGTCGCCTGAGCGAAAGGCGTTCTACGAGTACCACGCAGCGCTGATGGAGCCGTGGGACGGACCGGCCGCGGTCGCCTTTACCGACGGTCGCCAGATCGGCGCGACGCTCGACCGCAACGGTCTGCGTCCGGCCCGCTACATCGTCACCTCTGACGATCGCGTTATCCTCGCATCGGAAGCCGGCGTGCTGCCGGTCGACGAGGGCAAGATCGTCAAGAAGTGGCGCTTGCAGCCGGGCAAGATGCTGCTGATCGACATGGAGCAGGGCCGCATCATCTCCGACGAGGAGGTGAAGTCGTCGCTCGCCCAGAAGCACCCCTACAGCAAGTGGCTTGAAGACACCCAGCTGATCCTTGAGGAACTGAAGCCGGTGGAGCCGCGTGCGCTGCGCCGCGACGTCTCCTTGATCGACCGCCAGCAGGCCTTCGGCTACACGCTCGAAGACACCAAGATCCTGATGTCGCCGATGGCGACGACCGGCCAGGAAGCGATCGGCTCAATGGGCACCGACACGCCGATCTCGGCGATGTCGGACAAGCGCAAGCTGCTCTACACCTATTTCAAGCAGAACTTCGCGCAGGTCACCAACCCGCCGATCGACCCGATCCGTGAAGAGCTGGTGATGAGCCTCGTCTCCTTCATCGGTCCGCGTCCGAACATCCTCGACCACGAAGGCATGGCGCATGCCAAGCGGCTTGAGGTGCGCCAGCCGATCCTGACCAACGGCGATCTCGAAAAGATCCGCTCGATCGGCCACACCGAAGATCGTTTCGACACCAAGACGCTCGACTTCACCTATGACATTTCGCGCGGTGCCGAAGGCATGCCCGAAATGCTCGACCGGCTCTGCGAGCGCGCGGAAGCGGCGGTTAAGGGCGGCTACAACATCATCGTGCTGTCCGACCGTCAGGTCGGTCCGGATCGCGTTGCGATCCCGGCGCTGCTTGCGACCGCTGCGGTACACCACCATCTGATCCGCAAGGGTCTGCGCACCTCGGTCGGCATCGTGCTGGAATCCGGCGAACCGCGCGAAGTGCACCACTTCTGCCTGCTCGCCGGCTACGGCGCCGAGGCGATCAACCCCTATCTCGCCTTCGACACGCTGACCGACATGCACAAGCGTGGCGACTTCCCCAAGGAAGTCGACGGCAGCGAGGTCGTCTACCGCTACATCAAGGCTGTCGGTAAGGGCATTCTCAAGGTCATGTCCAAGATGGGCATCTCGACCTACCAGTCCTATTGCGGTGCGCAGATCTTCGACGCCATCGGCCTGTCGTCGAAGCTGGTCAACCAGTTCTTCTTCGGCACGGCGACGACGATCGAGGGCATCGGCCTCGAAGAGATCGCTGCTGAAACCGTTGCTCGCCACAAGGCGGCCTTCGGTGCCGACCCGGTTCTCGCCAACACGCTCGACATCGGCGGCGAATATGCCTTCCGCATGCGCGGCGAAAGCCATGCCTGGACGCCGGACGCGATCGCCTCGCTGCAGCACGCCGTGCGCGGCAATGCCCAGGACCGCTACCGCGAGTTCGCCGAGATGGTGAACACTTCGGCGCTGCGCATGAACACGATCCGTGGCCTGTTCACGATCAAGAGTGCAGAGGCTCTCGGCCGCAAGCCGATCTCGGTCGACGAGGTCGAGCCGGCTGCCGACATCGTCAAGCGCTTCTCTACCGGCGCCATGTCCTTCGGCTCGATCAGCCGCGAGGCGCATACGACGCTGGCGATTGCCATGAACCGGATCGGCGGCAAGTCGAACACCGGCGAGGGTGGTGAGGAAAGCGACCGCTACCTGCCGCTGCCCGACGGTTCCGTGAACCCCGAGCGTTCGGCCATCAAGCAGATCGCGTCGGGCCGCTTCGGCGTGACCACCGAATACCTGGTCAATGCCGACATGCTGCAGATCAAGGTGGCGCAGGGTGCCAAGCCCGGCGAAGGCGGCCAGCTGCCCGGCCACAAGGTCGATGCGACGGTTGCCAAGACCCGCCATTCGACCCCGGGCGTCGGCCTGATTTCGCCGCCGCCGCACCATGACATCTATTCGATCGAAGACCTGGCGCAGCTGATCTACGATCTGAAGAACGTCAATCCGCAAGCGGATGTCTCGGTCAAGCTCGTCTCGGAAGTCGGCGTCGGCACGGTTGCCGCAGGCGTTGCCAAGGCGCGCGCCGACCACATCACCGTTGCCGGTTTCGACGGCGGCACCGGCGCATCGCCGCTGACCTCGCTGAAGCACGCCGGCAGTCCCTGGGAAATCGGCCTAGCCGAAACCCAGCAGACGCTGGTGCTGAACGGCCTGCGCTCGCGTGTTGCCCTTCAGGTCGACGGTGGTCTGAAGACCGGTCGCGACGTCATCATCGGCGCCCTGCTCGGCGCCGACGAGTTCGGCTTTGCGACAGCCCCGCTGATCGCCGCCGGCTGCATCATGATGCGCAAGTGCCACCTGAACACCTGTCCCGTCGGCGTTGCGACCCAGGATCCGGTGCTGCGCAAGCGCTTCAAGGGCACGGCCGAGCACGTCATCAACTACTTCTTCTTCGTCGCCGAGGAAGTGCGCGAGATCCTGGCGTCGCTCGGCGTCAAGAAGCTCAACGACATCGTCGGCGCTTCGGAACTGCTCGAAAAGGACGGTGCGCTGGCGCACTGGAAGGCCAACGGCCTCGACTTCTCGAAGATCTTCCACAAGGTGGAAGCCAAGAAGGAAGAGACCTACTGGACGATCCGCCAGCAGCACCCGATCGACGACGTTCTCGATCGCAAGCTGATCAAGGAAGCGGCGGTCGCGCTCGAAACCAAGGCTCCGGTCAAGATCGAAGCCGAGATCAAGAACGTCGACCGTTCGGCCGGCGCGATGCTTGCCGGTGCGCTTGCCAAGCGCTGGGGCCACAAGGGCCTGAAGGACGACACCATCCACGTGACCCTCAAGGGCACGGCTGGCCAGTCCTTCGGCGCGTTCCTCGCACGCGGCATCACCTTCGATCTCGTGGGTGACGGTAACGACTATGTCGGCAAGGGTCTTTCGGGCGGTCGCATCATCGTCCGGCCGCCGGAAAATGCGACGATCGTTCCGCAAGAATCGATCATCGTCGGCAACACCGTGCTCTACGGCGCGATCTCGGGCGAGTGCTACTTCAACGGCGTGGCCGGCGAACGTTTCGCCGTGCGCAACTCTGGTGCTGTCGCGGTCGTCGAGGGCGTGGGTGACCACGGCTGCGAATACATGACCGGCGGCGTCGTCGTCGTGCTCGGCGGAACGGGCCGCAACTTTGCGGCCGGCATGTCGGGCGGTGTCGCCTATGTGCTCGACGAGGAAGGCGATTTCGCCCGTCGCTGCAACATGGCGATGGTCGAGCTGCAGCCGGTTCCGGAAGAGGACGACATGCTGGAGAAGCTGCATCACCACGGCGGCGACATCATGCACAAGGGCATGGTCGACGTGTCGGGCGACATGACGCGCCATGACGAGGAGCGGCTTTATCAGCTCATCTCCAATCACCTTCACCACACGGGTTCGCCCCGGGCGAAGGAGATCCTCGACCATTGGACGGATTACCGGCCGAAATTCCGCAAGGTCATGCCGGTCGAATACCGCCGTGCGCTCGAGGATATGGAACGCATGAAAATGGCAGAGGCGGCCGAATAGGAGGCCCCGGTGACCAAGGCTCCCGGTTCATTGCAGATCGGTTCGGGGGCCTCTCACGCGCGCTCGCAAAAAGCGCCTGTTCAGACGCAAAGCTTTCAGGATGAAACGATGGGTAAGGTAACTGGATTTCTCGAGATCGACCGGCAAGTGGCAAAGTACCAGCCGGCGTCCGACCGCATCCGCCATTTTCGCGAATTCACCATTCCGATGTCAGAACCGGAAGTGCAGAAGCAGGCGGCACGCTGCATGGACTGTGGCATCCCCTATTGCCACGGCCCGACCGGCTGCCCGGTGCACAACCAGATCCCGGACTGGAACGACCTCGTCTACAACGGCAACTGGGACGAGGCGATCCGCAACCTGCATTCGACCAACAACTTCCCGGAATTCACCGGTCGCGTCTGCCCGGCGCCGTGCGAGGAAGCCTGCACGCTGAACCTCGAAGACACGCCGGTGGCGATCAAGACCGTCGAGCAGGCGATCGCCGACAAAGCCTATGAGATGGGCTACATCGTGCCGCAGCCGGCCGTCACCAAGACCGGCAAGAAGGTCGCGGTCATCGGCTCGGGACCTGCCGGCATGGCATCGGCCCAGCAGCTTGCCCGCGCCGGCCACGAGGTTTACGTCTACGAACGCGAGACCAAGCCCGGCGGCCTGCTGCGCTACGGCATCCCGGACTTCAAGATGGAAAAGAACTTCATCGATCGCCGCGTCGACCAGATGCGCGGCGAAGGGGTCACTTTCCATTGCGGCATCAATGTCGGCGTCGATGTGCCGATGCAGCGCCTGCTCGACGAGCATGACGCCGTGCTCTACTGCGGCGGCTCCGAGACCCCGCGCGACGCGGGCATCCCCGGCGTCCAGTTCGCCGGCGTGCATGACGCGATGCCCTATCTCGTCCAGCAGAACCGCCGCGTCGGCCGCGAGAACATCGACAGCGTCGGCTGGCCGTCGCAGCCGATCCTTGCCGGCGGCAAGCATATCGTCGTCGTCGGCGGTGGTGATACCGCGTCCGACTGTGTCGGCACCGCTTTCCGCCAGGGCGCCGTCAAGGTGACCCAGCTCGACATCCGTCCGCAGCCGCCGGAAAAGGAAGACAAGCTCGCCGTCTGGCCGTTCTGGGCGACGAAGATGCGCACCTCTTCCAGCCAGGCCGAAGGCGCCATCCGCGAGTTCCAGGTGGCGACCCTTGAGTTCATCGGCGACGAGGACGGCAACCTGACCGGCGTGAAGTGCTGCCAGGTGGATGATCGCCGCAAGCCGGTCGCCGGCACGGAGTTCATCATCAAGGCGGATCTTGCCTTCATCGCCATCGGTTTCAGTGGTCCCTTCACCAACAGCGTGATCAAGGATCTCGGCGACAAGCTGACGCTCAACACCGACCGCCGCGGCTCGACCAACGTCGTCGCCAACGAGCGCGACTACAAGACCTCAGTCGACAAGCTCTGGACGGCCGGCGACGTGCGCCGCGGCCAATCGCTCGTCGTCTGGGCGATCCGCGAAGGCCGCCAGGCGGCACGTGCGATCGACGAGGCGCTGATGGGCTCGACGACCCTGCCGCGCTAAGCAAGTTCACTCCCAAGCATGAAAGAAGCCCCGCAGCGATGCGGGGCTTTTTTTGTGGCCGGGCAGGACTGTTCGTCGATCTAGTTGCGGATCACCGGGTTGCTGATCACCGTGCTCGGTTTCGACAGGCGGAAGTCATCGACGCGGCCGGCCGGGGCGGCGGCGACGTCGCCCTTGCCCACCAGCAGGTCGCGCGGGCTCTTGCCGTTGCCCTTGTCCGGTGCTGCGCCGCCGAGCAGGGATGCGGCGCCATCGAGCGCCGGATCGGTCAGGCCGATCGGCTGGGTCTTGACGATATCCTCGTTGCCGAGCGGTGCGGTCACCACGAGGTCCTTGAGTTCGTCGGCGCCCGGTACGTTTTTGTCGGTCGCGGCGGCATCGCCGAGCAGCCGGCGGATGTCCTTCTCCACGTAAAATGCGAGCTTGCGCTTGCCGGCCTTGGTCAGGTTGACGCCGTCGGCGCCGCGCAGGCGCACCTGCTGGCCGTTGATGTCGGACCCGGTCAGCACGAATTTGCCGCCCTCGTCGACGAAACCGTCCCAGATGTCGACGAACTGGCCGCCGACCTTCTCAATTTCCTCGCGGTAGATACCGTTGAAGGTGACCATGTCGGCGGTCATGGCGGCCGACTGGAATGGTGGCATGCCGACCCAGAGAACCGGCAGCTTTTCCTTGCGCGCAAGGGCTGCCAGCGCGTTGACGCGTTTGCGATACTCTTCCGTCCAAAGGTCGGAGCGGAACTTCTCCTTGGTGCTGCCGATTTGCATCTGCTGGCGATCGTTGGCGCCCAAGCTGATGATGATGACCGACGGCTTCACTTCGCCGACATAGCCCGGCAGCGTGCCGGGCCAATTGTAATAGTCCTCGCGCACGAGACCGGACGAGCCGTTCGCGCGTGTCTCGGTGGTGATGCCGGGCGTCATCTCGAAGGCGGTCTTCAGGCCGTCGCCAAGGCTACCGGCCATGAAGTCGCCGACGACGAGCACCTTCTTGGCATCCGGCGCCTTTTCCACCACCACGGGCGCCGGGGCAGCGGTGTCGGCAGGTTTCGGCTTCTGCTTCTGTTGACCCAGGCCCTTCTGGCGCTGTTGCGGCTGGCGCTGGCGCTTCGGGCGCGGCTGTTCGGGAAAATAGTCCCGGTCCTCATAGACCGGCCGCTCGCGGCTCAGTCCGCCAAAGAGCATCTGGAACAGATTGCGCCGCTGCACCCGCTCCTGCGCCTCGGCAAAGCTGGCGAACAGGCTCACGGTGAGCATGGCCGCGAGCGCGATCATAATCGTCGCAATCCCGAACGGCGTCCGGCCCTGTTGCCTGCTGCGCTTGCTCGTCATCTGCTTTTCTGCCCGTTCATACGTGTTCCGGCGGCGCCTGGCCGCTGTCACGGATCAGCGCGCCGCAGGGAATGCAGCGCGCCTTTTCGGTCTTTTATCTCACGGATACGCAGATCGTGAAACCGTTTCGAGCCTGCTAGTTGCGCAGCGCCCGCAGCAGCATCTGGGTCGGCTCTCCATCCGGCGCCAGCCCGTTCTTCGACTGGAACGCCTGGATCGCGGCCTTGGAGCCGGAGCCGAAGTTGCCGTCGACTTCGCCGCTATAGTAGCCAAGCTCCTTCAGCCGGTTCTGCAACTCGAACTTCTCGCTGATATCAAGCGATCCGTCCGGGCGCGGCCAGCGCTGTTGCATCCCCTGGTAGCCGGCGATCTGGTCGGCAAGCAGGCCGACGCCGAGCGCGTAGCTGTCGGACGCGTTGTAGCGCTTGATGACGAAGAAGTTCTTGGTCATCAGGAAGCCGGGCCCCTGGCCGCCGCTCGGCAACTTGAGCTCGGCACGTGTGCTGCCATTGCGGAAGCCCTTGCCGTTCGGCCGGGCGAAACCGAGCGACGCCCATTCCTTGAGCGTCTTCGTCTGGCCGGAATACTTCGCGGCATTGGCCGGCGGAGCGACCTCGTAGCCCCAGGTCTCGCCCGGCTGCCAGCCGTTTTTCTTCAGAAGGTTGGCGGCGGTTGCCAGCGCGTCCGGCACGGAGTTCCAGATGTCGCGGTGACCGTTCCCGTCCGCGTCGACCGCATAGAGCAGGTAGCTCGTGGGGATGAACTGGGTGTGGCCCATGGCGCCCGCCCAGGAGCCGGTCAGCTCACGCGGGGTGATATCGCCCTTCTGCAGAATTTTCAGCGCGGCGATCAGCTGCTTCTTGGCATAGTTCGACCGCTTCGGATCCGCATAGGCAAGGGTGGCGAGCGCGCGCGGCACGTAGTGCAGGCGGTCGTCCTTTTCCAGCACGGCGCCGTAGTTGGACTCCATCGACCAGATGGCGAGCAGAATGGTCTTGTCGACGCCGAAGTGTTTCTCCAGCGCGTTCAGCGTGCGAGCGTGCTTGGTCGCCATCTCCTGGCCGACGCGCTTGGTGTAGGGGTTCACGCGGGAATCGATATATTCCCAGATCTTGTGCTTGAACTCCGGCTGGTAGTTGGCCTTGTCGATCACCGTCTGGTCGGGCGACTTTACGCCGGCAAAGGCCTGGCGGTAGGTTGCCTTGGTGATGCCTGCCTGAGCGGCGGTCGCGTAAAACTCGTTGATCCAGTTCTGGAACCCGGTATCGGCGCGCGCGGGGGAGGTGCCGAGCGTGGCGGCGGATAGGACGAGGGCGGCTGCGATATGACGGAAAAACGTCCTGCGGTTTCTGATCATCAGCTGTCGGTTCCGTTTCTCTGCGGAGCTTCGGCCGTCATGGCCCGAATCACTCCGCAAGGTGGCAGTCTGGGGCCAGCCTGGACGGTGGGGGCAGTCGTCGGCGGCTCCTGTTTCGGATCCGGCCGCGCTTGTTGCATTGCCGGATTGCAACGAATCTACAGAAACGTGGTCAACAAACCCTTTACCATGAAAATGTGGTGGCGTCTTCGGCCACAGAAAATGTCAAGCGTTGGTCGTGGAGTTCGCATATGCATTTGTTTCGTCGGTTCATGCTGTGTTCAGCTGACGGCATAGAGATTGCGGCTCCATTACGGAGCGCTGTATGGTTCGGGACGGATTGACGTCCAGGACCATTCGGCAAGAGTTAAGAGTGAAATCCTTTCAAGGAGGTATCGATGACCGACAAGCGTAAAGTCCGCAAAGCCGTGTTCCCGGTCGCAGGACTGGGCACCCGTTTCCTGCCGGCGACCAAGGCCGTGCCGAAGGAAATGCTGACGGTGGTGGACAAGCCGGTCATTCAATATGTGGTCGACGAAGCGCTGGAAGCCGGTATCGAGCATCTGATCTTCGTGACCGGCCGCAGCAAGGCTGTCATCGAGGACTATTTCGACATTCAGGTCGAGCTCGACCAGACGCTGCGCGAGCGCAACAAGAAGATTGAGATCGAACTGCTCGACCGCATCCTGCCGAAGGCGGGAACGACCAGCTTTACCCGCCAGCAGGCGCCGCTCGGCCTTGGCCATGCAGTCTGGTGCGCCCGTGAACTCGTTGGCAACGAGCCCTTCGCGCTGCTCCTGCCAGATATGATCATGAAGGGCGAGAAGGGCTGCCTCAAGGGCATGGTCGAGCTCTACGAGCAGAGCGGCGGCAACGTCATCGCGGTTGAGGAATGCGCGCCGGACCAGGCGCACAAATACGGCATCGTCGGCGTCGGCGACAAGGTCGGCGAAGGTTTCAAGATCACCAAGATGGTCGAGAAGCCGGCACCGGGCACTGCCCCGTCGAACTTCTTCATCAACGGCCGCTACATCCTTCAGCCGGAGATCTTCCCTATCCTCGAAAAGCAGGAGCGTGGCGCCGGCAACGAGATCCAGCTGACCGACGGCATGCTCAAGCTTTCCGACAGCCAGCAGTTTGCCGCCTACCACTTCCGTGGCGATACCTATGACTGTGGCGCCAAGGACGGCTTCATCCTGGCAAACGTTGCGTTTGCGCTCGAGCGTGGCGACATTCGCCCGACCGTGGAAGGTCCGCTGAAGAGCCTGCTCGCCAGCCTGAAGTAATCGGCTTTCTCTTCTCGAAGGCAGAAAGGCCGCGCCCGTCGGGCGCGGCCTTTTTTATCTGATGATCGGATTGCCTCAGCGGCGGAGCGTCAACCCGACGCCGACACGGGTGATGTCGGTGGTGTCGCCCTGATCGCGGGTGGTACGCTCGTAGCTGACGTCGCCCGTCAGCGCCAAATAACGGTTGATGTCGTAGGTGAGGCCGGCGCCGGTGCGCCAGGTGGTCTCGTCCGACGAACGGGCGTTCGAGGGGTAGTTGCGGAGCGTCAGGTTGTTCGTCAGTCGCGCGACCAGGTCCGAGCGCATTTGGTGGGTGATGATGTTGGTGAAGTTGTAGTCGATCGAGCCCGCATCGCCCGCCGTCGTCGACGGGTTGAGGTCGGTCGAAACGGCGAAGAGCACGTCGGTACCGCGTTGCGGCGACCAGTTGAGACGGCCATCGATCGAGAGGCCGCGGAGGTCGCCGAGGCGATCGTCCTCGAAATTGTAGGTCTCGTAGCCGAGGCCGAGCTCGCCATAGAGCTTCTCGCCGAGGTCGAGCTCGATACCGCCGCGTCCGGCATAGGTCTGATAGGAGCGCTCGAAGCCGAGCGGGTCCTGGCGCAGGTCGTAGAGCGACTTGCCGACGGAGGCTTCGAGAAACGGGATCAGCGCCGGCGACAGTTCGTAGCCGACACGGGCGGTGAGCATGCCGGTGTTGCGGTTTCGATACTTGACCGACAGGTTCGTGCCGTTTTCGAGTTCGACATCACCATAGGTGCGCCGGTCGAAATCGATGCCGACCGAGCCGCGGATCAGGCCGAAATCGCGCTCGACGGCCGCGCCGAGGCGGTAGGTGTTGACCGCCGACTGGTTCTTGGCGTTGGAAACCGCATTCGGGTCGTCGGCGTCTTCGCGCTCGAAGCTGTAGCCGGCGCGCAGACGGGCGATCGTTTCGTCCCAGAGATCGAGGCGCAGTTCGGCATCGACATTGGCGCGCGGCTCTTCCTCGCCCTCGCCGGAGATGTTGTTCTGCAGCACGCCTTCGCCGGTGACGGTCAGCTGATGCCGCGACCAGTCCGACGTCAAGGTGCCGCGAATTCCGGTTTCGAGATAGCCGCGGTTGGTCTTGGTGTCGCCGTCCTTGCGCCATTCGTGATTGATGGTCTCGCTGACGCTCGGGCGCAGCGTGAAGGTGCCGAGGCGAATGCCCGCTGCGCGATCGTATTCGGGGTCATAGGCCCGCAGCCGCAGGCCGTCGAGCGTCGGCTCGCGCTGGTTCAGGCGGAGGTAGTCCTCGTTTGAAGCCGGTGTCAGGTCGTCGGCGCTGACGGCGCCGGTCGTCTGCGGATCGGTGATCGCGGGTGTCGTGGCCGGGACGGCTGACGGTGCCGTGCCGGCAATATAGGTCGTCGCCGGCGCGGTCGTGGCGGTCTGGGCGTTCAAGGACGTCGGGACAAGCAGCGCTGTGCCAGCCAGCAGCAACGCCAGCGAGGCCGAACGCCGCGCGTCTCCTTTGGTCGAGCGAGATGTGCCTGGCACCATATGCCGTTTGTCCACGAGTCTGATTGCAATCCTTTCGCAATCGTAAAGCGACGTGGTTAAGCAATCGTTTCCAAGCGGAAAAAACGTCGTGGCATCAGCCGCTTGCGGTTACGCCTTCGACGGTCAGGTTGCGGCCGTTGGTGGAAACGACGCGCACCCGCGTGCCGGCCGGAAGGTCCGGCCCCTCGACGATCCAGAACGTGTCGTCGAGCCGGATCCGTCCTCGGCCCTCGGCGATCGGCTTCTCCAACACCGCCGTGCGTCCGACGAGGCTTTCGGCGCGCTGGTTCAACAGCGGCTCGTCGGATATCTCGGAGGTGGAGAGAACGAAGCGGCGGCCGAGCAGAACGGCCGCTACCGACAGCAGGGCGAAAAGCACCAGCTGAACCTGCCAAATCCAGAAACCGACCTCCCAAAGGAGGAGGGACAGGATGCCGACGACAAGGGCCGCGACGCCGATCCAGATCAGGAACACGCCGGGCGCGACGAGCTCGGCTGCCAGAAGCACGAAACCCAGAACCCACCAGCTCCAGGGCCCGAGTTCTTGAATGGCGCGTTCGATCATGGGTTACTTCCCTTGCGAGGGATCGGCCGGGAAGGCCGGCGTGGTGCGCGGCGTCGACTGGCGCGGTCTCGCCGGCGTGGTGTCACCGTTGCCGAAGACTTCCTTGGCGATGGCGCCGATACCGCCGAGCGAACCGATCAGCGCCGAGGCTTCCATCGGCATCAGCACGATCTTCTGGTTGTTGGCGGTGCCGATCGAAGCGAGCGCTTCGGTATACTTCTGCGCGACGAAGTAGTTGATCGCCTGCACGTCGCCGGCCGCAATGGCCTCGGAGACCATCTTGGTCGCTTTCGCCTCGGCTTCCGCCAGACGTTCGCGCGCTTCGGCGTCGCGGAAGGCTGCTTCACGCTGGCCTTCAGCCTGCAGGATCGCCGACTGCTTTGCGCCTTCGGCGCGCAGGATCTGCGCGTTTCTGGCACCTTCGGCTTCCAGCACCTGCGCGCGCTTCTCGCGCTCGGCCTTCATCTGCCGCGCCATGGCATCGACCAGGTCCTTCGGCGGTGCGATGTCCTTGATCTCGACGCGGGTGATCTTGATGCCCCAGGGGCTGGCGGCTTCGTCGACGACATGCAGCAGCCTGTCATTGATCGTATCGCGGTTGGACAAGAGCTCGTCGAGATCCATCGAACCCATGACCGAGCGGATGTTGGTCATCGTCAAGTTCAGGATGGCGTTTTCCAGGTGCGCGACCTGGTAGGCGGCCTGCGCCGCGTTCAGGATCTGATAGAAGGCGACGGCATCGGCCGAGACGCTGGCATTGTCCTTGGTGATGACTTCCTGGGTCGGTACGTCGAGCACCTGTTCCATCACGTTCATCTTCGCACCGATCCGGTCGATGAAGGGAACGATCAGGTTGAGACCGGGTTCCAGCGTTTTCGTGTAACGACCAAAGCGTTCGATCGTATAGCGGTAGCCCTGCGGCACCGTCTTGATCCCCATGAAGAGGATCAGGATGATAAGCACCACGAAGCCAATGACGACGATATCCATTCCGCCCAAGATATACCCCCTTAAATTGCAATCTCGACCTGTGGCTGCAGTCTAGCGTATTCCGGTTCCGTTCGGAATCGGTTTTCCGCGGATTGCGCGTAAATTCAAAATGTTAGAAGGGCGCACTCGCCGGTGGGCAAGCGCGCGGCTCCTTCATCCTGAGGTGGTGATCGGCGTGCCGTTTTCAAATGGGCTGGCGGGAGGCTCAAAGCCAGCCGGCAAGCTCCCGGCGCACGACGTGTTCGAGCACGGCCATGCCTTCGGCGCTGTCGTTCAGACAGGGGATGTGGGTGAACTTCTCGCCGCCATTGTGATGGAAGCTCTCAGCCGCCTGCTCGGCGATCTCTTCCAGCGTTTCCAGACAGTCGGAGACGAAGCCGGGATTGAGCACGGCGATGCGCTTGACGCCATCCTGGGCGAGCTTTTCGACCGTCTTGTCGGTGTAGGGTTGCAGCCATTCCTCGGGCCCGAAGCGCGACTGGAAGGTGACCTGAAGCTTGTCCTTCGCCCAGCCGAGCTTTTCGCGCAGCAGCCGCGCGGTCTTCTGGCACTGGCAGTAATAGGGGTCGCCCTTGTCGAAGTAGCTCTTCGGAATGCCGTGGAAGGAGGTGAGCACCACTTCCGGCTCCCAGTCGAGCGTCGCCAGGTGACGCTCGATCGAGGTCGCCAGGGCGTCGATGTAGACGGGGTCGTCGTGATAAGGCGGGACGGTGCGCAGCGCTGGCTGCCAGCGCATCTTCAGAAGCGCCTCGAAGGCCTTGTCGTTGACGGTGGCCGTGGTGGCGGCGGCATATTGCGGATAGAGCGGGAAGACAAGGATGCGCTCGCATCCGGCCTTCTGCAGGGTCTCCATGCGCGAGGCGATCGACGGCTGGCCGTAACGCATGCCCCAGTCGACGATCACGTTGGACTGGTCGGCAAAGCTTTTTGCCATCAGCGTCGCCTGGTTGCGGGTATAGGTGCGCAAGTAGCTCTCGTTCAGATCCTTGTTCCAAATCATCTCGTAGGCCTTGCCGACCTTGCCGGGGCGGGTGTTGAGCACGATGCCGAACAGGATCGGATACCAGAACAGCCGCGACCACTCGATCACCCGGCGGTCGGTCAGGAACTCTTTGAGGTACCGGCGCATCGAGGTGTAGTCGGTGCCGTCGGGGGTGCCGAGATTGACCAGCAGGATGCCGACCTTTCCGGATTTGACGGAAGGGTGGTTGGCAGGAGTGGTCACGGCAAGCTGATCGGTCATCTTCATCCTCGTCGGGTCCCCGTATCGGGACACCGCTTTCGTTCCTTCGGTTTCCAGTTCTTCTAAAAAGAAAAGCCGGCGCGGGGAAGCCCGCGCCGGCTCTGAAAGGAGAGGCAAATTGTCTTACTTTGCCGGAATCTCCAGTTCCGTGCCGACATGCAGGTGGCGCGGCGCCGGCTTGCCGTTGGCGTCGGAGATCTTCTTCCAGAGCGCGCCTTCGCCGTAGAAAGCCTTGGCGAGGTCCCAGAGCGTGTCGCCCTTGGCGATCACATGCTTCTGCGGGCCGCTCGCTGCCGCGGTGCCGCCGGCCGTTGCCGCCGGCTGGGCTGCCGTGGCGTCGGCAGCAGGCTTTGCGTCCGCCGCCGGCTCGGCCGTTGCCGCACCGGCCGCCGAAGCGACCTCGGTGATGCGGCCATCGGTATAGGGCTTGAACGGCTGGTGGGCGGCGAGGTAGTCGGCAAGCACGGTTTCGAGGCCCGGACCGTAGTCGTAGGCGTTTTCACCCTGCGTCTTGAAGACGTCGTAGCCGTCGCCGCCATTGCGCATGTAGTTGTTGGTGACGAGCGAATAGGTCTTGGCCGGATCGAGCGGGACATAGGCCTCGCCCTCCTTCACCTCGACCGAGACGACGCGGCTGCCGACCGGCTTCGACTTGTCGAAGGAGAACTTCATGCCGGCCACCTGCGGGAAACGGCCGCCAGCTTCCTCGAGCTTGCTGAGGCCGTTTTCAAGCGCTGCGCGAATGCCGTCGCCCTTGATCTGGAAGGTCGCAACGGTGTTCTGGAACGGCAGCACGGTGATGGCTTCGCCCATCGAAACGTCGCCGGCATCGATGGAAGCGCGCAGACCGCCGCCGTTGGTGATGGCGATGGTCACGCCCTGGCCCTTGACGCGGTCGAGCATGGCGTCGGTGAGCAGGCTGCCCATCTCGCACTCTTTGGCGCGGCAATTCTCACGCGAGCCGTCGATCGGCGCTTCGGTCTTGGCGATGATCTTCGAGCGTAGCTCTTCGATCGGCTTGCCGAGTTCGGCGACGCGGGCAAGCACTGCCTCATCCGGCTTGATCGAGCTGTCGACGAGGATCGGGTCGCCCTTGGCAGACTTGACCACGCCCTTGTCGTCGAAGGTGACGACGAGGTCGCCGAGATACTTGGTGTAGGAGCCGGCCTGGACCACCGGAACCTTGTAACCGCCGGGGTTGTCGACCATCGTCGGGTAAGGACCCTCGGCCTTCGCATCGGTGTTGGAGAGCAGGCTGTGCGAGTGGCCGCCGACGACGACATCGACATCCGGGATCTTGGCGATGGCCGCGAGGTCGCGCGGATAGCCGACATGGGTGAGTGCGATAATCTTATCGACGCCCTGCTTCTTCAGTTCTTCGACGGCTGCCGTGGTGGTGGCGACGTCGTCACCGATCAGGATGTCCGGGCCGGGGGAGGAGAGTTCCGGCGTGTCGTTGGCAACCGCGCCGACGATGCCGACCTTCTGGCCGCCGACGTCGAGCACGAGCGACGGCTTGATGCGGTCGCCGATCTTCGACTTGACGCTCGGCAGCACGTTGGCGGTGACAACAGGGAAGGCGATCTTGTCGAGGAAGCCGGCAAGGCCGTCTTCGCTCTCGTCGAATTCATGGTTGCCGACGGTCATCGCGTCGAACTTCATCAGGTTGAGGAATTCGGCTTCCGCCAGGCCCTTGTAGGTGGTGAAGAACAGCGAGCCCTGGAAGTTGTCGCCGGCGTTCAAGAGCAGCAAGTTCTTGCCCGAGAGGTCCTGGCGCTTCTGGTCGATCAGCGCTTTCAGGCGCGCGACGCCGCCGAAGCACTCGTTCTTGCCTTCCTCTTCCGCCGAGCAGGTGGAATCGAACTTGTTGATCGATTCGATGCGGGAATGAAGGTCGTTGATATGCAGGATGTTCAATTCATAATCGGCGAAGGCTGCGCCCGAGGAAAGGGCAAGAATGGACGCGGTCATCAGGCCGGTCCGCACATGTCTGATCATGATGTTCTCCTGTTTTTTGCCTATTGTCGTCCGACCGTATCCGGCCGTCGAAACGGATCCGGTCCCCACGATCGGGGTGGCTTTGCCGGGCCGGATGTTTTCATCACTTGCGGGCGACTTCAAGCGTTAAAGCTTCGAGGGGCTTGCCAAATTGCAACGAGGGTAAACCACGGCCCTGCAACGAAAAAAGGCCCCGGAGGGGCCTTTGATACATGCCTGTTTTCTCAATTAGCCGCGACGCGCGAGCGAGAACTGTGCCCCGGCGTCGGTGGTGCAGTTGAGCTGGTTCTGCGTGACCAGAGCGCAAGCGACCTTGGACTGAGTGTTGCGCACCAGCGAGGTCATGTTGATCTCGACAAGCGTCGGGCTCGTCTTGACGTAGTTGCCCGAGGCGAGCAGCTGGTTGGTGTCGGTCGTGCGCGTGGAGAAGGTACCGCCGGCAAATGTCGAGACGATACCGTTCGGGTCGACCCAGGAGCCCTCGACGCCTGATGCCTGGCGTGCCGGCTGTCCACCGTTATCGATGATCCGTGGCGACGACTGGCAGGAGGCAAGCGCGGCCGCGGTTGCGATTAGGGTCAGAACGGCGAATGGCTTCATAGGCGATTTCCCCCGCGTTTGGGTCGAGCGGATTGTTTCATTCCGGCAGACCATGCCGCGATCATGAGTTGAAAGCAAGAGCGGCAGGCCGCGGCCTCGGGCTTTTCCGCCAGAGATGAAAAGGCCCGGGGCACGTTCGTGTCCCGGGCCGGATGCGCTTACGTCTCAGCAGCTTAGCGAACGAGGATGTTCTTGAACTGCCACGGATCCTTGGTGTCGATGTCTTCCGGGAACAGGCCCGGGCGACCGTCGAGCGGGGTCCAGTCGGTGTAGTGACCTTCGACCGGGCCGAGGTAGGGCAGCTGGACTTCGAGGCAACGCTTGTAGTCCATCTCGTCGGCTTCGACGATGCCGGCCTTCGGGTTCTCGAGAGCCCAGACCATGCCGGCGAGAACGGCCGAGGTCACCTGCAGACCGGTGGCGTTCTGGTAAGGCGCGATGCGGCGGGTTTCTTCCAGCGACAGGCGCGAGCCGAACCAGTAGGCGTTCTTGTCGTGGCCGTAGAGCAGCACGCCGAGTTCGTCGACGCCGTCGACCAGTTCCTTTTCGTCAAGGACGTGGTGCACCGGCTGGGCGTTGCCGCCGTTGCCGAACATCTCGTGCAGCGACAGAACGGCGTCGTTGGCCGGATGGTAGGCGTAGTGGCAGGTCGGGCGGTAGGTGACTTCGCCGTCCTTGTCGCGAACCGTGAAGAAGTCGGCGATCGAGATCGCCTCGTTGTGGGTCACGAGGAAGCCATACTGCGGGCCGGGGGTCGGGCACCAGCTGCGCACGCGGGTGTTGGCGCCCGGCTGCTCCAGGTAGATCGCCGCCTTGCAGCCCTTCTTGTGCTTCTTGGCGTTCTTCGGCATCCAGTTTTCATGGGTGCCCCAGCCGAGTTCGGCCGGCTGCAAGCCCTCGGAGATGAAGCCTTCGACCGACCAGGTGTTCCAGAAGGTGTTGAACGGCTTCGGGTTCTTGGTGCGCTGGGTGTCGCGCTCGGCGATGTGCACGCCCTTGACGCCGACCTTCTTCATCAGCTTGGCCCAGCCTTCGCGGTCGTCCTGATGCGGCTCTTCGAACTTTACGCCGAGGTCGTTGGCGAGGTTGAGGAGGCCCTGCTTGACGAACCAGGAGACCATGCCCGGATTGGCGCCGCAGGTGGAAACCGCGGTCGTGCCGCCCGGGTTCTTTTCCTTTTCCTTGCGCAGGGTTTCGCGCAGCGCATAGTTGGTGCGCTCGGCATTGTCCATTTCGCTGTCGAAATAGAAGCCGAGCCACGGCTCGACGACCGTGTCGATGTAGAGAACGTCAAGCTTGCGGCACATCCTCATCAGATCGACCGAGCCGGTGTCGACCGACAGGTTGACGCAGAAGCCCTGGCCTTCACCTTCGGTGAGAAGCGGCTTCAGCAGTTCCTTGTAGTTGTCCTTCGTCACATGCGCGCGAACGTGGCGTACGCCATGCCGTTCGAACAGCTCGTTGTCGGCAGCGTCCTCACGGGGCTCGACCACGATCAACCGGTTCTTGTCGTATTTGAAGTGGCGCTCGATCAGCGGCAAGGTGCCGCGACCGATCGAGCCGAAACCGATCATGACGATCGGACCGGTGATCTCGCCGTAAACCGGATAGGTGGTATCTGCCATTTTTGTCTTACTCCTGAGAAAACTTTCCCTGTGGCGGTGGGTGACTAAGCATGAGGAAGCGGCTGTGGCCGCTGTCTGGCTCGTGCGAGTGTGCCGAAACGGCCGCTGTGCCCGTGGGGCACGCGGCGCTGTAGAGCATAGATTGCTGTCACAATAAAGAGCCGGTCGGTCAACCGCTATTTGAGAGTGTGCTTAACCGGCGATCGTAAGCAGTGCTGCAATCAGCCCGTCCCGCTTGCTGACAAGCCCCTTGTAGGCGGCCTGCGGCAAGGTCAGGGCGCGCAGCTGTTCGACGAAGGACGCGGCCAGCGCTGCGGCATCCGGCCGCTTGCGCAGCATCACCAGCGGGTCCGAATAGATGCGGATGGTGAAGACGAGCGCGCCGGTCTCAGGCAGCTTGCGCAGCGTCTGCCGTTCGATGCGGATGAAGGTACGCTCCTCGGTCATCTCGATGGCACTGGCGGCAATGCCCTCGGACTTCGATTTCGGCAGGTGCAGCGCGCCGTCGACATTGACCGCCCAGTTGAAGCGCTCGACGAAACGGCCCGGCGGCAGATTGTCGAACATCCGGGCAATCAGCTCGGCGTTGCGGGTGCCATGCTCGAAGCCCGGGACGGGGCCATGGATCTCGTTCATGGTGCGGCCGTATTTTTCGGCGAGCGACCAGGAGGAAGGAAAGGCGACATAGGCGGCGTTGAGGCGCCAGCCGTCGTCGGTCTTCTGCATGATGGCAAGATCGTCCTGGACCAGCGAGCCCGAAACGGCCAGCGGCTCATCGCCGTCGAGCGGCACGGGCTCGCCGCCGACGATCATGCGGTCGCCGTCGCGGCGGTAGATCTCTGGATAGGCGGCCGGCAGGTAGTCGAGCAGAACATCGAGCAGTTCGCGCTGCGCGTCCTGCGTTCCGTCAGCGGCGGCGAACACGGTACCGCGCGCTTGCGCAAGCAGCCGCTTCTTTTCGCAGAGGTAGTGCTGCAGCTGGTCGTCCGGCTCGATCCAGCGATCGGGGTCGAGCTGGGCAAGGCCGATGGTGAAAGGTTTTGAAGAACCGTCGTAAGGCGTATGCTTCATGCTCACCGGCCGCACCAAGGCTGTGATTTAACCATATCCCTATCGTTTCGCACGATGAAACGCTTGCCACAAGCTGTTCGTGCTATAGCTTCGCTAGAAGCATCCGCTTCGCGCCATAATTGATCGTTGTCCGACCCGGAGGCGTGACAGACCGTGACCGGTAGTCATCTCAAGGCTCTTGCGGCCTTACAGAGCAAAACACCCGTGCTGATCGCGCTCTACGACCAGCATGATCGCCTGCGGTTTGCCAATCCGGCATTCCGCGCAGCCTACCATGTCGGCCCGGATGAGAGCCCGACCTGGGAGGAAATCATGCGCCGGAACCACGCTGCCGGCCACGGAACGATCCTGAAGACCGAAGACATCGATGCCTGGATCGCCTCGACGATGCATCGGCGCGGCAAGGTGCCGTTCCGCGCCATGGAAACCGACCTGCACGACGGTCGCTGGATGTGGATGACGGAGACAGTGGACGCGGACGGCTGCATGCTGTGCATCGCCGTCGACGTGACGGCCATCCATGCGGAGGAGCGCGAGCTCAGGCAGGACCGCGACTTCGCGCTTCGGGCCGCCCAGGTGGACGAGTTGACGAGCGTTCCCAACCGTCGCTACACGATGGGCCGGCTCACCGAATTCATCGCCAATTGCGCCGAGAACCCGCATATGTGGGGCTGCGTCGCGATCATCGACATCGATTACTTCAAGGCGATCAACGACCGCCATGGGCACCAGCGCGGCGACGAGGTGTTGCTCGATTTCGCCCGGCAGATGCAGGAATTCGTTCGCCGTTCGGACTGCTTCGGCCGGATTGGCGGCGAGGAATTCATGCTCATCCTGCCTGATACCACCATCAGCGAGGGCCACCGCATTCTCGATCGTCTGCTCGAACGGGTGCGCAATTCCCGCCCGCTCGAGAACATCCCGGAGTTCTTCTACACCTGTTCGGTCGGGGTTGCGGAGTATCGCGACGGGGACACGGTCAGCGACCTCTATGCACGCGCCGATCAGGCGCTCTATCTCGCCAAGCGCGATGGGCGGGACCAGGTCAGGCGCCACACGCTTCCCGGCTCAGACCAGGAGGTTCACCCGGATCAGGCCCCGTAGCGAATTGCCGAGATAAAGGTTGCCGCGGGCGAGGTCGTCAAGTGAAAGCCGCGCAACTCGCGCGCGGCGCTGGCAGATGAGCTCGGTACGCAGCACGCCGGCAAGCAGGCCGCAGGCGATCGGCGGCGTCTTGAGGATGCCGCTGCCGTCGTCGAGGAAGACGGAGGTGATCGTGCCTTCGCAGACCTCATCCTTCTCGTTCAGAAGCAGAACTTCGTCGGCCTCGCTCGGGCCGAACTCGCCGCGGGCTGCCTCATAGGCGGCGCGGCGACTGGTCTTGTAGCGCAGCAGCGGATCGCCCGACTTCAGCCGGGTGCTGGCAACCCGTACCCGCCAGACCGTATCTTGGGGTAGCGGCGCGAAGGGGGCGGTCTTCACCTCGATATGGCCGTCCGGGAAGAGCTCGAGGCGAACGCGAAGCGCGGCGCCGCCATCGCCGGCCTTGACCGCTGCAAGCAGCGCGGCCTGCGCGCCATCGGCGCCCGAAATGCCGAGACGGCGGGCGGATCGGACCAGCCGCGCGAGGTGCAGACGCAGGCGGATGAAACCGGCTTCGGGCTCGTAGCGCAGGGTTTCGATCAACGAGAAATCCGTCATCGGACGACCGCGTCGTCGGCGGGCGCGACATCGCCTTCGCCGAGCGCGATCCTGTCGTCGCCAACGGCAAAGCGGGCCTTCAGGAGGCACTCTTCGTATTCGGACTGGGCGGTGCTGTCGAAGACGATGCCGCCGCCGACATTAAAGACGGCATCGCCATTTTCGAAGAGCGATATCGTCCGGATCGCGACGCTGAACCGCATCACGCCGTTCGGGGCGATGAAACCGATGGCGCCGCAATAGGCGTCGCGGGGACCGTCTTCCAGGTCGTGCAGGATTTCCATGGCGCGCATCTTCGGCGCCCCGGTGATCGAGCCGCAGGGGAAGAGCGCCGTGAAAATATCCTTGAGGCTGATCTCGGGCAGGAGCTTTGCTCGGACGTGGCTCACCATCTGGTGCACGGTCGGGTAGGTCTCGATGTCGAAGAGCTTGGGGACATCAAGCGTGCCGACCTCGGTGATGCGCGAGATGTCATTGCGCAGGAGATCGACGATCATCCGGTTTTCGGCCTGGGTCTTTTCGTCGGCGCGCATGGCGGCGATGATCTCGGCGTCTTCCAGCGCCGACGCGCCGCGCTTGGCCGTCCCCTTCATCGGGTGGGTCTCGATCCAGCCGTCCGCATCGACACGGAAGAAAAGCTCCGGCGAGCGCGACAGGAGCACTGGCCCGTCGAGCGCGACGAGCGCGCCGTATTTGACCGGCTGTCGGTCGATCAGCGACCAGAAGGCTGCGCGCGGGTCGCCGGACCAGCGGGCATGGATCGGCATCGTCAGGTTTGCCTGGTAACAATCGCCCTTTCGCAGATGCAGGTGCAGGCGGTCGAAACGTTCGCGGTAGGTATCGAAATCCCAGCCGGCTCGCGGTTCGCTCAAGAAGGGTTCGTTCTCGGTGCGCCGCTGCGGTTCGGCGAGGGGATGATCCTCGCTCGGCGCATCGAAGATGCCGAATGACATCAGCGGCGTCTTGCGATTTTCCTCGGCAAAACCCTCGAGCTTCTCTTCGAAGAGGTGGCCGGCCTCATAGGACATGAAGCCGGCAATCCATTTGCCTGATTTGTGCGCGCGTTCAAGCGCGGCAAGGCCGCGGACAAATTCGGCCTTCGTGCGGGCCGTAATGACGCGCGAAGGCGATGCGAAAACCGTGGTGCGGCTTTCGCTGTCGTCCCGGAACAGCACATAGGGTGCAGTGTCGCTCATAAAGTCGTCTTGTCGATCGCGCCGTGATCCGGACGTTTTGTCCGGATCAGGCCTTATCAAGCGCTTCGAGTTCGTCGATGAGCCCTTCGATCATCGACAGTCCCTGTGCCCAGAACGACGGATCGGTGGCATCGAGGCCGAAGGGGGCGAGCAGTTCGGAATGGTGCTTGGTGCCGCCGGCCTTCAGAAGCTCGAAGTACTTGTCCTGGAAGCCCTGTTCGGCGTTCTGGTAGACGGCGTAGAGCGAGTTCACCAGGCAGTCGCCGAAGGCATAGGCATAGACGTAGAAGGGCGAATGGATGAAGTGCGGGATATAGGCCCAGTAGGTCTCGTAGCCTTCGGAAATCCGGATGGCCGGGCCAAGGCTCTCGTTCTGCACCGACAGCCACAGCTTACCGATATCGTCGGCCGTCAGCTCGCCTTCCTTGCGCGCGGTGTGCACCTTGCGCTCGAACTCGTAGAAGGCGATCTGGCGCACGACCGTGTTGATCATGTCCTCGACCTTCTGGGAGAGCATGGCCTTGCGCTCGCGCTTGTCCTTCGTCTGGTCGAGCAGCGCACGGAAAGTCAGCATCTCGCCGAAGACGGACGCGGTTTCGGCGAGCGTCAGCGGGGTCGAGGCCATCAGCGCGCCCTGACCGCCGGCGAGCACCTGATGCACGCCATGGCCGAGTTCGTGGGCGAGCGTCATCACGTCGCGCGGCTTGCCCATATAATTGACGAGCACATAGGGGTGGGCCGACGGCACCGTCGGGTGGGCAAAGGCGCCCGGCGCCTTGCCGGGGCGCACCGGCGCGTCGATCCAGCGCTCGTCGAAGAAGCGGCGGGCGATATCGGCCATTTCCGGAGCGAAGGCATTGTAGGCGGAGAGCACCGTGTCCTTGGCTTCGTCCCAGGAGATCAGCGCATTCGGCGTTTCCGGCAACGGCGCGTTGCGGTCCCAGAAATCCATCTGTTCCATGCCGAGCCACTTGGCCTTCAGCGAATAGTAGCGGTGCGACAGGCGCGGATAGGCGGATTTGACCGCTTCTGCGAGCGCGTCCACGACCTCGCGCTCGACGCGGTTGGCCAGATGCCGGCTGTCGGCGATATCCTTGAAGCCGCGCCAGCGGTCGGAGATTTCCTTGTCCTTGGCGAGCGTATTGGTGATCAGCGTGAAGGTGCGGATGTTGGCCTTGAAGGTTTCCGCCAGCGCCATCGCCGCCTTCTTGCGAACATCGCTCGACGGGTCCTGAAGCAGGTTCAGGGTGACCTCGAGCGGCAACGTTTCACCGTCGACCGTGAAGGTGAGGCTTGCCATCGTCTCGTCGAACAGCCGGTTGAAGGCGGCTGCGCCCGTCATCGATTTCTCCAGGAAAAGCTGCTCCAGCTTGTCGTCGAGCTGATAGGGCTTGTCCATGCGCAGGTCGGTCAGCCAGGGCTTGTAATGGGCGGCGAGCGCATCTGTTTCGAGCGCCTTGTCGAGGATCGCGTCGTCGATCCGGTTCAGCTCCAAGGAGAAGAACAAGAGATGCGCCGACATGTCGGTGAGCTTCGACTGCACGTCGCCATAGAGCTTGCCGTTTTCGGGCTTCGACGTGTCGGAGAAATAGGTGAGACCGGCAAAGGAGGCGATGCGCCCCATGATGTCTTCGAGCGCCTCGAATTCCCGCACGGCAGCGCCGATGCCGGTGTCACCGCTCTTCGTCGCCGCTTCGGCCAGCTTGCCCTTCCACTTGGCCTCGAAGGCGATTGCGTCGGCATCGGCCTTCTTCATATCGTTGCGAAACGCATCCGAGGACGCGGAGGGATAGAGGTCCTCCAGCCGCCAGGAGGGTAGGTCACCGAGGTCGGCGACCGCGCCATGGCTCTGGCCGGCGGCGGCGCGGACAACAAATTGCTCGGGGGCGAAGGGGCGGAAGGTCATCGTCGGATTTCTCTCGTTCGTGACAGGAAGAGGCAAGCGATATGGGCCCCATTGCTATCGCCGGCAATGGATAAAATGCAAGCATTTCTCAAAACATGATGTTCAGCCCTTTATGGCACAGATGCCTGACGTGATTTGGCACATGAGGTTGGCCAAAGAGTACCGCGTGTCCAGAGCAGGAGGCTTCCGTGACATCACACATTCTGGTCATTGATGACGATCCGGTGCAGCGCCGGTTGCTGACGAACATGATTGAGCGTCTCGGTCATGTGGCGCATCTCGCCGATAACGGCCGCAGCGGTCTGGAGCTGCTGGGGCGCAAGGGCGGCATGATCAATGTCATCCTGCTCGATCTCCTGATGCCGGAAATGAACGGCCATGGCTTCCTCGAAGCACTGGCCGAGCGCGGCGTCGACACGCCCGTCATCGTCCAGACCGGACAGGGTGGCATCGAGACCGTGGTGCACGCGATGCAGGCCGGAGCCTTCGATTTCCTGGTCAAGCCGGTCTCTCCGGAGCGGCTGTCGGTGGCGATCGGTAACGCGCTAAAGATGGCGAGCCGTGACGGCAAGGTCAAAACCTCGCGCCGTCCGCGCGGCGGCGCCGTCGGCTTCGACGACATCGTCTCTGCAAGCCCGGCGATGATCCGGGTGATCGACCTTGCGCGCCGCGCCGCGCAGTCGAACATTCCGGTCGTGCTCGAAGGCGAGAGCGGCGTCGGCAAGGAAATGGTGGCGCGCGCCATCCAGTCGGCAAGCGACCGGGTGGGCAAGCCCTTCATCACCGTCAACTGTGGCGCCATCCCGCACAATCTGGTCGAGAGCATTCTCTTCGGCCACGAGAAGGGCGCCTTTACCGGCGCGACCGAAAAGCATGCGGGCAAGTTCGTCGATGCCGACGGGGGGACCCTGTTCCTCGACGAGATCGGCGACCTGCCGCTGGAAGTCCAGGTGAAGCTTCTGCGCGCGGTTCAGCAGGGCGAGGTCGAGACGATCGGTGCGCGCCATCCGCAGAAGGTCAATGTCCGGCTGATCTCGGCCACCAACAAGGACCTGATCAACGAAGTGCGCGAAGGGCGGTTCCGCGAGGATCTTTACTATCGCCTCAACGTTTTCCCGATCACCATCCCCGCGCTCCGCCGGCGCAAGGAAGATATCCCGGTGCTGGTGCGCTCCTTCGTCGAGCGCTTTGCCGCCGAGCAGCGGCTGAACCAGCCGCTGACGGTATCGAGCGGCGCGCTGGCGCTTCTGACGGCCTATGACTGGCCGGGCAATATCCGCCAGCTCGAAAACGCGATCTTCCGCGCCGTCGTGCTTGCCGAGGGCAATGAGCTGACGGTGAAGGATTTCCCGCAGATCGCCACCCAGATCCCCGGCTATGTGGTTTCCGACCGCGCCGGTTTCTCCTGGGGCGAGGCTGGTCCGGAGCGGGCGGCGGCTGGCGGCGAGACCGTGTCGAGCGTCTATCCGGACTTTGCGAGTGCGGCGAAATCCATGGAGGCAGAGGCCTCCGGCGACGCACGCATGGAGAACGCGATCGCCAGCGTCGACGAGGGCGGAGACGTGCGCAAGCTTGCGGAAGTCGAGGAGGAACTGATTCGTTTTGCGCTGAAATTCTACCGCGGCCAGATGAGCCAGGTGGCCCGCAAGCTCGGTATCGGCCGGTCTACCCTCTACCGCAAGCTGAAGGATTATGGCATCGATCCCGATAACCCTTTGAGAGAGGCGGCATAAAATCGACGCATTCACGATTCATTAGCCGTGCTATTCAGTCACCGCCGTTTAGACCTTGTTAGTGAAGTATTCACTATATTATAAGGGGCGGTGACGACTGTGGCAAATTTGCCATGCTGTCACCTTATTTGACAGTCATCTGAGACAGCGAAGCACGGTTGTCCGTCGGACGGGGATTGAATGCCAAATTTGTTCGGTTTTAAGAAGCCGCTCGGCTCCTTAGCTAGAGTCTGCGCGGCGGTCACCCGCCGGGTGCCGCAGGTTCTGACATCCGTTGCTCTTGCGGCTGCCCTCGTGACGCCTGGTTTTGCTCCTCCCGTGGAGGCCGCAGGCCAGACCCGGACACTGAAGCTCTATTTCATCCATACCCAGGAAAAGGCGCAGATCACCTTCAAGCGCAATGGCCGCTATGACGCCAAGGGCCTGCAGGAAATCAACCGCTTCCTGCGCGACTGGCGACGTAACGAGCCGACGAAGATGGATCCGCGCCTGCTCGATCTCGTCTGGGAAGTTTACCAGAAGAGCGGCTCGCGCGATTACATCCACGTCGTCTCGGCCTATCGTTCGCCGGCGACCAACGGAATGCTGCGTTCGCGCTCTAAGGGTGTCGCCAAGAAGAGCCAGCACATGCTCGGCAAGGCGATGGACTTCTATCTGCCTGATGTGAAGCTGAAGACGCTGCGTGAAATCGGCGTGAAATTCCAGGTGGGCGGCGTCGGCTATTACCCGACATCCGGCTCGCCTTTCGTTCACATGGACGTCGGTGGCGTTCGCGCCTGGCCGCGCATGAGCCGTGCCGAACTGGCACGCCTCTTCCCCGACGGAAAGACCATGCATTTGCCGTCCGATGGTAAGCCGCTTCCCGGTTATGACCAGGCGGTTGCCGACTACAAGCGTCGCGTCGGTGCCTCGGCGATCCAGGTCGCTGGCGGTGGCGATACCGGTCCGGGCGATACGGCCAGCGGCAAGCGTCGCGGCAACCTGTTTGCCATGCTGTTTGGCGGCGGCGGTGACGAGGATGAAGAACCCTCGGCAATCGCAGCCGGCCCCGGTACCGATGACGAAGGTGGTGCTGCGCCTGCTGCCAAGGTGCAGACGGCTGCTGCGCCCGCCGCTCAGGAAGCGTTGCCCGGCGTCGCCGGTTCTGTCGCCGCCGAGCCGACGGTTGCTGCCGAACAGAACATCAATGCGCCGGTTCCGGCCGTGCGGCCCGCCTTCAAGCAGGCGCCTGCCGATGCTGGCGTAGCCGTGGCTCTCGTCGCGCCGGAGAAGAACCCGGCCCAGGAAGCGCTTGCCGCAGCCCTGCCGCCAACCTCGGAAATGCCGAGCGAATTTGCCGACCTCGGTTCGATGAAGGTTCCGGTCCCGCAAATGCTTGACCGCCGCGACATGAACACGCTCGTCGCATCCGCCGATGCTGAGCCGGACATGCAGGCGCTCGGTTTCGTGCCGGTTCCGGCCATGCGGCCCGCGGGTGACGCGGCGCTTGCCGCCGTTGCCGATGCACAGGTCGTGATCCCCTCCTTCGCGGAGCGCCCGGTCGTGGCATCCGCAGAACCACCGCGCGATGTGGCGGCCGAAGCCAAGACCCGTGTGGCGCTTGCCCAGCCGACCCCGGCTGAGCGCCAGCCGGTTGCCCAGCCGCAGCCGATCGAGATGGCAGCCTACGCGCCGCAGTCGGGCAATAATGCACGCGCCGCGATCTTCGACAGCGCGTTTGACACGCAGGCGGAAGCGCCGGCCAAGGGCGGCCGACCGAAGAAGAACGACGCCGATGCCGCGACCCGCTCGTCGGTGCGCGCCGAACCGAAGCTGACCCAGAAGATCATCTCCGAATGGGCGCTTTCGACTGGCCGCGTCGCAACGCTTTCCAAGCCGGTGAAGGCGCCGCGCTTCGTCAGCAAGTCCCTGCGGACTGCCCCGACGACGGTCTATGCGGCCGGCTTCTCCAGCAGCGCCGGACCAAACGTCGACACGGCCCGCTTCAGCGGCAATGCCGTCAACTTCATGGAAGTGAAGAAGTTCAGCACCAACTGAGCTTCCACCAAGCACAGACACGAAAAAGCCCGCCGACCTGGCGGGCTTTTTCGTGTCTGTCGTCTACCTTCGCCTTACGCCGGCTCCGGATGCATGGGCGTCTCTACTGCGGCGTTTACGCGCGGCAGGCGAAGGCCGCCTGCCGGCGGCCCCTAAAGTCCTGCCTTATTCCTCGTCGGCTGCCGGCACCATGCCGAGCGCCTGGAGGTAGGTGTCGAGGATCGCTTCCTGTTCCATGCGCTCGTCGTGATCCTGCTTGCGGATCGAAATGACCTTGCGCAGGATCTTGGCGTCGAAGCCGGTGGACTTGGCTTCGCCGTAGACGTCCTTGATGTCGTCGGCGATGGTCTTCTTTTCTTCTTCCAGGCGTTCGATCCGTTCGATGAAAGCACGAAGCTGATCGCGTGCGACGCCGTGAGCATCCGACATGGTCTTCTCCTTGATAGGGGGAATGGAATTTCTTGGGTGCCGTGACGTGCCGCGAACGGCCGCCAACGTCAAGGGTGATTGCGCAACAACGCGGTCATTTCCGTGGCAGAAGCGGGCGAAAAGACCCTAATCCCTTGATCACGACGGTTTGTGTCGGTGCGATCCGGCCATCATTTTCAAGCGGCTCACGCGTTCAAGCGAAGTGCGGGCGGAAGCCCCCATACGCCTTTCGTCACTCAGCCTTGGGCCGGTTGAGCTCGAACGCCGCCTTTTGCTCTGCCGATGCTTCCCTCTGGTTGCGCTCGCGCCATTCCTCATAGGGCATGCCGTAGATGATCTCGCGCGATTCCTCCTTGGCAAGCGGAACGCCCGCCTGTTCGGCGGCTTCGCGATACCAGTTGGACAGACAGTTGCGGCAGAAGCCGGCGAGGTTCATCAGGTCGATGTTCTGGACGTCGTTGCGTTCGCGCAGATGGTTGACCAGCCGGCGAAAGGCGGCGGCCTCGAAGGCGCTCTGTTGCTCCGGGGTCAGTTCGGTCATGGTCGCTCGTCCTCTTCATCATAGGCGCCGGTGCGCGAGATGTGCCGCTCGTAGCGATGCAGCTCGGGCATGGCGTTCAGGCTTGCCAGGATCGGCGCCAGCCGCTCGGCCCAGGCGGCAACGCCTTCAGCGTCGGCGATCAGGTCCTGTCGCACCTCGATGAGGGCATGCGCAATGCCCGGCACCATGCAATGCCTGAACATCGAATCGCCGCGTAGCGCGCCGTCATAGGGTTCATTGTTGCCGACGACGATATCGCCCGGCGCCTCGAGCCTGTCGATCAGCGGCAGCACGGCGCGGCCGTCGCTGTCCCAGAGGACGGCGGCGTGCCAGGGACGGGCGACGCCCTTCCAGGCCGGCGTGTAGGAATGGATGGAGATGACCAGCGGTGCTGCGCCATGCGCCTCGGCGCTTCGGCCGATGGTCTCGGAGACGGCGCGGTGATAGGGGCGATGGAACCGGTTCAGCCGGTTTTCCCACTCCTTCTCGGTGATGGGGTGGTTCCCCGGAATGATCGCTCCGTCGGAAATCCGCATGATCAATGTCGGGTCGTCCTCACCGCGGTTGGGATCGATCAACAAGCGCGAGAAGCAGCCGAGAACGGCCGGCGCGTCGAGCATCGCCGACAGGCGCCGCACGAGCGCTTCGACACCGATATCGTAGGCGATGTGCCGCTCGAAGGCCGCGGCGGGAAGGCCGAGACTGCCATATTCGGCAGGCAGCCGGTTCATCGCGTGATCGGCAAGGAGCACGAGCCCGGTTGTGGGCTTGGCTTCGATAATCTCATAGGGAGAATAGTGTTGCATGCCCTTCCAGTCCGTTTCAGCGTCCCGTCTCGCTGATCGCACGCGTGGGCGTCAATCGCAAGAAAAACGCAACTGTTTAACGAAATCCGAAAGCAATTTACCGATTGTAATCGATTAGAGTTGCGTTGACTTTCGGGGCTGCCCGTCGCAAGAAAGTGCCACGCAAATCAAAACGGAGTTCCATCGGAAACCGTGTCCAGATATCCTTTTTCCAAAGCGAAGCCGGGGCTGACGACACTGGGAGGCATCCTCCTGTTTCTCCTGGCAACATCAAGCTCATTTCTTTTCGCCAGCGATGCACGCGCCGACTTTCGCGTATGCAACGGCACCCAGACACTGGTCGGCGTAGCCATCGGCTACCGGGCCAAGGACGGCTGGATGACGGAAGGCTGGTGGCAGGTGCCTGCCAACACCTGCGCGACCCTGATCGAGGGCGAGCTTCAGTCACGTTATTATTATCTTTACGCGGAAGATGCGGCCCGTGGCGGTCGCTGGACCGGTGACGTCAACATGTGCGTCGCCGAGAACGAATTCAAAATCACGGGCGTGCAGGACTGCTTCGCCCGCGGCTTCCAGCGCATGGGATTCAAAGAGTACGACACGGGGCGGCAGGGAAGCTGGATGGTTCAGCTTTCGGATCCGTCCGGCACGCAGGAAAGCCAGAATTGATGAAGCGGAACAGAAAAGTCAAAATCCTCGCAACGCTCGGACCGGCGTCTTCGGACGAGCAGATGATCCAGAAGCTGCACGAGGCCGGGGCCGATCTGTTCCGCATCAACATGAGCCATGCGAGCCACGACGTGATGCGCACGCTGGTGCAGCGCATCCGCGCAGTCGAAGCGCGCTGCGGCCGGCCGATCGGCATTCTCGGCGACCTGCAAGGACCGAAGCTGCGCGTCGGCAAGTTCGCCGAAGGCAAGGTCGATCTCAAGGTCGGCCAGACCTTCACGCTCGACAACAAGGACGAGCCTGGCGACAATACGCGCGTCTATCTGCCCCATCCGGAGATCCTCGAAGCGGTCAAGCCCGGCCATCGCCTGCTGATCGACGACGGCAAGCTGCACCTGAAGGCCGAGAAGGCCGACGGCAAGAGCATCGTCACGACCGTTGTCGCCGGCACCAGGATTTCCGACCGCAAGGGCGTCAGCCTGCCTGATACGCTGCTCGCCGTCGGCGTGCTGACCGACAAGGACCGCGCCGACCTCGACGCGGTTCTGGCGACCGGTGAATTCGACTGGGTGGCGCTCTCCTTCGTGCAGCGTCCGGAAGACCTGGCCGAAGTTCGCAAGATCGCCCGCGGCCGCGTTGGCCTGATGTCGAAGATCGAAAAGCCGCAGGCGCTCGACCGCATCGACGAGATCATCGAGCTCTCGGACGCGCTGATGGTCGCCCGCGGCGACCTCGGCGTCGAGATGCCGCTGGAATCGGTGCCCGGCCTGCAGAAGCAGCTGACGCGCGCTTGTCGCCGCGCCGGCAAGCCGGTGGTGGTCGCCACCCAGATGCTGGAATCGATGATCTCGGCTCCGGTCCCGACCCGCGCCGAAGTCTCCGACGTCGCGACGGCCGTGTTCGAAGGTGCTGATGCTGTCATGCTTTCGGCAGAATCGGCCTCGGGCGAATATCCGGTAGAAGCCGTTTCGACCATGGCGTCGATCGCCAGCAACGTCGAACGCGACCCGCATTATTCCAGCATCATCTACGCGCAGCGCACGCCGCCGGAAGCCACCGGCGCCGACGCGATTTCGCTCGCTGCCCACCAGATCGCCGAGACGCTGCGGCTCTCTGCCATCGTCTGCTATACATCGTCGGGCACGACGGGTCTGCGCGCCGCCCGCGAGCGGCCGCAGGTGCCGATCATCGCTCTGTCGCCGATCGTGCAGACGGCGCGCCGCCTCTCGGTCGTCTGGGGCCTGCACTGCGTGGTCACCGAGGATGCGACCGACCTCGACGACATGGTCAACCGCGCCTGCCGCATCGTAGCCTCGGAAGGCTTCGGCAAGCCGGGCGAACGCATCATCATCTCGGCCGGCGTGCCGCTCGGCACCCCCGGCGCGACCAACATGCTGCGCATCGCCTATATCGGCTCGGACGGCATGAGCGGCGTCTGACGCCGTCATCTTTTTCGAACAGCAACGAGACCCCAGGCGCGATGATCCGCTCCTGGGGTTTCTGCCTTATTGGGCAAGACCGATCTGTTTCATGAAGCCCTGGTTGTCCCAGAAGAGGTATTCTTCGTCCACGACGCCCTCCTTGCTCCAATGACCGAGCGTCGCTATCTGGATCTTGAAGGCTTTGCCTACCCCGACGGTCACACGTCCAAGGGCATCGAAGCGCACATCGAAGAGCTGAAGCCGATGTTCGTTTTTGCCAGTTCTTCCATCAGGGCCGGCATCGCCTTGTCGGCACCGGCTTCCTCAGGGAATGCGGGGCCTGCGCCGCCGCTGATCACATTGCCGTCAAGGCCGCGGCTGAAAGCACTCTTTTCATGTCCGATCCCTCCCGTTAGCAGAGCCGAATGCTCCCTCACACGGTGACACGATCCCGGCATTACCGTCTATGGATATGAGACTTTGCGTGACGGCGCGGGTCGGAACGGGCTGCTCAGACGGTAGGGGCGTCGGGTCCGCGATCAAGGCGTCTTGGCGGCGGCGAGCCTTTCTTCGGCGCGTTTGACTGCCGCTTCGAGATCGCCAGGCTTTCCGGCCAGTTTCTCGACCGCGGCAACGACGACGTCGGTGACCACATAGTCGGGTTTGTGGCCGAGATTGCCGATCCAGTGCAGTTCGGCGCCGGGAATATCGCGCGCCAGCCCGCGCGAGTGGATATCGGCCAGAACGATCCCGTCGCTGTCGCCGGTGATGATCACGGTCGGTGCGGCGATGTCTCGGTAGCGGGGCGCGGTAGCAGTCAGATAGCCGTGCAGATTGGCGATGTCGCGGGCGTTGCTGAGGAAGGTCGAGGGACGCAGCACCAGATGCGGGCCGGTCTTGTCGATGTAGTCGGCCGGCCGCGGGTTGGGCGAAAAGATCGAGTGCGTACCGCCCTCGATGCGTCGCTGTCCCAGTGGCGTTACCAGCGTATGGGCAAAGAGCCAGCCGACGAAGGGCAGGGCCGTCAGGCGGTAGTACCAGTCGATGCCGCCGGGCCAGGGGTGGGTGGCCGGCGCCAGCAGGAGGAGGCCGGCGGTCTTGTCCGGATGATTGAGCGCGAAGCTCGCCGCAATCGCGCCGCCGACGGAGTGGCCGACGATCACCGCGCGACCGACGCCGCGCTTGTCCATCAGCCTTGCGATCGCATCCGCCTGGCCACCGGGCAGGTCGTTTTCCGGCCCGCCGCGCTCGGAATAGCCATGGCCCGGCCGATCGACGAACAGCATCTCGGCGCGACCATCAAGCGCGGTTGCGAAAGCATGCAGCTGGTCGAGCAGGTTGCCGCTTGCGCCATGAATGAAGACGACGGGCAGGAGGTCGGCCTGCCCGCCGGCCGGCAGGTGCACGCTGTTCATGCGGTAGCCGCCGATATCGATCAGTTCGCCGACATTGGGAAAGCGCCGAACGAAGCCACGCGCGTGCCAGAGGCTGTAGGCGATGCCGGCGAGTATCAGTGCAAGGAACAGGAGCGTGACTGGGAACATCGTTTCTATTTGTCTTCCGGCGCCCGTCTTTCAAGGCGTGACCGGACCCTTGAGGCCGCCGAGGTTTATCCTTTGCCATCGCGGCCAGATGTCGTCCACAGCGCGCTTGCGGGCCAGCACAAACTCTGGCAGCGCCGCATCCCGGTTGTCTTTGTTGTAGCGGTTGTCCATGCGGTCGACAACGAGCACCGGAGGCGCGCCGAATTGATCGGCTGTGATGTCGACGATGAAATTCCCGCATTCGACCCAGGCATGGCTTTGCCAGGTCTTCCCCCAGCGGAAGCCGAACGGTCCGTTTTCAGGCCCCAACGGCCCGCTGCGCGGCGTTCCGCAGACCCATTCGGCGCCGAAGCCTTGAGTGTTCAAGACGCGCTGCAGGAAGAGGCTCGTTCGACCGCAGGTGCCTTGCGCGGCGATCGCTGGGCGGTCGGCTCCGGCATGGCGATGCCATTCCTCCCAGATGGGCTCGACGAAACAGCGCGCCGCTGCCGCGATCTTCAGAAGCGACGTTCTGTCGGAGGGGAGGGGCGTTGACGGGCTAGGCAATCGACGGGATCGCGCGTTGTCAGGTCTTGCTGCCGGCGAGTTTTTCGGCAAGTTCGCCCAGTTGTTCCTGCGCCTTGCGATCGGCGGGATAAATGTCCAGGAACTGTTCCCAGGCACGCATGGCAAGCTCATCCTTGCCGGAGGCGCCGAGGATTGCCGCCATGCCGGCAAGCGCGCCGAAGTGGCGGGGCTCGATCGACAGCACGCGGTTGATGTCGGCCATCGATTTCCGGTAGTTGCCCATCGTATAGTGTAAGGTCGCGCGGCGGTTCCAGCCTTCGACATAGTTGGGCGCAAGGGCGATAACTTGGTCGAGGATGTCGAGAGCGGCCGGCTGCTTGTTATCGGCGATCGCTTTGTCGGCCCATTGCATCAGCAGGTTGACCGTGGCGCTGCCGGAATCCTGCCACTCCATGCGGATCTGGTTGGAAAGCTCGCGTGCCTTGTCAGGGTCGCGTTCCTTTTTCAGGTCGGCGAACAGGGCGTCGAGCCGTTGCTTCGGGGTGGTGAGGCTGGTTGCTTCCGTTTGCGCCGAGGCTTCCGCCGCGAAGCAGAGGTTGCCAGCTCCCGTGGAGATGGCGAGCAAGGCGGAACACGCCAGAATCAAGGGTCTAAAAACTCGCATGGCGAGCATGTTAGCTCGCCACGGAATAACTTCAAAATCAATTCTGGGACATCGCCTGAGCGCTGTTCCCAAGTCCCCAGACGGGTCTCAGCCCTGACGAGCCTTGAAGCGCGGGTTGGACTTGTTGATGATGTAGATGCGGCCCTTGCGACGAACCAGACGGTTTTCGCGGTGGCGGGTCTTGAGCGACTTGAGCGAATTCTTGATCTTCATTTTCCTGATCCGCAGGTTTCGGGGAATGAAAATTCGCCCGGTATCTCTAACAATCAAAAGCGCGCCCGTGAGCGCGCTCCTTTAAGGTGGGATGGCAAATACCGTGTCACCCCTGGTGTGTCAACCACAAGACGCCCCATTTTGGCGTCTTGCCCCGCATTTCTATGGCTCTCAGCCGCGGACGAGCCGCGTGACGTGGCCCATTTTGCGCCCAGTGCGGGCCTCGGTCTTGCCGTAGAGGTGCACCAGCACGTCATTCTCGGCAAGCCATGCGGGGACGGCGTCGAGGTCGTCGCCGATCAGGTTTTGCATGACGCAGTCCGAATGGCGACGCGGATTGCCGAGCGGCAGTCCGGCGACGGCACGGATATGCTGCTCGAACTGCGAGACGACGCAGGCGGCTTCCGTCCAGTGGCCGGAATTGTGCACGCGTGGCGCCATCTCGTTGACGATCAGGCTGCCGTCGGCGAGCACGAAGAACTCGACACCGATGACGCCGACATAGCCGAGCGCATCGAGGATCGCCTTGGCGGCAACCCGTGCCGCTTCGCCCGTCGCAGTGCCGATCTCCGCCGGGACCGTCGAGGTATGGAGGATGCCGTTGCGGTGCACGTTTTCCGCCGGATCGAAACAGGCAACGGCGCCGTTGGACGCGCGGGCGGCGATGATCGAGATTTCACGCTCGAAGGGCACGAAGCTTTCGAGGATCAGCGGCACGCCGCCGAGTGCCGCAAAAGCGCCGGCCGGGCTGTCTGCCGTCGAGCGGAAGACGCGCTGTCCCTTGCCGTCATAGCCGAGGCGACGGGTTTTCAGGACGCCGGTTCCGCCGAAATCGGCAAGCGCCGCTTCGAGGTCGGCCTGGCTGTCGACGGCATGGAAGCGTGCCGTGGCAATGCCGCAGCCGTTGATGAACTGCTTTTCGGTGAGGCGGTCCTGGGCGACTTCCAGCGCCTTCGGCGGCGGGAAGACGGGACGTTTCGCGGCAAGCCGCTCGGCGGCCCCGACCGGCACGTTCTCGAATTCGTAGGTGATGATGTCGCTGACGGCGGCAAGCTCGCCGAGCGCGGCTTCGTCGTCATAGGCCGCGACGATCTGATCGTTTGCGACCTGGGCCGCCGGACAGTCGACCTGCGGCTCGAGGATGACGGTGCGGAAGTTCAGTCGGGCGGCTGCCATCGCCAGCATGCGGCCAAGCTGGCCGCCGCCGATAATGCCGATGGTGGTCATGCCTCGTCCACCGGATACTCGGCAACCGCAATGGTCTGCTGTTCACGCCAGTCGTCGAGCCGGTCTGCGAGGTCCTCGTCGCCAAGCGCAAGGACGGCTGCCGCAAGGAGTGCTGCATTGACGGCGCCGGCACGGCCGATCGCCAGCGTACCGACCGGGATGCCGGCCGGCATCTGGACGATCGACAGCAGGCTGTCCTGGCCGGACAGCGCCTTTGACTGGACCGGGACGCCGAAGACCGGCAGCGGCGTCATCGAGGCGCACATGCCGGGCAGGTGCGCTGCACCTCCGGCGCCGGCGATGATCACCTTGAAACCCTCGTCGCGGGCGCCCTTGGCGAAGTTGACCAGCCGATCGGGCGTGCGATGGGCCGAAACGATGCGCGCCTCATAGGGGATGTCGAGCGCGTCGAGCGTATCGGCGGCGTTCTTCATCGTCTCCCAGTCCGACTGGCTTCCCATGATGATGGCGACGGGTGGGGTCGTGGTGTCGATCACGTCTGTCCTGTTCCGCGTTCAGGCAATGATATCGGGAATGATCTGGTCTTCGATCTTGCTGATCTTGTCCTTGATCGCCAGCTTCTTCTTCTTCATGCGCTGGATCCGCAGCGCGTCGCAGCCGGTCGAAATCATGGCGTTGATGGCAGCGTCGTAGTCTTCATGTTCCTGCCTCAGCCGCGCGGCGGTCAATCTGAGTTCGGCCTGGTCCTGGTCCGGCATGCAAAGCGATCCCCATCAGCCCGGTCGCGAAGCCCTCCTCGAACCGGAATTTCATGCGCCGCTCTATCACATCTTGGGCGGTAACGGGAAGTTATCCGTCGTCATCATTTCGCCTTCGACAAATGAAAAATGGCATGGCACAGTAGTAAGGTTACAACCATGGAACATCCGGCATTTGCGTGCCGGATGCAAGCAAAAGGAAGGGACTGCCAAATGACTGTTGAGGCTCATCTTGCAACGCTTGAGAAAAAACATGGCGCCCTGGAACAGGAGCTTCATACGGCACTGAATCAGCCATCTGTGGAAGACGAGCTGATCACTGACATCAAGCGGAGGAAGCTGCGCATCAAGGACGAAATCGAAAGGCTTCGCTCCTCGACTCACTGATTATCAACGGTATTTCCCAGGACTATCGGGAAGCGCCATCTCCCCTCTGAGTAGGCGCAACAAGGTTTAGAACCAATCCCCACGATGGAAGATACGAAATGCTGGACCGGGCTTGACGCCCGGTCTGTTTCTTTTCAGGGCGTGCCGCTTGCGCTGCCGGCGCCCGCCGCGCTCAGGACCAGAACTGGTCGAGCCAGAGATTGAGACGGTCGAAACCCGGCCGGTTGATCGCATAGATCCGCCGGGTGCCGCTCGCCGATACCGAGACCAGATTGCAGTCCAGCAAGGCCTTCAGGTGTTGCGATACGGCCGGGCGGCTGATCGGCAAGCCTTCTGCCAGTTCGTTCACGGTTTTCGGCGCGCGCCGCAACTCCTCCAGCAGGTGGCGCCGGTTCGGGTCCGCAATGGCATCGAAAGGGTCCGCGATCGTCATGGGCGGACGTTAGGCGAATTTTTGCAAAGCAGCAAGAATTTTGTGCGGCGCGAAATGCTAATTTTGCTTTGCAATATTTCCGTAATACTTGGGTGGCGGCTCAGCCGGCCGCGGCGAGGCCGACGATACCGTCCCAGAGCAGCTTCGAGCCCGCGATGAAGGCCATGCTATACATGAAGGGATAGAAGATCTGCGGCTTCATGCGGCGAACGATAAAGGCGCCGCACACGGTCGCGACGATCGCCAGCGGAAAGAGCGTCGCCGAGATTTTCAGGTTGCTGAGATCCAGTTGCCCGAGCGCGAAATAGGGAATGAGCTTCACGGCGTTGAGGATCGCGAAGAAGCGCACGATCGTGCCGGTATATTCGCGCGGATCGAGTTGCAGCGGCAGCGCATAGATCTGGAAGGGCGGGCCGCCGGCATGCGCAACAAAGCTGCCATAACCGGCGAACGAGCCCCAAAGCGCTGCCGGCCCGGCCCGCTGCGTCTTCGGCGCGATGGTGATGCCGAGGCGCATGCGCCAGATGTTGTAGACGTAGCGAAGCACGAAGAGCACGGTGATCAGACCGATGATCAGGCGGAGCAGGTCACGCGAGACATAGGCGGAGGTCGCCCAGCCGATGAGGATGCCGGCAATGGCGCCGGGCAAGAGCATGAAAAGCGTCTTGCGGTCGCCATGCTTGCGCCACATCCAGAGCGATACAAGGTCCATCGCGATCAGAATCGGCAGGAGCAGGGCCGCGGCCTGGACGGGCGACACCGCCATCGACAGGATCGGCACGCCCATGAGCGAAAGCGCTTCTCCCATGCCGCCTTTGCTGAGGCCGACAAGCAGAACGGCCGGGATGGCGATAAGGTAGAAGTCGAGATCCGGAAGCATGGGTGGCTGTTGATCCTTTTGCAGTCTCCGTCTATCGGTTTTCGGAAATGAAATCGAGCGCTGGTTTCGCGGCTTACGCGGCACAGCCGGAAATGGATATCTGAGCATGACAACAGAACGCTGCCGCCTGGTGCTGATCGCGCCCGACATGCCCGATGCGGTGGAACGTGCCAAGGTGCTCGCCGACGCGCTCAAGGGTGGCGACGTCGCCTCGGTGATCGTGCCGCAATATGGGCTCGACGATGCCGAGTTCCAGAAGCATGCCGAGCGCCTGGTGCCGGTCATCCAGGAGGCGGGCGCCGCAGCGCTGATCGCGGGCGACTCGCGCGTTGCCGGTCGCGCCAAGGCGGATGGCCTGCATGTCGCCGGCAATGCCGAGGTGCTCGGCGAGGCGGTTGAGAAGCATACGCCGAAGCTGATCGTCGGCGGCGGCAACGCGGCCGACCGCCACCATGCGCTGGAGATCGGAGAAGTGCGCCCGGATTACGTGTTCTTCGGCAAGACCGATGGCGACATCAAGCCGGAGGCGCATTCTAAGAACCTGGCGCTTGCCGAATGGTGGGCGTCGATGATCGAGATCCCCTGCATCGTCATGGGCGGCACCGATCCGCAATCGGCGCTTGCCGTGGCGGAGACCGGCGCCGAGTTCGTGGCGCTTCGTCTGGCCGTCTTCGGTGAGCCGGGACAGGCGCCTTCCGTCGTTGCCGCGGTCAACGCGTTGCTTGACGAAAAAGCGCCACGGTTTGAAGATTAAGACGTTTCGATGTTGAACCGTCCGTCTTCCAGATTGAGTAGGGGTTTTTCCCTTGTCGCCCTGGCCGTTGCGCTGGCGCTGCCGGCACATGCGCAGGAGCAGCCGAGTGACGGCGGTGATGCCGGCGTCGAAAAACGCGGCCGCATCACACCCTTCAACGGCGCGGCGATGCCCGAAGGGGCAGAGACCGGCGACAAGTCGAACGCGGCCCCGGGAAAGAAGCCGGGAGACGGCACGGCGCCGTCTGGAGGCGTGGGCGTTTTCGATCGCATGGGTGCGGAATTGCCGGCGCTCCCGGCCGAAAAACCCTTCGTCGGCAAGGTCGACGAGGCCTATGGCGCGTTCCAGCGCGGCTACTACCTGACCGCGATGGATCTGGCGCTGCCGCGGGCGCAGCTCGGCGATCCGGCGGCACAGACGCTGATCGCCGAAATCCTGCAGCAGGGGCTGGGCGTCGTGCGCAACCCGCAGCAGGCTGCCTTCTGGTATGGCCAGGCGGCGGAAAAAGGCGATCCGGCGGCGATGTTCAAATATGCCCTGATCCTGATGGAGGGGCGCTACGCCAAGCGTGACCGGAAGAAGTCCGAAGAGCTGATGAAGAAGGCGGCCGATCTCGGCAACGGCTCGGCGCAGTTCAACTATGGGCAAACGCTCGTTGCCGACAATCCCGGACCGAAGGGATTGAAGCTGGCTATGCCCTATTACGAGAAGTCGGCCGAGCAGGGCATTGCGGACGCGCAATATGCGTTGTCGCAGATCCTGGTCAATGTCGACGGCATCGAGGAAAGCAAGCGGGCGCGTGCCCGCGAATGGCTGATCCGTGCGGCGCGGGCGGGCTTCGACACAGCCCAGCTGGACATCGCCATCTGGATGATCGAAGGCATTGCCGGTGATCGGAACCTGGAGGACGGCTTCGGCTGGATGCGCCGGGCGGCCGAGGGCGGCAACGTGGTGGCGCAGAACCGGCTCTCGCATCTCTATGTCAATGCCATCGGCACAAGGCCCAACCCGGTCGAGGCGGCCAAATGGTATGTGCTGTCGCGCCGCGCCGGCCTCAAGGACGATGCGCTCGAGGACTTCTACCTCGGCCTGAACGAAGAGCAGCAGAAGCAGGCGCTGAGTGCAGCCAACAAGTATCGCCGGAGCTGAGCGCGGCGGAATCCCGTCGCCGCCGGCCGGCAAACATGCTATTTCGCTTGAACTCGCGGGGCTTTTGTGTTTCTGAAGCCGCGGTTTTGCTCGTGGCGCCACGAAAGTGGCAGCAATGCGCGAGCGGAGTGAGACTTCACTCGGTTTTTTGACGACGGAACACGGTTTGCAGCTTGCCCTTGGGGCCGGCAATGCGCCTATGTTTCGTCAAGCAGGTTCAACGTCCGATCGAACGCGTTCGATCGGCCTTCGTTTTCAAGGGATCGCCAGATGGCCCGTTCAGCACTTCTCAATGTCATGGTTCAGGCCGCCTTCAAGGCGGGCAAGTCGTTGTCCCGCGATTTCGGCGAAGTCCAGAACCTGCAGGTCTCGCTCAAGGGACCCGGCGACTATGTTTCGCAGGCCGACCGCAAGGCCGAAAAGCTCATCCGCGAAGAACTCCTGAAGGCTCGTCCGACCTACGGCTTCCTCGGCGAGGAAGGCGAAGAGATCATCGGCACCGACGGCGCCCATCGCTGGATCGTCGATCCGCTCGACGGCACCACCAACTTCCTGCACGGCATCCCGCATTTCGCCGTTTCGATCGCACTGGAGCGCCAGGGCGAAATCGTCGGCGCCGTCGTCTTCAACCCGGCGACCGATGAACTCTACACGGCCGAGCGCGGCGGTGGCGCCTTCCTCAATGACCGCCGTCTGCGCGTCGCTGCGCGCAAGCATCTTTCCGATGCCGTGATCGCCACCGGCACGCCGCATCTTGGCCGTGGCAACCACGGCAAGTACCTGATCGAGCTGCGCCACGTGATGGGCGAAGTCGCCGGCATCCGCCGCATGGGCTCGGCTGCACTCGATCTTGCCTATGTCGCTGCCGGCCGTTTCGACGGCTACTGGGAGCGTGACCTTGCCGCCTGGGACATTGCCGCTGGCGTGCTTCTCATTCGCGAAGCCGGTGGGTGGACGCACGATATCAACGGCGGCGCCCGCCCGGTCGATGACGGCTCGGTCATCTGCGGTAACGAATACATCGTCAAGGCGCTGACGGAAGTCGTTCACCGCCCGGTGCCGACGAAGTAAGTCGCCATCCCTTTCGTTTCAAAGCCTCCGACGCGCAGCCCGCATCGGGGGCTTTGTTTTTGGTGCGAAGCTCGGCGGAGCAACACGACACCGCCACAGGCCCGTGCCTAACTGGCGACCTGCAGGCCGCGACGTGATCGCGGCTGCATGCACAAATTGGCCCTTGAATCGATTTCGGTTTCAGGAATTATGCGATAGGCTCCGGGCCGGCGCGGCGCCGTTCCGTCAAGTGAAGCGGAGATACTCATACCCATGACGAAACTGCATCTGTCCGGATGGAACGGTCGGGAAGGCATGGAACACGGCTACAACCCGCACAAGCTCTCGAGCCCCATGCACTATTTCTGGACGATGGTGGTCTTTCTGATCATCGTCGGCTTCGTGGGTGCGATCCTCTTCCGCCAGGCGCAGAATGCCTTTCTCGCCAATCCGGGCCTCAACGGCCTGATCCTCGGCGTCCTGCTGATCGGCATCCTGCTCGTCTTCAACCACGTGCTGGGCTTGCGTCCCGAAGTGCGCTGGTTCAATTCGTTTCGTGCCGCCGGCAGCGCCGACAAGGTCGGGCGCGATCCTGTGCTGCTCGCGCCGATGCGGGCCCTGATCGGCGGTCGCCAGACGGCAATCTCGACCACGGCGCTGCGGTCGATCCTCGATTCCATCGCCACCCGCCTCGACGAATCGCGCGACATTTCGCGTTACCTGACCGGGCTTCTGGTGTTTCTCGGCCTGCTCGGCACCTTCTGGGGCCTGCTTGGAACGATCGGCTCGATCAATACGGTCATCCAGTCCCTGGACGCCGGATCGGGCACGACGGAAGACATTCTCTCAGCGCTGAAGACTGGCTTGTCGGCACCGCTGACCGGCATGGGTACGGCGTTTTCGACGTCGCTTTTCGGCCTTTCCGGTTCGCTGATCCTCGGCTTTCTCGATCTGCAGGCCGGGCGGGCCCAGAACCGTTTCTACACCGAGCTTGAAAACTGGCTCTCCTCCGTGACCGATGTTGGCTCGGAGCTTTCGCCGGCGCTCGACCTGCCCGCCGGCGCGCCGGTCGAGGAGCTGAAGAGGCTCACCGACCAGCTCGTGCGCCTCAACCATGAGGGCGGCGCGAACCAGCGCACGACCGCCGCCATGGCAAGCCTCGCCGAAGGCATTCAGGGGCTGGTCAAGAACATGCGCGGCGAGCAGCAGATGCTGCGGGACTGGATCGAAGCCCAGCAGGACGAAGCCAAGGCGATGCGCAAGACGCTCGACAAGCTGGCTTCGCGCGTCGGCATCTCCGACCGCTCGTCAGCACATGACAAGCCGGCCGTGCCGGCCAAGGCGCGCGTGGAAGAGACCGGAGGGGAATGATCCATGGCGCTCGCCCGAAAAGGTCGCTCTCAGCGCACGATCGATTATTGGCCGGGCTTCGTCGACGCGCTGTCGACGCTGCTGCTGTCGATCATGTTCCTGCTGACCGTCTTCGTCCTCGCACAGTTTCTGCTCAGCCGTGAGATCAGTGGCAAGGACGAGGTACTCACGCGGCTGAACAGCCAGATCAACGAGCTGACCCAGCTTCTGGCGCTGGAAAAGAGCGGCAAGCAGGATCTCGAGGATTCCCTTGCCAATCTGCAGGCGTCGCTCGCCACCTCCGAGGGCGAACGCTCGCGGCTGCAGGCCCTGCTCGACCAGGGTGCTGGCAGCTCGGACGCCGCCAACCAGAAGATCGGCCGTCTCGGCTCTGAGCTTGAGACCGAGCGCGAAGTCAGCGCGCGGGCGATGAGCCAGATCGAACTCCTGAACCAGCAGATCGCGGCGCTCCGCAGCCAGATTGCCGCCATCGAGGTGGCGCTTCAGGCATCGGAAGCCAAGGACCAGCAGTCGCAGACCAAGATCGCCGATCTCGGCCGACGCCTCAACGTGGCGCTGGCCCAGCGGGTGCAGGAACTCAATCGCTACCGCTCGGACTTCTTCGGACGCCTTCGGGAAATTCTCTCCGACCGCGAAAACATCCGCATCGTCGGCGACCGCTTCGTCTTCCAGTCGGAGGTGCTGTTCCCGTCCGGTGGCAACGACCTCAATCCGGCGGGGCAGGCGGAAATGGCCAAGCTCGCCACCGCACTGCTCGATCTCGCCAAGGAAATCCCCGCCGAAATCAACTGGGTTCTGCGCGTTGACGGCCACACCGACAATGTGCAGCTTTCCGGCGCCGGGCGTTTTGCCGACAACTGGGAGCTCTCGTCGGCGCGCGCGACCTCGGTGGTCAAGTTCCTGATCTCGAAGGGCGTACCGGCGGACCGGTTGGTTGCTGCAGGCTTTGGCGAGTACCAGCCAATCGCGCCGGGCGAAAGCCCGGAAGCGCGGGCGCAGAACCGCCGCATCGAGCTCAAGCTGACCGAGAAGTAAGCTTTCGGCCCCGTGAGCGTCCCGTCGCCGGTGACGCCAGTCCGGCCCTTGAATTGACCTTGACGTACGCGTAACAGTTTTTGCAGCCATTTCGATGGCTGCGGAAACCTTCGCGTGTCAGGGCGTGGGGTGCCGGATGGGATGCGAGGGGGAGAGCATTTCATGGATTGCGATGTACTGGTTATCGGCGCGGGGCTTGCCGGGCTTGTCGCCGCAGCGGAGGCGGCAGCACTTGGGCGCAGGGTCATCGTGCTCGACCAGGAGGGGGAGCAGAACCTCGGCGGACAGGCCTTCTGGTCGCTGGGCGGCCTGTTTTTCGTCGATAGCCCCGAACAGCGCCGCATGGGTATCCGCGACACCCGCGAGCTTGCCCGGCAGGACTGGGCGGGCTCGTCGCAGTTCGACCGTCCTGAGGATCACTGGCCGCGGCTCTGGGCGGAAGCCTATCTCGATTTTGCCGCGGGCGAGAAACGCTCCTGGCTGCACTCGCTCGGTATGCGCTGGTTTCCTGTGGTCGGCTGGGCGGAGCGCGGCGGTGGCCTTGCCCACGGGCACGGCAATTCGGTGCCGCGCTTTCACGTCACCTGGGGTACCGGCCCGGCGGTGCTCGAACCGTTCATCCGGCTGACGCGGGAGGCGGAAAGCCGCGGTCTCGTGCGCTTCCGTTTCCGTCACCGGGTCGATGAGCTCGTGACCACCGACGGCCGCGTGACGGGTGCGCGCGGTGCGCTGCTCAAGGACGAGCCGGTCGGGCGCGGCGAACGCAGCTCGCGCGACATCGTCGGCGATTTCGAGATTTCGGCAGACGCGGTCGTCGTCACGTCAGGCGGTATCGGCGGAAACCATGATCTGGTCCGCCGCAACTGGCCGCGCAAGCGGCTCGGCCAGCCGCCGGCGACGATGGTCGCGGGCGTACCCCATCATGTCGACGGGCGCATGCTGGAGATCGCCAGCCAGGCGCGCGGCGCGGTCATCAATGCGGATCGCATGTGGCACTATACCGAAGGGTTGAAGAACTTCGATCCGATCTGGCCGGACCATGGCATCCGCATCCTGCCGGGCCCTTCGTCCTTCTGGTGCGACGCCGACGGCAACCGTTTTCCGGCGCCGGCCATGCCCGGCTTCGATACGCTCGGCACGTTGAAGGCGATCCGCGACAGCGGCCATGACTACAGCTGGTTCGTGCTGACGCGGGCGATCATCAAGAAGGAATTTGCGCTGTCCGGTTCGGAGCAGAATCCCGATCTCACCGGCAAGAGCATCGCCCTTCTGTTAAAGCGGCTCGGCAAGAACCCGCCGGGGCCCGTCCAGGCGTTCATGGATAGGGGCGAAGACTTCATCGTGCGCGATCGGCTCGACGACCTGGTGCCGGCGATGAATGCGCTGACCGGCGAGAACCGGCTGTCGCTGGAGCATCTGCGGCAGCAGATCGAGGCGCGCGACCGGGAAATCACCAACGCTTTCTCCAAGGACACGCAGATCACCGCGATCCGCGGCGCACGCGCCTATCGCGGTGATCGGCTGCTGCGCACCGCCAAGCCGCACAGGCTGCTCGATCCCAAGGCCGGACCGCTGATTGCCGTCCGCCTGCATATTCTGACCCGCAAGACGCTCGGTGGGCTCCAAACCAACCTGTCAGGCCAGGTGTTGGAGCAATCGGGCGAGCCGGTGCCCGGTCTCTACGCTGCCGGCGAAGTCGCCGGCTTCGGCGGAGGCGGGATGCATGGCTACAACGCGCTCGAAGGCACGTTTCTCGGCGGCTGCATCTTTTCCGGCCGGGCTGCGGGACGGGGTGCTGCCGGGGCGTGATGGCTCTGTCCCACGTACCCGTAGTGCCCTCACACTAGCCTCTCCCTGCCAAGCGCGAAGAGGCGACGTTCGAGTGTGGGGTGGTGTATCCGGGTTCAATCCGAGGGACACCGTGTGTGTTTGACGCAAACGCACGGAGCGCGCCACACGTCACTTCTCCCCGCTTGCGGGGAGAAGGTGGTGGCAACGGATGACGGCTCCGATCGTTCTGATAGTCAATCCATCTGAACGTTGGCGTCGCGCACGACCGGCGTCCACTTCGCCAGTTCCGCCTTCACATGGGCTTGCAGCTCTTCCGGGGTCGAGCCAACGATCGTGGCGCTGAATTCCTTCATGCGTTCGACGACGGCGGGATCCTTCAGCGCCTTGTTGGCCGTCTCGTTGAGGCGGGCGACGACCGGCTCAGGCGTGTTGGCGGGGGCAAAGAGCGCGTTCCAGGTGTAGGTCTCGTAGCCCGGAATGCCGGCCTCGGCGACCGTCGGCACATCCGGGAAGGACGGTGCCCGTTCTGCCGTGGTCACCGCAAGCGCCCTCAGCGTTCCCGCCTTGATGTGGCTGGAGGAGGAGGGGAGGTTGTCGAACATGATCGGCACCTGGTTGCCGATGACGTCGTTCAGCGCCGGGCCTGCGCCCTTGTAGGGAATGTGCTGCATGCTGACGCCGGCCATCTTCTTGAAAAGTTCGCCGGAGAGGTGCAGCGGCGTGCCGTTGCCGGAAGAGGCGTAGCTATACTCGTCGGGCTTTGCCTTCAGGAGCGCCAGCAGTTCCGCGACGTTTTTGGCCGGCAGTTCCGGGTTTACGACGAGCACGTTGGGCACGACCACGAGCAGCGAGATCGGCGCGAAGTCCTTCTCGGGATCATAGGGCTTGGTCTTCAGGATCAGCGGATTGAGCGCATGGGTGGCGACCGTGCCCATCAGGATCGTATAACCGTCCGGATCGGCCCGGGCGACATTGTCTGCGCCGAGATTGCCACCGGCGCCGGCGACGTTCTGGACGATCACCTGCTCGCCGAGATCCTCCGACATTTTCTGCGCGACGATGCGGGCAACCACGTCGGTGGAGCCGCCCGCGGCAAAGGGAACGACGAGCGTTATCGGCCGGTCGGGAAAGCCCTCAGCCAGTGCCGTCGAGCCAAGGGGCAGCGCCGTCAGCGCCATCAGGCCCAGCGCCAGAGTGGCACGCCGGGTCAGGTGCGAAAATGCCATGCGGTAGTCCTCCCGATCAATTCTGCAGAAAACGATACCGGCCTCCTCGGCCGGGCCCCATAACAATAGGGCTCGACCTTCCGTCGGCAACCGCTTTACGGCAAATCGGAGGACGCTTTTCGCGCCGTGCGGCCAGCTCAGCTCTGCGCGTTGACGAACAGGGCCTCTGCACCATGGTTGAACTGCAGCCGCGCCAGCTTGGCGTAGAGCCCGCCCTGGCGGATGAGGGAGGCGTGGGTTCCTTCCTCGACGATGCGGCCATGATCCAGCACCAGGATGCGATCGGCCTTCAGCACTGTCGCCAGGCGGTGGGCGATGATGATGGTAGAGCGCTCGTGCAGCAGGCTGTCCAGCGCCTTCTGGACCAGCGTCTCGCTCTCGGCGTCAAGGGCAGAGGTTGCTTCGTCGAGAAGCAGCACCGGCGCGTTCTTGAGGATGGCGCGGGCAATGGCGATGCGCTGGCGCTGGCCGCCGGAAAGCGTGACGCCCCGTTCGCCGACATAGGTGTCGTAGCCCTTGTCGAGCCTGCCGATGAACTCGTCCGCCTGCGCGGCGACAGCGGCGGCGCGCACCGCCTCGCGGCTGGCATTCGGCATGCCGAAGGCGATGTTGTCATGCACGGACGAGGCGAAGATCGTCACATCCTGTGGCACGATCGCAATGCGTTCGCGCAGATCCTTGGGGTCGACAGTGCGGATATCGACGCCGTCGACGCTCACCGCGCCCTTGGCGGGATCGTAGAAGCGAAGCAGCATGGAGAAGACCGTGCTCTTGCCGGCGCCGGACGGCCCGACGATCGCAACGGTCTCGCCGGGCGCGATGTTGAAGCTGAGGCCGTTGAGGCTCTTGTAGTTGGGCCGCGACGGGTAGGCGAAATGAACGTCGTCGAAGGTGATGGCGCCGGTTGCCGGGACCGGCATGGCGACCGGATGTTCCGGCGCCTGGATCTCGGGGATTTCGGTCAGAAGCTCGTTCAGCCGTTCGGCAGCACCGGCTGCCTGCGAAAGCTCGCCCCAGACTTCCGACAGCGAGCCGAGGCTGCCCGCGGCAAAGACCGAGTAAAGCAGGAACTGGCTGAGCGTACCGGCGGAAAGATTGCCGGAGAGCACGTCGTGCGCGCCGAACCACAGGACCGCGACAACGCTGCCGAACACCATGGTGATGGCAAAAGCGGTGAGCACCGAGCGCGCCTTGATCGCCGCGCGCGCCGCGCCATAGGCATCCTCGACGGCGGCTCCGAAGTGGCTGTTGGCAAGTGCTTCGCCATTGAAGGCCTGCACGGTGCGCGATGCGGCAATCGCCTCGCCGGCATAGGCCGAGGCGGCAGCGAGCGTGTCCTGCGCCTGGCGCGAGCGGCGGCGCACGGAACGGCCGAAGCCGACGAGCGGGAAGACGATGATCGGGATCGCGATCAGCACGAGGCTCGAAAGCTTGGGGCTGGTATAGACCATCATGCCGATGGCGCCGAGACACAGGATCAGGTTGCGCAGGGCGACCGATGCGGTGGCGCCGACTGCGGATTTCACCTGCGTCGTATCGGCGGTCAGTCGCGAGACGATCTCGCCGGACTGGTTGACGTCGAAGAAGGAGGCGGAAAGGCGGGTGACGCGATCGAAAACGCTGCGCCTCAGGTCTGCGACGATGCGTTCGCCGAGCGTGATGACGAAGTAGTAGCGCGCCGCACTCGCCAGCGCGAGCACGATGGCGAGCATCATCAGCATCGCGAAATAGGTATTGATGAAGCCGCTATCGGGACTGGAGAAGCCGTTGTCGACCATCCGCCTCACGGCGAGCGGCAGCGCCAGCGTGGTTACGGCAGCAAGGATCAGCGAAATGCTGGCGCCGACGACCAGGTGACGATAGCGCGCGAGATAGGGAAGCAGCGTGGCGAGCGGGCGAATGGATTTGCGCGTTGGCGCCTGGTTTTCTCTTGACGACACTTGACCCCTTTCGCCAAACACGGAGGAAAGGGATTGCCCATGAGTCTTCCGTGCGGCACTTGTTATCCCGCAGACCTTGATGTATAGGCACGGCATCGAATTGGGAAGCCGTGGCCGTTCAGCCGGTACGCGGCTTCATTTACGTGTTCGGTCTCGAAGTCGCAATGCCTTGCGACAATTGGACCCTGGAACTCTAGGAAGATCGTTATGAAGGCAGACATCCATCCCGATTACCACGTCATCAAGGTAGTCATGACTGACGGCACCGAATACGAAACCCGCTCGACCTGGGGTTCTGAAGGCGCCACCATGAACCTGGAAATCGACCCCAAGTCGCACCCGGCTTGGACGGGCGGCAACCAGCAGCTCATGGACCGCGGCGGCCGCGTCTCCAAGTTCAAGAAGCGCTTCGAAGGCCTCGGCCTCTAATCGAACGCCTCTTCGGTATTTCAAAAAGCCCGGGTCATTGGCCCGGGCTTTTTGCTGTCTTGGTTTTGGGAGATACGCCGGGCGCAGCGCTGCGGGCAGCGGCGCTCAGTCGCTGTTCCAGGCAAGGAGCAGGATGACGGCGTTATGTCGCGGTTCCGGATCCGACCAGTCGGCGATTTCCGCAGGCGGCAACGCCTCTTCCGTCAGACGATCGAGATGCGCTTGCGTGGCGTCGATCGGATAGGCGCCCTCGGTGAGGTTTCTCCAGGAAACGTCGCAGTCGAGGCCCAGGCGTGCCAGCGTTTCGACGTAAGACACGATCTGCGATGCGCGCAGATTGTCGGGATGAAGGAAACCGGCGTCCGCGTCATGGTGTTTTCGGACTATGGCGTTCAAATGCGCAGCGATCGCCGGCGTCGGCCTCAGGCGCGTCGCGATCATCCTGATCTGCTGGCAATAGAATCCTGAGCACTGATGGACCAGCCCGCGTCATTCCACGGCTGGGTTGAGAACAGGTACGTGCCGTCGGAAGGCAAGGACGGGGATCGCATGGAGCGTCTCTCGCGGCCTGCCGGAATCGAAGGCGTTCCATTCGGTCTCGAAGGCTTTGTGGGTCGGGGTCAACATCTGGCTTGGCAGGATGACGCGTCCGGGGCTGAGTAGCGTCGCAGCGCTCTCGAGGAACCGGGGAAGTGGTTCCAGATGTGCAAGCCCGTTCGCGTCGCGGAAGGGAGCCAAGTCGGCTTCGGTGAGGATCATGTCCGATAAGTCGCTGTTTGTCGATGACGAGGGGCGGCCGCCGCCGCTGCCGGTCGCAAAGAAAAACCCGCCTGCAATTGCTGTAGCGGCGGGTTTGGTTTCTCAGATTTGTTCTTTGCGCGCGGCGTCAGTTGGTTCCGAAGGCCGTCTGCAGCAGCTTGATCTGCGCCTTGACGCCGTTCTGGTTGTCCGGGACGATCGCGGCCGCTTCGTGCGGGCGATAGATTTCGCGGTCGAGCAGGGCGACGCGGTTCTGCAGGCGCAGCGACCGCTCGATCAGGTCACGGAAGGATTCCGGCAGCTCGGCCCAGCCCGGAGCGGACTTGTCGACGTTGAAGCTGTCGAGGCGAACCTTGCTCTTTTCCGACATCACCTGGTCGCGGCTCATCTCGCCGTTGTTGACGGCGCGCTGCAGCAGGAGCCAGGAGGCCATCTGCATCAGGCGGGTGGTCAGCCGCATGGATTCGGCTGCATAGAGCACCGATGCCATGCGCGGCAGGACCTTGGAAGCGGCGCGGCCGGGTCCGTCAAGATAGGTGGCCGTTTCTTCGACCAGTCCCATGCCTTCCGAATAGAGTGTCTTGAATTGTGCCGAGGACGCCGCGTGTCCTGCGAAACTGACCGTATTCAATCCTCTCTCGGACATGACCTGTTTTCCCTGGTTCAAACGCATCACGACAGTCAGGTAGGGGACGGCTATGGGAAATAAATCCTTGCCCGTCTCTATGCTTGAAGAATGATCCGATAGCGCATTTCGCGCAAGGGCATTCTTAAGAAAGGGTTAATCTCCACAGTTCTTTAGATAAACCTATGCCAAAACAAAAAAAGAGCCGCGGAAAGCGGCTCTCAAGGTAAAACAGGGAGAAAAATCAGACCCATTCGCCAGTCGGAGAAATTGTCTGAAACCGGAAAGCTCCGGATGCCCTGACAATCGCAGATAATGCTTAATGCTGCGTTAAACGCGCTCCGTTTTGCTGCGGTGCGACCTTCCGCCGCCGGATCAGCGAAACAGGTTCTCGGCGGCCGAACGGCTGGCGGATTTGCGTGTCCGTTCCGCCTCCAGCCGAGTGATCTCTTCGGTCAGAAGCGCGATGCGCTGCGTCAGCTCATCGACGGACAGCAGCGCGAGATCGCTGCCGATTTCATGGGCCACCTTCTTCTGTGGCCGGTCGTCGTCAAACAGGCTCATCCGACTGATCCTCCCATTCCGGACGCTTGTCCGGTTCGTTGTGTGCTTCTTCGAACGGGGCTGCGCGCGGCGAAAGCTGCAGGCTTTCCGGCGTCGTCGGCGCACCGGCATTGACCGGCGAGAAGGCGTCGCGGTCGGAGACCGGAACCGGTGCGCGCATCCGGCTGCGGATGATGGCATAGGCCGTGATCATAATATGGGCGCAGGCGGTGATCATGAACAGGCCGTAGGGGCCCGCCGCCGTCATGACCGGGCCGCCGATCGTCGGGCCGATGATGGTGCCGATGCCATAGAGCAGCAGCAGGCCGCCGGACACCTTGACGAAGTCTTCGGCCGTCGCGAAGTCGTTGGCGTGCGAGACGGCGATCGGATAGAGCGCGTTGGCCGCAGCGCCGTAGATCGCGATCAGCGTCAGCACGATCCAGACCTGGCTCGGCTCGATCAGGAAGATGAGGAGTCCGGCGATCGCGCCGATGCCGGCAAGGGCAGCAAGGACGTAGCGCCGGTCGATGCGGTCGGATAGCCGGCCGGCCGGCAACTGCATGACGGCGCCGGCAAAGATCGCTACGCTCATCATGGCAGCGACAGTGCTGTCGGAAAGTCCCGCCTGGCGGCCGAAGACGGCGCCGAGCGTGCCGAAGGCGCCATTGGCGATGCCGACGAGCAGGATGCCGAGGAAGGAAACCGGCGAGTTGCGATAAAGGCCGCGCAGGTCGAGGCTCACCTTCTTCAGCGGCTGCGGCGAGGCGGCCTTGGACATCAGCGTCGGCAGCATGGCGACGCAGTAGAGGATGCCGCAGATCATGAACAAGATGGTGGTGGACGTATCGCCGAAGGGGATCATCATCTGGCCGCCGACGACGCCGAAGAGCGTGATGGCGATATAGAGCGAGAAGATGACGCCGCGGCTCTCGTTGGTGGCGCGCTCGTTCAGCCAGCTTTCGATGATCATCGAGGTGCCGGCGGTGGAAAAGCCGGTCAGGGCCCTGAGGATCAGCCACCAGGTCGGGTCGATCAGGATGCCGGTGAGCAGCGCGACGATCGCGATCAGCGATGCAAAGACGCTGAAGGCGCGCACGTGGCCGATGCGCTTGACGACCGTGGGTGCAAAGAAGCAGCCGAGCACAAAGCCGGCAGCCCAGGATGTGCCGATCAGGCCGAGGATGGTGGTGGGATAACCTTCAGCGGTGCCGCGGACCGGAAGAAGCAACCCCTGCAGACCATTGCCCAGAAAGAGAAACAGCGTGCCAAGCAGGAGGGCGGCGACAGGGAGCAGGTTCTTTCTCATCATTCATCCGAAATTCGTTCTGCCGTCAGCAAGTTAGGGCGGTGCCTGGTGAATTGCCAGCCGGTTTGTGATTGCAGCGCCTGGCGTTGCCGCAGGTTTTGTCCTTCGATCGGAGATGAATGACGCAACATGCGGCGGCCGGTCATTGCAAATCGCCCGCGGAAACACTAGCCCTTTTTGCTAGGCGCAACGTATCGCTCGTCCTCGGGGGAGGCGGTGCTGCGTGCGACGAAGAGTGCCGGTGTTGCGAACGCTTCACCGGTCGAGGCAGCCTCCCGGTAGACGAGGGCAACATGCAGAAGGCGATCGCCCTTTTTCTGCTTCTGATCATGGCCATTCAGCTCCTCTGGCCGATCGGCATTCCGGGGCTGCGCCGCCGTCGCGATTTCTGGAAGATCGCGGTCTTCGCCATCGTGATGATGATGGTGACGGTGTTGATCCGTCCCTGATCCGGCCGCCGCGCCGCAACTCCCCGTTACCTTTGGAACTCCATCGCCTGCGGCTCACCGCTACCTTGGTTGCGAAACCTGTCGTTTCAACCAGAAAAGGGCGCAGGACAGATGGGAAAGAAAGCGCTAAAGTGCGAGCCTCATTCGGGAGATGACTTCGAGGGTTTCTTGGAACGCCGGCTTGCCGCCATTCTCGCTGCCGATGTCGTGGGGTACAGTCGCCTGATCGGCGCTGACGAAACCGGCACGCTGGCCGCCATGAAACGGCACAAGAGCGAACTCGTCGATCCGAAGATCACCCGTCACAAGGGACGCATCGTCAAGCTCACCGGCGACGGCATCCTCGTCGAATTTGCAAGCGTCGTGCACGCGGTCGCCTGCGCCGTCGATATTCAGCGTGGCATGCTGCTGCGCAATGAAAGCGTTTCGCCGCTCAAACGCATCGAACTCAGGATCGGCGTGCATCTTGGCGACATCATCGTCGAGGATGGCGACATCTTCGGGGATGGCGTCAATGTCGCAGCGCGCCTCGAAGGCCTCGCCGAACCCTCCGGCATCGCCGTCTCGGCTTCCGTGCGCGACCATGTCGGCGCGCGCCTCGATGTTGGCTTCATCGACAAGGGCGAACACACGCTGAAGAACATCGCCGCCGGCGTGCATGTCTATTCGGTGGCGCTCGGTGCACCGACCAAGGTGGCGTCGGCGCCGAGCGGATCGTGTCCGGTGGTGCTCGACGATGGCTACGGGCTCTCGGTCGGCGTACTGCCCTTCACCAATATGAGCCACGATCCCGAGCAGGAGTACTTCTCCGACGGCATCACCGAAGACATCATCACCGATCTTTCGAAGATATCGAAGCTGCACGTCGTCGCCCGCAACACGGTGTTCACCTACAAGGGGCGATCGGTGAAGGTGAAGCAGGTGGCCCAGGAACTCGGTGTCCGCTACATCCTCGAAGGCAGCGTACGCAAGGCGGGCGCGCGGGTGCGCATCACCGGCCAGTTGATCGATGCGCTGACCGGCACGCATCTCTGGGCCGATCGCTACGACCGGGACCTGACCGACATCTTCGCCATCCAGGACGAAATCACCCATGCGATCGTCGACCAGCTGAAGATCAAGCTGTTGCCGGCGGAAAGGCGGGCGATCGAGAGCGACCCGACGACAAGTGTCGAGGCCTACACCTACTATCTGCGCGGCCGGCAGTTTTCGCATGCCTGGACTCGCTCCTATCTCCTGCTCGCCCGGCGCATGTTCATGAAGGCGGTGGAACTCGATCCGGATTTTGCCCGGGCCTATGCCGGCATCGCCGATTGCGAGTCGGCGCTGCGTGACTGGCACGAGGACGAGTTTCCGCTGCAAAGCATCCTGTCCATCACCGACAGGGCGCTGGCGCTCGATCCAGACCTCGCGGAGGCACACGCATCCCGTGGTCTGGTGCTTCACCAGGACGGCCAATGCGAGGAGGCGGTTGCCGCCTTCGAGCAGGCGCTGACGCTCGATGCCGGGCTCTACGAGGCGAACTTCCATTATGGCCGCTTCCTGTTCATGCAGGGCGCGTTCGAAATGGCGATCCAGTTCTTCAAGCGTGCCGCGGACATCCGACCGGACGATTATCTGTCACCGATCCACCTGATGAGCGCCTATCGCACGCTCGGCCGCGACAGCGAACGCAAGCAGTGGGCGCGCATCGGCATTGCCCGGGCGGAGAGGGCGCTGGAACTCAATCCGGAAAACTCGGGCCCGGCCCATCGCGGCGCGCTGGCGCTTGCCCATATGGGCGAGGCCGACCGTGCGCGGGAATGGGCAGCGCGGGCGCTGGCGATCGATCCCGATGACGTGGTCGCCCGTTACAACACGGCCTGTGTCTATTGCATCCTCGGCGATATCGATGCGGCGCTCGATCTTCTCGAGACCTTGCTGCCGCAGAGCTCCTGCTACCAGCTGCTCTGGTTCAAGCAAGATTCAGACCTCGACGCCGTTCGCCACCATGTCCGTTTCCAGGCGATGGTCGAGGCGATCGCAAAATGCGAGGCCGGATTGCGCTGAACCGCCGGACAGTCGTTGCCATCCGGCGGCTCGCAGTTGCTTAGTGGGGACCCGCCTGGCGGGATCCCTGAGGGGCGCTGACCCGCCCGGCGGTCAGCCACCAGATGGCCGCTCCGGTCACGAACAGCATGGCTGTCGCCACCATCACGACCGCGGTAAACGCGCCTTCGAAGGAGAGGCGGGCACGGGTCACCAGTTCGCTCGCCACATCCGCCGGCAGCTTCTCGGCGAGAAGCAGGGCTTCGTCGAGACTGTCGCGTGCCATCGCCGGGATCGCAGCCCCCTCCGGCAGGACGAGGAAGGCGGTGTAGACGACCGACATGACGGTGCCGAGCACGGCAATGCCGACCGCGCCGCCAAGCTCGAACGAGACCTCCTCGATCGATGCTGCCATGCCGGCCCGTTCCGGCGGGGCGTTGAACATGATGGCGCTGGAGGCGGCGGTCATGGACGCACCGATGCCGAGGCCGAGAACCACGAGGGTGGCGACCTGGGCGAGCGCTCCGGTTTCATGGACGAGCAGATAGCCGCCGAGGCCGAGCGCCGCCAGGATGAGGCCGGAGCGCAGCACCACTTCGGCGCCGAGGCGCGGCAGCAGCGTACCGGTCAGCGGCCCGGCGACGAAAGCGGCGAGCGGGATCGGCAGGATGAAGAAGCCGGCCTCGAGCGGCGAAAAGCCCTCGACCAGCTGCAACTGCTGGCTCAGCACCAGTTCGATGCCGACGATGGAGGCGGATGCCACCAGTGCGGCGGCGACGCCGGAGGAAAACACCGCATTGCGGAAGAGGCTGAAATCGATCAGCGGATGCGGACTGCGGCGCTGGCGACGCACGAAGAGAAAGAGTGCGATCGCACCGATCACGGCGGCAGCAAGGCCCGCTTCCAGCGACGGCTCGCGCTTGCTTGTTTCCTTGACGGCATAGGCCAGGCCGATGAGACCGACCATGATTTGCAGCGAACCGATTGCGTCCCAGGGGTGTTTCGGATTGCCGGCGTTGTTTGGCAGCACGACGAGGCCGAGCAGGAGGGCGATCGCGACGACCGGCACGTTGATGAGGAAGACCGAGCCCCACCAAAAGTATTCGAGCAGGAAACCGCCAAGCACCGGGCCGATCGCCGCGCCGCCGGACGCGATCGCCGCCCATACGCCGATCGCCAGCGACCGTTCCCGTTCGTCGGTGAAGGTCAGCCGGATGATCGACAGTGTCGCCGGCATCATGAGAGCGGCGCCGACGGCGAGCAGGACGCGACCACCGATCAGGATCGCCGGTGTCGGTGCATAGGCGGCGATCAGCGAGGCGATACCGAAGACGGCAAGGCCGACGATGAAGGGCTTCTTGTGGCCGAGGCGGTCGCCAAGCGTGCCGAGGCCAGGCAGAAGGCCGGCGACGACCAGGGCATAGGCGTTGACGATCCAGAGCTTCTCCGACGCGGTGGCGCCGAGGTCATGGGTCAGACGGGGCAGGGCGGTATAGAGCACCGTCATGTCGACGACGATCAGAAAAAGTGCGCTCGATACTATGGCTAGAATGAGCCAGCGATTTTGCGGAAGCATGGTACACCTCGGTGGCCGCCACTGGGAAATGGGGGCTGGGCCTTGTTTAAATCAGGGTCGTTGTTTATTTGAATACGTACGTATGGATTTGAAATAGGAAGTCAAGATGGGACGACGACGAACAATCGATCGTGACAAGGTGCTGGATGCGGCGGAGGCGGTGGTGAATTCCGTCGGCGCGGCCGGGCTGACGATCGATGCCGTCGCCAAGGCTTCCGGGATTACCAAGGGCGGCGTGCAATACTGCTTCGGCAACAAGGACGGCCTGATCGACGCGATGATGCAGCGTTGGTTCGATGAATTCGATGCCGCGGTAGCGGCGGAGGGTGGCGACGATCCTGATCCGATCAAGGCAATGCGCGCCCATGCGTCGGTGACCGCCCGGATGAACACGGCCGACAATGCCCGCACATCCGGCATGATGGCCGCACTGCTGCAGCGGGAAGAGCACATGGCGAAGAACCGCGCCTGGTATCGCGCCCGCCTCGATGGTCTCGACCTGTCGACGGAGGAGGGGCGCAGGGCGCGGATGGTGTTTCTCGCAACGGAAGGCGTCTTCCTGCTGCGGGGGTTCGGCTTCCTCGAGATGGAAGACGCCGAATGGCAGGATATGTTTGCCGATATCTTGAAGCTTCTGCCGGAGCGCGACCGCGCCTGAGGCGTTGAAAAGCGCTAGAGCTCGATCAGGCCGCGCATGGCGCTGACGCAATGGCCGGAAAGGCTGACCTTGCGAACGACGCCACCCTGCTTTCGGACATGCGCGCCGATGAGGCTGCGACGCCCCATCTCCACACCCTGCTCGATGGTGATCTCGACATCGATATCCTGCTCCGGGACGAGCGAGACGAGATAGGCGGAAAGCGCTGCCGAGGCGCTGCCGGTAGCCGGGTCTTCATTGACATTGTCGAGCGGTGCGAACATGCGCGCCCGGATCTGCCAGGGCGCTTCCTCCGAGCGAGCGTAGAGGAACAGGCTGAAACTGTCTTCGTCGGGTTTGTAGCGGGCATTGGCCGCCTGGAAGGCGGTGACATTGGGTTGGGCGGACGACAGCGTCGCGACATCCATGATTTCGGCGACGGCGAAGGGCAGGCCGACGGAAAGCCGGCTCGGTGCGTGCACGCGTCTGCTGACGGCTTCAGGCGCGAGCGATGCGCAGGCCGCGATGGTGTCGGCGTCGAATTCTGGGCCGACGGTCAGGCTGCGCGGTACGACGATGGTGGCGCCGCCGACAACACCGTCTTCCCGCAGCAACGTGGCCTCGACGAGGCCGGCCTTTTCCTCGAAACGCAGGATTTCGCCGGGCGCGCGGCCGAAGATTTCCTTTTGCCGGCCGAGCACGAAGGCCGTGCCGACATTGGGATGGCCGGCAAAGGGGATCTCGGTCGTCGGCGTGAAGATCCGGACTTCTGCGGTGTTCGCAGGGTCGCGCGGCGGCAGCACGAAGGTGACTTCGGAATAGCCGAATTCGGTCGCGATCGCCTGCATCTGGCGATCGCTCAAGCCGCGGGCGTCGGACATGACCGCCAACTGGTTGCCGGCAAAGCGCTCGTCGGTGAAGACGTCGACGGTGACATAGTCAACGGATTTCGGCGCGGAGTCTGAGGTCATGGTCGTGGCTTTCGCTGGTGGAGCGCCGCTGGCGCTCATCGTGTCGGCTCTGAAGTCAAGGCTTAAGACAGCCGACACACCGCACAAAGGCCCGAACTTGTCCGGGTGACAAGTTCCACAGCGCCGACGAAGCCGTCGCGTTGCAGGCGTCAAGCCTTTGCAATGAAAAGGGGCCGACAGCGGCCCCTCCTATGCGGTCAACCTGGCTCAGGCGGCCTTCTCGAGTTCCTTCTTCCACGTTCCCTTCGCCGCCAAGCTGCACATCTCGGCGCGATGGGCAAAGGCGCGTTGGCCGGCGCCGATGTTGTCGGCCTTGCCGTGCCAGGCAGTCAGCGCTTCCTGCTGCAGGGCGCGGCCATAGGAGAAGGTGAGCTTCCAGGGCAGGTCGTGGCTGGCGTTCATTGCCGAGAGGTGGGCGGTCGCCTCCTCGGTCGACTGGCCGCCGGAGAGGAAGGCGATGCCCGGTACAGCCGAAGGCACCGTGCGCTTCAGTACCCGGATGGTGCGCTCGGCCACTTCGGCGACGGAGGCATTGCGGGCCTTCTTGCCGTCGATCACCATGCTTGGCTTCAGGATCATGCCTTCGAGCTTGACGCGCATGGCCGCCAGTTCCTCGAAGGTGGTCCGCAGCGTCCACTCGGTCACCTGTTCGGAGCGATCGATCGAGTGGTCGCCCGGCGCGCCGTCCATCAGCACTTCCGGCTCGACGATCGGCACGATGCCGGCGTCCTGGCAAAGGGCGGCATAGCGGGCGAGCGCATGGGCATTGGCGCGCACCGCACCGGCGGTGGGCAGCGTATCGGAGATGGAGACGACGCCGCGCCACTTGGCAAAGCGTGCGCCGGCCTCGTGATATCTAGCCAGCCGCTGGGCAAGGCCGTCGAGCCCTTCGGTGATCGTTTCGGCCGGGAAGTTGGTCATCGGCTTGGCGCCCGCATCGACCTTGATGCCGGGGATCGCGCCGGCGGCCCGGATGATGTCGACGAGCGGCGTGCCGTCGACCGCATGCTGGAACAGGGTTTCCTCGTAGAGGATGACGCCGGAGATGTATTTGCGCATCGCCTTTTCGGCGCGCAGCAGCATCTCGCGGTAATCGCGCCTGGAGGTCTCGGTGGATTCGAGGCCGATCGTATCGAAGCGCTTCTTGATCGTTGCCGTGGACTCGTCGGCGGCAAGCAGCCCGCGGCCATTGGCGACCATGGCGACGGCGATGTCTTCCAGTTTTTCCGTCATGCTTTTTCTCTCCCTAGACAGCGCCGATCGTGAGGATCAGGCGAACACTGAAACAGTTGCAGGGCCGACGGTGCGCGGGGCAACCGCCACGCTCCCAACAGGAGCGCGAGTAACAGGTGAAATTGTCCAGGAAAATGGCGAGAAAATCGACTGAAACGATTTAAAATTTTTTTAATCGTTTGAATAAATAAGGTTTTTTCTTGATTGCCGGCGCGTGAGAGTGCTTCCCACGCGCCGGTTGTATGTCTTACTTCTGCTTCAGGATATCGACGCCCGGGAGCGGCTTGCCTTCCATCCACTCCAGGAACGCGCCGCCGGCGGTCGAGACGTAGCTGAAATCGTCGGCGACTTCGGCATGGTTCAGCGCCGCGACGGTATCACCACCGCCGGCAACCGAGACCAGTGAACCCTGACGGGTGCGGGCAGCCGCATGCTTGGCAACGGCAACGGTGGCCTTGTCGAAAGGCGCGATTTCGAAGGCGCCGAGCGGACCGTTCCAGACCAGCGTTTCGGCCTTGGAGATCCAGTCATTGACGGCCGCGATCGACTTCGGGCCGACGTCGAGAACCATGGCATCGGCCGGAATGGCGTTGATGTCGACCACTTCGTTGTCGGCGCCGGCCTTGAACTCGCGGGCAATGACGCCGTCTTCCGGCAGCACGATGGCGCAGCCGGCCTTGTCGGCAGCGGCGATGATCGCCCGGGCGGTGTCGGCGAGGTCATGCTCGCAGAGCGACTTGCCGACATTGATGCCCTTGGCGGCGATGAAGGTGTTGGCCATGCCGCCGCCGATGACGAGCGCATCGACCTTTGTCACGAGGTTCTGCAACAGGTCGATCTTGGTCGAGACCTTGGCGCCGCCGACGATGGCAACGACCGGCCGCTTCGGCTGGCCGAGGCCCTTTTCCAGCGCTTCGAGTTCGGCCTGCATGGTGCGGCCGGCATAGGCCGGCAGGTGATGGGCAAGACCTTCCGTCGAGGCATGGGCGCGGTGGGCGGCCGAGAAGGCGTCGTTGACGTAGATGTCGCCATTGGCGGCAAGCGCCTTGACAAACTCGGCCTCGTTCTTTTCCTCGCCCTTGTGGAAGCGGGTGTTTTCCAAGAGCAGCACGTCGCCGTCGCTCATGTCGGCGATCGCGTTCTTGGCCTTGTCGCCGATGCAGTCGGCGCCGAAATGAACGCGCTGGTCGAGCACGTCCTCGACGGCCGGAGCGATCGTCTTCAGCGACATGTCGGCGACCGGTTCACCCTTCGGGCGGCCGAAATGGGCGAGCAGGATGACCTTGGCGCCCTTCTCGGACAGCTCGCGGATGGTCGGCGCGACGCGCTCGATGCGGGTCGCGTCGGTGACCACGCCGTCCTTGACCGGCACGTTGAGATCGACGCGCACCAGAACGCGCTTGCCGGCGATGTCGGTCAGATCGTCGAGGGTCTTGAAAGTCATCAGATAGTCTCCGGTGATAGTCTTTGGAAAAGGGTGGGGTAGTCGATGACGAGGCCGTCCTCGTCTACGGGCAGTTCCGCGGCAAAACTGCGGTCCTCGGCCTCGTAGCGATAGAGCCTGAAATCATCGAGGCAGGTGTAGTGCTGGCCGTCCACAACAGGCTGAAACGTGTCGAAGGGCACGTAGAGCATCTTCAGTCTGGCGGTGCCGGACTGGCTCACAAGCCCGAGGCGGCGGATCGGCAGCGTGTTGGTGAAGGGCGTTCCCGCGAGGTCGATATCGATACAGCCGTCGAATTCGGGGAGGGGCGTGCCGCGTGCCGTTGCCCATTCGCCCGGAATGTCCGAGCGCAGGTGCAGGCTGCGGCCGTCTGTCGTGTCGACCATCAGCTTGCGCACGTGCCAGCTGTCGTCGCAGTCGATCCGGTAGCGCGCGCCATAGGGCGTGCCGCCGCGGCTGCCGATCAGAACGCCGACGGCGCGGATGACCGCGCCGTCGGTGGTGTCGATTTTTGTCAGCGTCAGGTGTTCGAGCCCTTCCCCTTCCAGCGGACGCCAGCGGACCGTCGTTGAGGAGAGGGCGCGAAACATCTGTCTTAGATGAGCTTGGCGAACGCGACCGCCGTGTCGGCCATGCGGTTCGAGAAGCCCCACTCGTTGTCGTACCAGGTGAGGATACGCACGAAGTTGCCTTCGACGACCTTGGTCTGGTCGATCGCGAAGATCGAGGAGTGGCTGTCATGGTTGAAGTCGCGCGAAACGAGCGGCTCTTCCGTGTAGCCCAGAACGCCCTTGAGCGCGCCGTTGGAGGCGGCCTTGATGGCGTTGGTGATTTCCTCGACCGAGGTGTTGCGCTTGGCGACGAACTTGAAGTCGACGACGGAGACGTTCGGGGTCGGGACGCGGATCGACGTGCCGTCGAGCTTGCCCTTCAGTTCCGGCAGAACCAGGCCAACGGCCTTGGCGGCACCGGTCGAGGTCGGGATCATCGACAGAGCGGCAGCGCGGGCGCGGTACAGATCCTTGTGCATCTGGTCGAGCGACGGCTGGTCGTTGGTGTAGGAGTGGATCGTGGTCATGAAGCCGTGGCTGATGCCGATGGTATCGTTCAGGACCTTGACGACCGGAACCAGGCAGTTCGTCGTGCAGGATGCGTTGGAGATGACCAGGTGGTCCTTGGTCAGCTGGTCGTGGTTGACACCGTAGACGACCGTCAGGTCGGCGCCGTCGGCCGGGGCCGAGACGATGACGCGCTTGGCGCCGGCCGTCAGGTGGGCTGCAGCCTTGTCGCGCGCGGTGAAGATGCCGGTGCATTCCATCGCGATGTCGATGCCGAGTTCCTTGTGCGGCAGCGTTGCCGGATCCTTGATCGCGGTCACCTTGATCGGCTTGCCGCCGTTGATGGTGATCGTGTCGCCTTCGACCTTGACCTCGGCCGGGAAGCGACCGTGGATCGAGTCATAGCGCAGCAGGTGAGCGTTGGTCTCAACGGGGCCGAGGTCGTTGATCGCAACGACTTCGATGTCGGTGCGGCCGGATTCGACGATGGCGCGGAGCACGTTGCGGCCGATGCGGCCAAAACCGTTGATGGCGACTTTCACTGTCATGGGTCTCTCCCTGTCTGACTGACGTGGTACGAAAAAAGCGGGGCGCACCTTTCGGCGCGCCCCGCAGATTGATCAGGCGAGCTTCGTTTCCGCGGCGGCAACCACCGCCTCAGGCGTGATGCCGAAGTGCTTGTAAAGCTCCTTATAGGGGCCGGAAGCGCCGAAGCTCGACATGCCGATGAAGGTGCCATCGCTGCCGATGAAGTGATCCCAGCCCTGACGGATGCCGGCTTCGACGGCGATCTTGACCGGCGAGTTGCCGATGATCGCCTGCTGGTAGTCTTCGCTCTGCTCGGCGAAAAGCTCGAAGCAGGGAACGGAGACGACGCGGGTCGAGATGCCCTTGGCGGTCAGCGTCTGGCAGGCCTTGACGGCGATTTCGACTTCCGAGCCGGTGGCGAAGATCGTGACCTTGGCGTCGGCGGCCGAGATCAGGTCGTAGGCGCCGCGGGCGCACAGGTTCTCTTCTTCGTACTCGGTGCGAACGGCCATCAGGTTCTGGCGCGTCAGCGCGATGCCGGACGGACGGTTGTGGCTTTCGAGCGCCAGCTGCCAGCACTCGGCCGTTTCCGTGGCGTCGGCCGGGCGGAACATCAACAGGTTCGGGATGGCGCGCAGCGCTGCCATGTGCTCGACCGGCTGGTGCGTCGGGCCGTCTTCGCCAAGGCCGATGGAATCGTGCGTTAGCACGTGGATGACGCGGATGCCCATCAGGGCAGCCAGGCGGATCGACGGACGGCAGTAGTCCGAGAAGATCAGGAAGCCACCGGAATAGGGGATGACGCCGCCATGCAGCGCCATGCCGTTCATGGCAGCGGCCATGCCGTGCTCGCGAACGCCCCAATGGATGTAGCGGCCGGAGAAGTCGTCAGGGGTGATCGACTTGGTCTGGCTCGTCTTGGTGTTGTTCGAGCCGGTCAGGTCAGCCGAGCCGCCGATGGTTTCGGCCAGAACGCCGTTGATGACTTCGAGCGCGTCCTCGGAAGCCTTGCGGGTTGCCGGCGACGGCTTGGTTTCGGCGAGCTTCTTCTTGTAGTCGTCGATGGCCGAGGAGAGGCGGCCTTCGAGTTCGCCGGAGAAGCGGCGAACGAACTGGGCCTTCTTCTCGGCCTCGCTCTTTTCAAGACGGTCTTCCCACTCCTTGCGCGCCTTGGTGGAGCGCAGGCCGGCCAGACGCCAGGCGTCGAGCACGTCGGAGGGAACGACGAAAGCTTCGGCTTCCCAGCCGAGCGCCTTGCGGGTGGCGGCGATTTCCTCGGCGCCGAGCGGCGAGCCGTGAACCTTGTGGGTGCCGGCCTTGTTCGGTGCGCCGAAACCGATCGTCGTCTTAGCCGCGATCATGGTCGGCTTGTCGGACTTCTGCGCCTGGTCGATCGCAGCGGCGATCGCGTCCGGATCATGGCCGTCGACGGCAATGGTGTTCCAGTTGGAGGCGCGGAAGCGGGCGTGCTGGTCGGTCGAGTCGGCGATCGAGATCGGGCCGTCGATCGAGATGTTGTTGTCGTCCCAGAAGACGATCAGCTTGTTGAGCTTCAGGTGGCCGGCGAGCGAAATCGCTTCCTGGCTGATGCCTTCCATGAGGCAGCCGTCACCGGCGAGCACGTAGGTATAGTGCTCCATCAGGTCGGAGCCGAATTCGTCACGCAGCTTGCGCTCTGCGATCGCCATGCCGACGGCGTTGGCAATGCCCTGGCCGAGCGGACCGGTGGTCGTCTCGATGCCGGCGGCGTGGCCGTATTCCGGGTGGCCGGCGGTGCGGGCGCCGAGCTGGCGGAAGTTCTTGATCTCGTCGATGGAGATGTCTTCGTAGCCCGTCAAATAGAGCAGCGAATAGAGCAGCATCGAGCCGTGGCCGGCCGACAGCACGAAGCGGTCGCGGTTTGGCCAGGACGGATTCTTGGGGTCAAAGCTCAGATAGCGCGTAAAGAGGACTGTCGCTATGTCGGCTGCACCCATGGGCAGGCCAGGGTGGCCGGAATTTGCCTTCTCGACGGCATCCATGGAGAGGAAACGGATCGCATTTGCCATCCGGTCGTGTTTTTCGCGAGAGATCATGACTGTTCCGTTTGCGTTCGGTGGTCAGGGAACGGTCTCTATCCTCCAAAGACCGCGCAAGAAGCGGCTGACACATAGCAGGTGCGCCGTGCGAGTCAACAAATACGGGCCTTCCGCGGCCATTTGACGGCAGGTTGCTCCGGCCCCCGCCGCGGTGCTTGTTCCGCAATGCAACAAGCCTACCGCACTGCCGTTGAAGAAAGCCGGCTACGCAATCCATCCACAGCTTCCGCTGTTGTTTGCCGTACTTGGCATTGTTGAGACTTACGTAATAGGTTTAAAAAAGATCGAGCCGAAGCGGCGGACGGGATTCGGGCGATTCGGCCTCATGGGCGAGGTATTCGGAACACATGCCGGCAAAGACTGTCAAAGCGGCGATCGACGAACTGCGAAACGCAGTGCAATCCCTGGAGAATGCGATCGACGGTCGGTTTGACAGGGAGCGGGACTTCAGCGAGTTCGAGGGCGAGGTGCGACGCGTCAACACCGACCGGTCGCGACTGGCGCAGGAACTCGATCAGTCGCAGTTCCGGGCAAACCGGCTCGAGGAGGTCAACCGTGAGGTTTCCCGTCGCCTCGTGACGGCGATGGAAACCATTCGGGCGGTGCTCGACCGCTAGGAACAAGCGACATGGCGCAGGTGACAGTTTCGATCGACGGCAAGGCCTATCGCATGGCCTGCGAGGAAGGGCAGGAAGATCATCTGATCGAGCTTGCCACCAATTTCGATCAGTATGTCGGACACCTCAAGACCCAGTTTGGCGAGATCGGCGATCTGCGCCTGACCGTCATGGCCGGCATCATGGTCATGGACGAGCTCAGCGAGGTCAATCGCCGGCTGAAGAACCTCGAAGCCGAGGTCGGCAACCTGACGAATGGGCGCGACGCCGCGCTTTCGGATCAGCTGAAGAACGAGGAGGCGCTGGCCTCGGCGCTCAGCGAAGTGACCCAGCAGATCCACGGTATCGCCGCCAAGCTGAACGGCCGCCCCACGACGCCGTCGAGCTGACAAGGTTTCGTCGGCGAGCCACTGGCGCGAAGCACCGAGACACTTTATATATCGAATGCGGTCTGCGCTCCCCGACAGGAACCACAATCCCCGGGGCCATACTCGATCCTAAGGGAGCTGTCCCTGTCCGGACCCGTGGGTTCGGACACATGGCGCCCACCTACTTTGTAGGCACCCGGGATCGTAAAATATCCATCGGTTGTGTGGATCGCACTTCTCCCTCCTTTCGACTGCTCGCTCAGTCCCCGGCAAAAGCCCGGCGGATGGCGTCGGCCATGGCCTCGACGATCCGGTCCTTGCCGTTCCCGGCCTTTGAAATCCGCAGCACGACATTCGAGTGGTCGATCACGGTGTAGCCGTCATCGGCCGTCAGTTCGCGGCAGCCGGACGGGATGCTGCTGCGGGCAAGTGGCGCGATGGCAAGGCCGGACACCACCGCCGCCATCAGGCCACCGCTGGTGCGGCTGACATAGGCGACGCGGTTGTCGATGCGGCATTTCCTCAAATTGCGCTGGGCAAGGTCGTCGCACCAGCCGCCTTCAAGATAGGTATAGGTCGCGATCGGTACCGGACGGCGCTCGTCGGTCCGGTGCTGCTCCGACGTCACCCAGACGGTCGGATCCATCATCAGCACCTCGTTCCTCGTCTTTCCGCCGGGCTCGAAGACGACGGCAAGGTCGATCTCTCCCGCCTCCAGTGCCGCGACATTGGTCATCGAGGCGCCCTGCTGCACGGTCACTTCGACGCCCGGGTGGATGGCCGCGAAACTCCCCAGCGCTTTCGGCAAGGTCGAGTTGATGTATTCCTCGGGCAGCCCGATCCGAACGGCGCCGTCGAGCGCCGGCTGACGCAGCGCGGCGGCGGTGTCGTCGAGCAGGGTGACGATGCGCCTGGCATTGTCGACGAGCCGCAGTCCTTGCGGAGTCAGCACCACACCGCGCGAATGGCGCTCGAACAGGGCGTCGCCGAGCACATCCTCGAGCTTCCTGATCTGCATGCTGACGGCCGACTGGGTACGCCCGACGATGTCTGCGGCGCGCGTGACGCTGCTGGTATCGACAACTGCGAGAAAGGTTCTGAGCAGATCGCTATCAAGCGGGAGGGGCATGGCGTCAACCATCAGAATTTCTGATGACAGTCATGCTTGCAATTCGTTTGTCAAATGTCAATGCGAGGACGAAGATCGTTCTGTCAGATCATCCTAGGCCCGAGTCCCTGCCATGAGCGTACTTGCCGTTCTCGCCTTTTCCGACACGTTCGCTGCCGCCCGACGCAGGGCAAGGCGATGGGCCGCCGATTTGCTGCTTGTCGAGGCGCCTGCCGAGGTGCCGGCGGACAGGCCGCTGCTGCTGCGCGACGCCGGGATCCCGGCAGTCGACTTCGACCTTCGACGGCGGGAGCGGATGTTGGAGCAGGCGGTCTATCGGTCGCACTGGATGCTCTAGGCAGTCCCCGCGCCAATCCTTACGAGATGAGATCGAGCCTTGCGGCACGAAAGACGGCTTCGGCCAGATTGCCGGCCTGCAGCTTGCGCATGGCGTCTTCCAGCGCCCGGTCGATCCGGTCGAGGGGAATATCGGTTTCGCGCATCATGTCCTGGCGCGTGCGGCCGCGGGCGGCGAGCGTCAGGCAACGCAGTTCCAACGGTTCGAGTTCTTTCATCTGGTCCTTCATGGACGTCGGCTTTTCCACTGCTGCCTGCAGGAGCGCGTCCATACATCGAACGCGGGCATTAGTTCCTGCTAATTATTTGAAATCGCGTCTTTATTTGCATGCGGTCGCCGATGCGCGAAAGCGGAACCGTCGTCCATGATGAACGGAACGCTAATGCTGTGCCGAACCGGGAAGGCGCTGGCCGTGCTGTCGCAAACCGCGGCAAAAGCGGCGAAGCGGGTGGCTATGCATGGGCGACATCGGGTGTATAGGCTGGTGATTGAGCCGGGAATCGGCGAGAAAGTGACGGGTTGTGCCATTTCGGGAAGAAAATTCGTCCGCGACGATGGCATGAGGCAGGAGAGGGCACGATGTCACCGAAAGACTTGAAGGCGGCGCTGCGCAACGAGCGGCTGGCATTGCGCGATGCGATGCCCGCGGAGATACGGATCGAGGCGAGCCTGACCATGGCCGACCATGCGGGCGACGTCATTGCGCTCGATCCCGGGCACATCGTTTCCGGCTTCTGGCCGATCCGCTCCGAGGTCGATATCCGGCCGCTGATGGCGCGGCTGAAAAGCCGCGGGGCCCGGCTCTGCCTGCCCGTGATCATGGACAAGCAGACGATCGTCTTTCGCGAGCTGCTCGATGGCGTCGACATCATCGCCACCGGCTTCGGCACGACCGGGCCTGGCCCGGATGCGCCGGTGCTCGACCCGGATATCATGCTCGTGCCGCTTTCGGCCTTCGACGCGACCGGTCACCGGATCGGCTACGGCGCCGGCTACTATGACCGGGCGATCGACCGGCTGCGCAACAAGGGGCACCTGCCGAAGCTGATCGGCATTGCCTTCGACTGCCAGGAAGTCGCCACCGTGCCGGCCGAACCGCATGATGTGGCGCTGGATGCCGTGCTCACCGAGAGCGGGTTCCGGCATTTCTAATCGATGACGTAGCTGAGGAACGGCCCTGTGCCTTGAAATCGTGCAGGTCGCGGCCGACGATCGGTTCGCGATTCCGGCGGAATCGATCTTGGGCGTTTCCTGTCGGGCCAGGATCGTGTAGACGCTCTACCTCTTTGTTTTACGCAGGTCCGGCCGCCACAACCGCTGACGCGCTTCCGCCGGAGCTGCCCTGGTGGGATTTGAGCGAGCATGAGGCTTCTGTTTCTGGGAGATATGGTGGGCAAGACGGGCCGTACGGCGGTCTGGGAGCGGCTTCCGGGACTGATCGGCGACCTCAAGCTCGACTTTGTCATCGTCAACGGCGAGAACGCCGCCGGCGGCTTCGGCATCACCGAAGACATCTTCCTCGAGACGATCAACGCCGGCGCCGACGTGGTGACCACCGGCAACCACGTCTGGGACCAGAAGGAAGCGGTGGTCTTCTGCGAGCGGCACGACCAGTTCCTGCGCCCGGCCAACTATCCGGCCGGCACGCCCGGCCGCGGCTCCAACCTGTTCTTTGCCCGCAACGGCGCGCGCGTGCTGGTCGCCAACGTCATGGGCCGCGTCTTCATGCATCCCGAACTCGATGATCCCTTCAAGTCGGCCGAGGCGATCCTCGATGCCTGCCCGCTCGGCGAGCAGGCGGATGCGATCGTCTTCGACTTTCATGCGGAGGCGACCAGCGAAAAGCAGTGCTTCGGCCATTTCGTCGACGGACGCGCCAGCCTCGTCGTCGGCACGCATACGCACGTGCCGACCGCCGACCACCAGATCCTCAACGGCGGCACCGCCTATATGAGTGATGCCGGCATGTGCGGCGACTACGATTCCTCGCTCGGCATGGACAAGGAAGAGCCGCTCAACCGCTTCATCTCGAAGATGCCGAAGGGGCGCTTCGAGGCGGCGTCGGGTCCGGCCACCATCTGCGGTCTCGGGGTCGAGATCTCCGATCGCACCGGGCTTGCCGAGAAGATCGCGCCGCTGCGGCTTGGGCCGAGACTGGCGGAAACGATCCCGGATTTCTGGTCTTAAGGCCAGGGCAGGCGGCGTCCTGAGGCGCAGCGCAAAACTGCGCGCGGGCACCTTTGGTTGTCCCGTATCGCCTTATCGGAATTGATTTTTTTCAAGGTGACAACCCCATCAAATGATGGCAGGTTATCGCGAAATCACGCCGGGCCGGGGCGTGATGTATTCGTGGGTTTTTGCAGAATGAATGGTGTCCGCAGTCCTGGATTGCGGGCATGTGCTGTTGTCGCCGCGTTTCGGGCCGATGCCCGCTGCGGGCGGTTTTGACCTGACAGCGTTCGCGGGCCGAAGGGCGCAAGGCCGCTGTATCATTTGATTGCTTGTGTGACTTTGCCTCTCGGATCGCTGCCGATCCGAGGATTTGTGCGGAGCGGGACGGGTAATGCGGCTGTTTTGCGCACGGGCCCCGCTCTGAAATGTTCAAAGCGATTGCGGTGGTCTGGTCGATTGGCTGCCCCTCGTGATCCAAGTGCATTCGGAGGGCATGCATGTTGTCTCAGTGGCATTTGCCGATGATCGTCGGCGCTTCTCTTTCCCTTCTATCCGTAATCGGTGCCCAGGCGCAGGACGCGCAATTGCCCGTGGTGACCGTCGCCAAGCCGGTCGTGCGGGATGTCATCGACAGCGACGAGTTCATCGGCCGCTTCGAGCCTGTCGACGAGGTGCAGGTCCGCGCCCGCATCGGCGGTTATCTCGACGAGGTCAACTTCACCGACGGCGCCCTGGTGAAGAAGGGCGACAAGCTCTTCGTCATCGACCAGCGGCCCTATCGCACGTCTCTCTCTCAGGCCGAATCGACGCTGGAATCGGCGCGCTCCTCGCTGGAATTCGCCGAAGCCCAGTTCAAGCGGACGCAATCGCTGACGGGCACCGGCACGCTTTCGGTCTCGACGCTCGACGATCACCGCCGCGAACTCCTGTCGGCGCAGGCGCTGGTGCGCGGCGCGGAAGCGGCGGTCGAGCGCGCCAAGCTCGACCTTGACTACACCACCATCACCGCGCCGCTCAGCGGCCGCGTCGACCGGCGCCTGCTGTCGACGGGCAATCTCGTTCAGGCTGACCAGACAGTGCTGACGACGATCGTGTCGCTCGACCCGATCGATTTCTACTTCGACGTCGACGAACGGCGGCTGCTTTCCTATGCCCGGGTCGCGCGCGAGCGCGGCAGCGCGCTGCAGGAAGGCGGCGGCTCGCTCGAAGTGCTGGTCACCATCGCCGACTCGCAAGAGGAGCCGTTCAAGGGCAAGCTCGACTTCGCCGAAAACCGCGTGGATCCGCAGAGCGGCACGATGCGCGTGCGCGCCCGTCTCGATAACCCGAGCCTCGTGCTGCAGCCCGGTCTCTTCGGCCGTGTGCAGATCGAAGGCTCGAACACCTACAAGGCGGTCCTCATTCCGGACGAGGCGATCGGCGCCGACCAGAACGAGCGCATTGTCTACGAGGTGACCGGGGACGGAACAGTGGTGACCAAGCCTGTCCGTCTCGGCCCGAAGCTGCATGGCTACCGCGTCATCCGCTCCGGCATGACCGGCGACGAGACCATTGTCGTCAACGGCCTGATGCGGGCACGCCCCGGCACCAAGGTGAAGCCCGAGACGGTGCAGCTTCCCCCCGAAGCGCAAGCAGCGGGGGCGGCGCAATGAGGTTTGCTCACTTCTTCGTCGACCGGCCGATCTTCGCGTCGGTGCTGTCGATCGTGCTCCTGATCGTCGGCAGCATCGCCTATTTTCAGCTTCCCGTAGCGCAGTATCCGGAAATTGCGCCGCCGACCATCGTCGTTCGCGCCGCCTATCCGGGCGCCGACGCCGATACCGTTGCGAACACCGTCGCGACGCCGCTCGAACAGGAAATCAACGGCGTCGAGAACATGCTCTACATGTCCTCCTATTCGACCGCCGACGGTTCGATGGCGCTGACGATCACCTTCAAGCTCGGCACCGACCTCGACCAGGCGCAGGTGCTGGTGCAGAACCGCGTGTCGATCGCTGAGCCCCGGCTGCCGGAAGAAGTCCGGCGCATCGGCATCACCACGGCCAAGAGTTCGCCCGACCTGATGATGGTCGTGCATCTGCTCTCACCGACCGAACGCTATGACCAGCTCTACGTCTCGAACTATGCGCGCACGCGCATCCGCGACCTGCTCGTGCGGCTCGACGGCGTCGGCGACGTCATCCTGTTCGGCGAGCGCGAATATGCGCTGCGTGTCTGGCTCGATCCGGAGAAACTGTCGGCCTACGGCATGACGGCCGGCGACGTGGTGCAGGCGCTGCGCGAGCAGAACGTGCAGGTCTCCGGCGGCTCGATCGGCGGTCCGCCGGCGCCGGGCGACAGCGCGTTCCAGTATACGGTCACGACGGACGGCCGCTTCAGCGATGCGCGGCAGTTCCGCTACGTCATCGTCAAGGCGACGGAAAGCGGTCGTCTCGTGCAGCTGCAGGACGTCGCCCGCGTCGAGCTTGGCGCCCGCGAATACGTCAACAACAGCTATCTCGATGGCAGCCCGGCGGTGGCGCTCGGCATCTTCTCGCGGCCGGGCACCAATGCGCTCGACGCCGCCGAACAGATCCAGAAGGTGATGACCGACGTTTCCAAGGACTTCCCCGACGGGCTCGAATACCGCATCGTCTACAACCCGACCGAGTTCATCTCGGAATCGATCAACGAGGTCTACAAGACGATCGCCGAGGCGGCCATTCTCGTCGCCATCGTCGTGCTCGTCTTCCTGCAGTCGTGGCGAACGGCGATTATCCCGATCGTCGCCATCCCCGTGTCGCTCGTCGGCACCTTCGCCTTCCTCTATGCCTTCGGCTTCTCGCTGAATATGCTGACGCTGTTCGGCCTGGTGCTGGCGATCGGCATCGTTGTCGACGATGCGATCGTGGTGGTCGAGAACGTCGAGCGAAATCTCGCGCGCGGCATGACCCCGCGCGAGGCCTCGCATGTGACCATGGACGAGGTGGGGGCGGCCGTCATCGCGATCTCGCTGGTGTTGACCGCGGTCTTCGTGCCGACGGCCTTCATCCCCGGCATCGCCGGCCAGTTCTACCTGCAGTTCGCCGTGACGATCTCGGTCGCAACGGTGATTTCCGCCTTCAACTCGCTGACGCTGTCACCGGCGCTGGCGGCTATCCTGTTGAAGCCGCACGAGAACGGCCATCATGAAAGCCGCAATCCGCTGACGCGGTTCGGCAAGGCCTTGGCGAACGGCTTCAACAACGGCTTCGACCGGATGGCGTCGGGCTATTCATGGGTCGTGCGCAAGCTCGTCTCGACGAAGGTGGCGCTGGCCGCGGCCCTTCTCGTCTTCGTGGGGCTGCTGGGGGCCACCTGGTACATGGCGCAGATCGTGCCGCGCGGCTTCGTGCCGACCATGGACCAGGGCTATGCGATCGTCGTCATCCAGCTGCCGGACGGCGCCTCGCTCGACCGGACGGACGCCGTCGTCAAACGCGCTTCGAAGATCATCGAGGACGTGCCCGGGGTGAAGAGCGCCGTTGCCTTTGCCGGCTTCAACGGCGCGACCTTTACCAACGCGTCCAATTCGGGCGTGGTCTTCGCCTCCTTCGAAAGCTTCGAAGAGCGGCTGAAGAACGGGCAGGGGGCCAACCAGATCATCGGCCAGCTCTATGGCAGCCTGCAGAGCATCCAGGAAGCCTTCATCATCGCCGTGCCGCCGCCTTCGGTGCGCGGCATCGGCAACTCCGGCGGCTTCAAGATGCAGATCATGGACCGCCAGAGCTCCGACATGCGCCGCGCGCTCGGGCTTGCCTACCAGATGATGGGTGCTGCCAACCAGACGGAAGGGTTGACAGGGGTCTTCACCACCTTCTCGGCCTCCAGTCCGCAATACTTCCTGGCGATCGACCGCGACAAGGCACGCACGCTCAACGTGCCGATCCCCAACATCTTCGAGGCGTTGTCGATCAACCTCGGCACGTCCTACGTCAACGACTTCAACGCCTTTGGCCGCGTCTACCAGGTGCGGGCGCAAGCCGACCAGCAGTACCGAGTCGAGCGTGACAACATCCTGGCGCTGAAAGTGCGCTCGGCAACCGGTGCGCTGGTGCCGATGGGTACACTCGTCGAGATCCAGGATACGGCCGGTCCGACGCTGGTGCAGCGCTACAACATGTACGTCTCGGTGCCGATCCAGGGCAACCCCGCGGTCGGCGTCTCGACGGGTACGGCTCTCGACAAGATGGAGGCGCTCGCCGCCCAGATCCTGCCGCAGGGCACGACCTTCGAGTGGACGGAACTCGCCTACCAGGAACGCCAGACAGGCAACACCGCGGTGTTCATCTTCGCACTGTCGGTCGTTTTCGTGTTCCTGGCGCTTTCGGCCCAGTACGAAAGCTGGGTCCTGCCGCTGGCGATCATCCTGATCGTGCCGCTCGGCGTGCTGGCCGCGCTGGTCGGCGTGTTCATCCGCGGGCTCGACAACAACGTGCTGACGCAGATCGGGCTGATCGTGCTGATTGGCCTTGCGGCCAAGAACGCGATTCTGATCGTCGAGTTCGCGCGGCAGGGCGAGGACGAGGGCAAAACGCCGATCGAGGCGGCGGTGGAAGCGAGCCAGCTGCGCCTGCGCCCGATCCTGATGACCGCCTTCGCCTTCATCCTCGGCGTTGTGCCGCTGATGATCGCGACCGGCCCGGGCGCCGAAATGCGCCAGTCGCTGGGTACCGCGGTTTTCTCGGGCATGCTCGGGGTAACGTTCCTCGGCCTGTTCCTGACGCCGGTGTTCTACGTCGCGCTCCGGTCATTCCGGCGACGCAAGGTGGCCGTGAGCGAGCCGGCACCGCACCCGGCCGAGTAACGCCGGCCTGACGACAATCGGACAGATGCCCCGGTAGCAATGCCGGGGCATTTGGCTTTGAAGAGGTTATAGTTTCTTGATCGTCCCCCGGGGTCGGTGACGTAAACGTGAGCACCGCCTGCCGTTTGTAACTGGACGTGGCCCGGCCCTTGAACAATTCTCTCCCGGCCCCGTGACGCCACCGTTCGGTCGAGCGAAGGCAAAGGCTTCCATTCGCTGTTCAATACCTGCCTGCTGCGTGCCCCCAGGGCCCGAGGTCGGGCGGCAAGTGAGAGAGGTGAAGGCTGATGCTCCGGTACTTTGTCTACACATTCGCCGCCATATGGATCATCCACGCGTCCTGGCCATCGGTTGCCCATGCGCAGCAGCAGCCGCGCCCTGTCAGCCAATGCCAGGCGATCGCCGAGACGATCCCCCAGGCCACCTTCGCCAGTTTCACGCCTGCTGCCGCCACCAAGGGGCAGACGACGGCCGGCGAAGTGACGATCAGCTATCTCGGCCATTCCACTTTCCTGATCGAGACGCCCGGCGGCGTCTCGATCGCAACCGACTACAGCGGCTGGTACGCACCGTCGGCGCCGCCGACGGTCGCGACCATGAACAAGGCGCATTCGAGCCACTACACGCTGACGCCGGATCCGGCGATCAAGACCGTGCTGCACGGCTGGAGCGACAGCGGCCAACCGGCGCGCCACGATCTCGTGGTCGGCGACGCCTACATCCGCAACGTGACGACGGACATTCGCGCCGGTGGCGGCGCCATGGAGCACGACGGGAACTCGATCTTCATCTACGAGGTGGCGGATCTCTGCATCGGGCATCTCGGCCATCTGCACCATGAGCTCGACGACATCCACTATGGCCAGATCGGTCGGCTTGATGTGCTGATGGTGCCTGTCGATGGCGGCCTGACCATGGGGGCGGAAAGCATGAGCCGGGTCGTCAGCCGGCTGCGCTCGTCACTGATTCTGCCGATGCATCGCCGCGGCCCGCCGATCGAGGCTTTCCTCGACATGTTCGGCGACGACTACGACAAGCGTTATGCGGACAGCGCCGGTATCAAAGTATCCCTGCGTTCCTTGCCAAGCAAACCACTGATTTATATTCTCAAGGGCGTTTGAACATCCTGGGATCGCCCGATGAAGTTGCTCGTGGTTGGCGTATCGCTCTTTCTCTCCTTTTCAACTCTTGCCGAGGCCGGTGGCGTGCCGCCGCCGCGCATGCCGTCTCCAGAGGGACAACAGCCGCAAAGCCAATCGGAGACCGCGGTCAAACCGGCAACTGAGCAGGAGATTTTCGCGATGCCCTCGGGCAATATCGGCTGCATCTATACGCCGGCTGGCGGCACGTCCGTCTATCAGCCCGCCGACGGTGGTCCGGAACTGGCCTGCGATATCGTCGCGCCGCGTTATGTCAGGGCGACACTTGGCCGGGCGGGGGCCGCCACGATCAATCACGCCGTCGGCGATCCGAGTTGTTGCTCGGTCGGAACCGTTCTCGACTATGGACAAAGCTGGTCGCGCGGGCCGTTCTCCTGCGTGTCGGAACGCACCGGTCTTTCCTGTCGTCGTGACGACGGGCACAGCTTCCTCCTCAGCCGCGCGCAGGTCTCGGCCAACTGAAAAACCGCCCCCCGGCTGGACGGAAAGCGGCAATAAAACTATAAGGCGCCCCATTCCATTCAAATTAATGCATGCAGAGGGTGCCATGGCTGGCCATTCACAGTTCAAGAACATCATGCACCGCAAGGGCCGTCAGGATGCGGTGCGCTCGAAAATGTTTTCCAAGCTCGCGCGCGAAATCACGGTTGCCGCCAAGTCGGGCATGCCCGATCCCGCAATGAACGCGCGCCTGCGCCTGGCGATCCAGAACGCCAAGGCGCAGTCGATGCCGAAGGACAACATCGAACGGGCAATCAAGAAGGCCTCCGGCGGCGACGCGGAGAACTACGAAGAAGTCCGCTACGAGGGTTATGGCCCGGGCGGCGTCGCAGTCATCGTCGAAGCCTTGACCGACAACCGTAACCGCACCGCCTCCAACGTGCGCTCGACCTTCACCAAGGCCGGCGGCGCGCTCGGCGAAACCGGCTCGGTCTCCTTCTCCTTCGATCGCGTCGGAGAGATCACCTACAAGCTCTCCGTCGGTGACGCCGACAAGGTGATGGACGCGGCAATCGAGGCTGGCGCCGACGACGTCACCACCGACGAGGACGGCCACACGATCATCTGCGGCTTCGAAGCGATCGGCGAAGTCTCCAAGGCGCTCGAAGACGCGCTCGGCGAAGCCGAAACGGTCAAGGCGATCTGGAAGGCCCAGAACACCGTTCCGGTCGACGAAGAAAAGGCACAGTCGCTGATGAAGCTCATCGACATCCTTGAAGACGACGACGACGTCCAGAACGTCTACTCGAACTTCGAAGTGTCGGACGAGATCCTGGCGAAGCTGTCGGCCTGATTGGGGCGACCGTCGCTTGAAGATTTCCTACCCGCGTCCGAAAGGGCGCGGGTTTTTCTTTGGATGGCCCGATGACCTATCAGTTCGCGATCTTCGATTTCGACGGCACGCTTGCCGATACGGCGGCAAGCTTCATGACGGCGTGCAATGCGGCTGCGCGGCGCTACGGTTTCCGCGAACTCTCTGTCGAGGAGTTCCAGTCGTTGCGGGCGATGGGCAGCCGCGAGATCATCGCGCAACTCGGCGTGCCCGTTTGGAAATTGCCGCAGATCGCCACCTTCATGCGCCGGGCCATGGCAGCGGAAGCCGCAAGCGTCCGGCTGTTTCCGGGCGCCGCTCAGCTTCTCTGGAAACTGAAGGCGGCGGGCATCGGCATTGCGATTGTCAGCTCGAATGCGGAAGAGGGGATTCGTGCCGCGCTCGGCGAAGCGGCTGCGACTGTCGATCTCTTCGAATGCGGGGCCGCGCTCTTCGGCAAGGCGCAGCACTTCAAGCGGGCGATCAGGCACTCCGGCCTCGATGCGGCTCGCATCCTGGCGATCGGCGACGAGGCGCGCGATATCGAGGCGGCGCGAAAGGCCGGTGTGGCGGCAGGGGCCGTCGCCTGGGGCTATGCCGACCCGGTTTTCCTGCAAGGGCTCGGGCCGGATCGATTCTTTGCCAATCTGGAAGAGATCGCACCCGCCTTCGGGGCGATCTGATCGGCCCGCCTCAGGCCGCCTTGGCGAGATCGCGCTGAGCGTCGGCGAAGAGGCGAAGCGAATTCAGCCGCGCGTCCATGTCGAAGATCGGCATCGAGATGATCAGCTCGTCGGCCTTCGTCTGTTCCAGGAACGCCCCGATCTTGCGCCGGATCGTCTCGGGCCCGCCGACGACCGCATACATCATCGAATGGTCGACGAAGATCTTCTCGTCGTAGCTCCACAGCCCATCCATCGACTGGACCGGCGGCGGGAACTGCCCGCGGGCATTGCGCCGCAGCGCCACGAAGGATTGCTGCATGGAGGTGAAGAGGTAGTTCGCCTCCTCGTCCGTTTCGGCGGCGACCCCCATGACGCCGACCATCACCTGCGGCTTGGCAAGGGTCTCGGAGGGCGTGAAGCGCTCGCGGTAGATCTCCAGCGCCGAGAGCAGCATGTCGGGTGCGAAATGCGAGGCAAACGCGAAGGGCAGGCCGAGCATGCCGGCGAGATGGGCGCTGAAATGGCTGGAGCCGAGCAGCCAGATCGGCACATTGGTGTCGGCGCCCGGCACGGCGATGATCTTCTGGTCTTCGGCGACCGGGCCGAGCAGCGCCTGCAGTTCGACGACGTCGTTCGGGAAGTTGTTGCCGCTCGCTTCCATGTTGCGGCGAAGCGCCTGGGCGGTGCGCATGTCGGTGCCTGGAGCGCGGCCGAGACCGAGGTCGATGCGGCCGGGGTAAAGAGCGGCGAGCGTGCCGAACTGCTCGGCGATGACAAGCGGCGAGTGGTTCGGCAGCATGATGCCGCCGGAGCCGACGCGGATCGTCTTGGTGGCAGCCGCCACATGCGAGATCACGATCGAGGTCGCGGCACTGGCGATACCCTTCATGCCGTGATGCTCGGCCAGCCAGAAACGGGTGTAGCCGTTCTCCTCCGCCGCCTGGGCCAGTCGGCGCGAATTCTCCAGCGATTGGGCGACGCTGCCGCCTTCAGTGATCGGGGAAAGATCGAGGACGGAGAAAGTCGCCATGGCAAAGGCCTTCATTGAGAGAAATTGATGCAAGGCTATGTAAGCTCAATTTTCCTCAATCCAAGGGCGCTGCCGAAGAAAACCTGAGTCCGCGTCTCAACTGTGCGTATGTTTTTGTTTTGTTCACTTTTTGCTGGCAGCGTCCGGGCTGACATCATAGGGTGAAATCCATGCAGACCACGATTCGTATCATCGGTATCGATCCGGGGCTCCGCCGTACCGGCTGGGGCATCATCGAGACGCTCGGCAATTCGCTGCGTTTCGTTGCCTCGGGCACGGTGACCTCGGATGGTGACATGGATCTCGCCTCCCGACTTTGCCAGTTGCATGACGGGCTTGCCGAGGTGGTGCACGGCTATCAGCCGCATGAGGCGGCGGTCGAACAGACCTTCGTCAACAAGGACGCGACGGCGACACTGAAGCTCGGCCAGGCGCGCGGGATCGCCATGCTGGTGCCGGCACGCGCGGGCCTGAGGGTCGCCGAATACGCGCCGAACGCCGTCAAAAAGGCGGTGATCGGCGTCGGCCACGGCGAGAAGCAGCAGATCCACATGATGCTGAAGGTTCTGATGCCGAAGGCCGAGTTCAAGGGCAACGACGCGGCGGACGCATTGGCGATCGCCATCTGCCATGCCCACAACCGGCAATCGGTGACGAGCCGGCTTGCCGCATTGATGGCGTAGTTGCGCCCGACACGATAATTTCCGATGGTCCGGGGACCATCCAGAACCCACCGCGAGAGACGCCACATGATCGGCAAATTGAAGGGTACCATCGACGAGATCGCCGAGGATCACGTCGTGCTCGATGTGCATGGCGTCGGCTACGTTGCCTTTTGCTCGGCGCGCACCTTGTCCAGGCTCGGGTCTGCCGGCGAGGCGGCTATCCTCTTCATCGAGACCTATGTGCGCGAGGACCAGCTGAAGCTGTTCGGCTTCCTGACAGCGTTGGAGCGGGAGTGGTTCCGTCTGCTGCAGAGCGTGCAGGGGGTCGGCTCGAAGGTGGCGCTGGCCGTGCTATCCACCCTGACGCCGGGCGAACTGGCCAATGCGATCGCGCTGCAGGACAAGACCTCCGTCTCCCGTGCGCCCGGTGTCGGGCCCAAGGTGGCGGTGCGCATCGTCACGGAACTGAAGAACAAGGCGCCGTCCTTTGCCGGCGAGATGTCGGCGTCGATCGGCCTCAAGCAGGAGCTTGGCGAGGGCGTCGCCTCCGCGCCGGTTTCCGATGCGGTTTCGGCGCTCACCAATCTCGGCTACTCGCGCGACCAAGCGGCCAATGCCGTTGCGGCGGCCCTGAGGAACGGCGGCGAAGGCGGCGACAGCGCCAAACTCATTCGCCTGGGCCTGAAAGAACTGGCGCGATGAACGCTTGCCTTGGCCGGGTGCAGAAGGCAGAACGCATCGTGCCCGGCATGATGACGGGTTGCAGCGCTGAGCTGCCCGACCGAATGGAACGAACGCATGACTGACGCCGCACGCCTGATAACGCCGGAAAAGCGCGGTGAAGACATCGATGCGACCATGCGCCCACAGACGCTGGACGATTTCACCGGCCAGGCGGAAGCGCGCGCCAACCTGAAGATCTTCATCGAGGCCGCAAAGAACCGCGGCGAGGCGCTCGACCATGTGCTCTTCGTCGGCCCGCCCGGTCTCGGCAAGACGACGCTGGCGCAGATCATGGCCAAGGAACTCGGCGTCAATTTCCGCTCGACCTCCGGTCCCGTGATCGCCAAGGCCGGCGATCTCGCAGCCCTGCTCACCAATCTCGAAGAGCGCGACGTGCTCTTCATCGACGAAATCCACCGGCTCAATCCGGCGGTCGAGGAAATCCTCTACCCGGCGATGGAGGACTTCCAGCTCGATCTCATCATCGGCGAAGGCCCGGCGGCACGGTCGGTGAAGATCGATCTGTCGAAGTTCACGTTGGTGGCGGCGACCACCCGGCTTGGCCTTCTGACGACGCCGCTTCGCGACCGTTTCGGCATTCCGGTGCGGCTCAATTTCTACACGGTCGAGGAACTGGAATCGATCGTCCGGCGCGGCGCCCGGCTGATGGGGCTTGGCATGACCGACGACGGCGCCCGCGAGATCGCCCGTCGCGCCCGCGGCACGCCGCGCATCGCCGGCCGGCTGTTGCGCCGGGTGCGCGATTTCGCCGAAGTGGCGCGTGCGGAAGCCGTTACCAAGGAACTCGCCGACGAGGCGCTGACGCGGCTGCTCGTCGACAATATGGGCCTCGACCAGCTCGACCGGCGCTATCTCTTCATGATCGCGCAGAACTTCGGCGGCGGTCCTGTCGGGATCGAAACCATCGCCGCCGGCCTTTCGGAGCCGCGCGATGCGATCGAAGATATCATTGAGCCCTATCTTATCCAGCAGGGCTTCATCCAACGCACACCGCGCGGCCGTATTTTGACCGCCAATGCCTGGAAACATATCGGCCTTAATCCCCCCAAGGAAATGGAGGCGACCCAGTTTCGCCTGACATTAGAGGACGACGACTAGATGATCAGCCGCCGCGGATTGTTGAAACTGATCGGCGGCGGTATCGCCAGTATGGCAGCACTTGGCGGTTACGCCTTTGCCGTCGAACCATTGGCCCGGCTGAACGTCACCCGATACAAATTGAGGCCGCCCAACTGGACGCCGGGGCTGAAGCTGCGCGTCGTCGTGCTTACCGACATCCACGCCTGCGAGCCCTGGATGCCGGCGAGCCGCATCGCTTCGATTTGCCGGCAGGCCAACTCGCTTGGCGGCGATATCACGCTGCTGCTCGGCGACTATGTGGCCGGCATGAACTTTGTCACCAGCTATGTGCATTCCAGCGAATGGTCGAAGGCGCTCGCAGTCCTCGAGGCACCGCTCGGCGTACACGCCGTCATGGGCAATCACGACTGGTGGGAGGACAGGACGGCGCAGACGAACGGTGGCGGACCGACCTTTGGGCACAAGGCGCTGCAGGACGTCGGCATCAACGTCTACAGCAACCGGGCTGCCCGCTTCGAGAAGGACGGGCAGGGTTTCTGGGTCGCCGGCCTCGAAGATCAGCTGGCGCTGTTGCCCGGTAAAAAATGGAAGCGCAGGCACATGGGTGGTCTCGACGATCTCGACGGCACGCTCGCCCAGGTGAGCGATGCCGATCCGGTCATCCTCATGGCACATGAGCCGGATGTCTTCCCGCGCGTTCCATCGCGTGTCGCGCTGACGCTGTCGGGCCATACCCATGGCGGCCAGGTGCGGTTTCTCGGCTATGCGCCGGTCGTGCCCTCGCGTTTCGGCGAGCGCTACGCCTATGGCCATGTGACCGAGAATGATTGCAATCTGATCGTTTCCGGCGGTCTCGGCTGCTCGCTTGCGCCGGTTCGCTTCGGCATGCCACCGGAGATCGTGGTGATCGATCTCGGCTGAGCGACAAATTCCAAGCTTGCTGGTCTCGCTCTGAAAGAGCCTGGCGTCAAGACGACGCCAGACCCGTTTTCCTCCGCCGGCTCGCTCCGTTGAGCCGAGCTGGCGCCCGTTCATCACGTGGCCTCAGGCGGCCCGGATGGCGCCGCTTCGCAGTGCGCCCCGCAGGCCGGACGCGACCTCATAGGTGTCGGTGACCAACAGCAGGCCGTCGGCGCACTGGTACCATTCTCCCTCGCTCATGCTCTTCACCGACGGGCTGAGCGTTGCCAGTTCAACTGAGCCGGGCGGTGTGCTGATGATCCGTTCGGCGACCCAGCTATCGAGCCAGGCCTGGTTTGCCGGCGAAACCGCCTCGAGCGCGATTTGCGGGTGCTTATCGAAGTAGGTCTGGACGGCCAAGTTGGTCGGCGCGATGACGATCTGGTCGAGATTGCTGTCGCCGAGGGCATCGATCACGCGAGAGTTTTCCAGCGCTGCCAGGAAGGTGTCGGTCTTGCCGTCCCGGCCGGTCGAAGAAGCGAGGGAGCGCAAGGTCTCCAGTATCGTCGGCAGCGGCGGAACGACCTCGATGTCGCTGGTGCCGGTCCTCGTAAGAGACTGGTAGACGAGATCGATCTCGGGCGTGAACGACCGCTTGCGAATGCCGCGCGTCCAATTGAATTCGAAGTCCACCTCGAAGCGCCCTTTGAAGTTGGGCGTTGCGCCTTGGGGGACCTCGATGATCGCGGCTGCATTCCAGATGTAGCCGGCATAGGACGGGCGACCGGGATTTGCCGGTACTCCTGGCGACACCCAGCCGACATGGGGCAGCCGCGCCTGCCACTCGATCGATTGCGTTGCGGGCCGCGCCGCAAACGAAACCTCGGAGGCGGTGAAGCTGACACCCACATTGGCGCTGAGCGAGGCGCCGCCCTTCGGACCTTCCTTGCTGTATTCGGCGCTGAGTTCGCCGCCGATCGAGAAACTGATCGTCGCCTGCTCGACGGTGCTGTTGGGCCCGAACGTTACCAGCCGCGCCTGCGACGAGTTCGTTTCGAGGCGCAGCTTCATCTGATTGGCGTAAAAGCCGACCGACACCCAGTTGGACGACGGGTTGGACGGCGAGCCCTGGATGCCGTGATAGACATCCCCGACGACGAGATAGTAGTCACGCGTCAGGTTCTGGTTGCCGCGCATCAGTTTGTAAACCGAAAGCAAGGCGTTTGCGGTCAAGGTTTGCGATGAGGTCTTGACCGTACCCCAGCCAAAATCATTGCCGCCATTCGTTTTCCATTCACCGTTCAAAGTGCCGACAAGCTTCCAGACTTCAGGATTCAACGTCTCGATAGGCATGATTGATTTCCTTCGAAGCGCCGTCGATCGACGGGAGGGTTGAGCTTTTGCGCGGAGCGGAACCGTTCCGCACAGCCAACATAGCGCGGATTTTCGAAAGCAACCTGGGGTGTTAAATTGTAAATTAATACTCCTTAAAGGAGTCCTTGATCGACACAGAACGGCTCTGTGCTGCGGCCTCGGCCGAGCAGCTCTTCGATCGTCTCGCGCAGCCGCGGCAGCCCGCCCGGCACCCAGCCGAGCGCGCGCAAGCGGTCGCAGTCCATCGCGTTGAAATCAGCCAATGCGGCCGGTTCGGGCAGGTCGTTCGTGCAACCGGCGATTTCGCGCACGATTTCCAGAATGGTGCGGCTGTCGACGAGGATGTCGGAGACGTTGAAGACCGAAGCCGGTAGGCGGCGTGCTTCCGCTTCAAGCACGAAGCGCACGGCGGTTGCGACATCGTCGCCATGCACTTCCGTGCCGGCCCGCGGTGCAACCGGGCGGCCCCGGAGATAGTCGTCGAACAGGGTCTGCCATTTGTGCGACGCCCCATTGCCCGGCGCTCCGTAGACGCCGGTGACGCGCAGGCTCGCTGTCTTGAAGTCGTTAGTGCCGAGCAGTTCCAGTTGCCGCTCCGCCTCAAGCTTGAGCGTGCCATAGAGGCTCTCGGGGTGGCAGGCCGACCCCTCGGTCAGCACCGTGCCCGCCGGGTGTGCTCCATAGACCGCGCGGCTCGACAGGAAGATACAGCGCTCCACGCCCTGTTCGCGTGCCGTTTCGAACAGGCGGACCGAACCATCGAGATTGGTGCGGCGGAAGCCCTCGGGGTCGTCGCCTTCGCCGCCGCGATATCGGCCGGGGATGTGCTGGAAGGCGGCATGGATGAAACACTGGACATTGTCGAAGGCCGCTCTGTGATCGATGGTCGGATCGAGCGACAGGGGCACGAAATCGACAGGTCCGCCAAAGAAGGTGTCTGGGGGCCGCGGGCGCCCGCCGACCACCACCTCGTGCCCCGCTTGCAGCAGATGCTGGACGATAAAGCGACCGACGAAGCCCGTGCCGCCGGAGACAAGCACCCGGGTCATCGGCGGACCGGGTTGGCGAGCGATGGGATGTCCGGAATAGCCTCTCCCGTGAGATAGCCGTGCCAGAGATCGATCAACGGCTGCAGGGCCTCCCGGCGCGGATGATTCTTCTCCCAGGGCTTTTCATACTGGTAGTGCAGCACGCCGATCGCGCTCCAGTCCCAGAGTTCCGGCAGGTTGAACCAGACATATTGCAGCATGTTCATGGTCACTGGCAGGCCGTGCCAGTCCGGGAAGAAGGCTTGCAGGAAGGTCTGGTCGGTGCGCGGCCAGAAGGCGTCGGGTGCGTCAAGCTGAGAGAGCATTCTGTCGAAGGTCGCCCATGACGGTTCGGCGACGAAGACGCCGGAATTCAGCCGGTGAAAATCCGCGAGACTTTCGTAGACATTGGGGGCGGCGGAGAATTCCGGATAGGCAAACAACCGGTCGATGTTCCTGAGAACGATGGCGTCGGCGTCGATGAAGACGCAGCGTCGGTATTCGCCAAGCTGCCAGAGCCGAAGCTTGCAGAAGTTGTCGAGCGGCGAGTGGAAGTCGGGCTTGCGGCCCTTGGTGAAGGGCGCCATTTCGTGCACGTTCCGGCGCTGATGACGCGCGTTGAAGCAGTCGGAGAGCGGCAGCAGGTCGGTCTCGACCAGGCGGCATTGGAATTCTGCGAGCGGCGCCAGCGCCTCGCGCGAAACGCCGCCGGTATGGAGCACGACGATATCGGCCTTCGTGCCCGTCAGCCTTATGGAGCGCGCCAGCGCGCGGGCGCCGAGCGCGTAATCGCCATTGGTGACGAGCGTCACATAGGCATGGTCGGCTTGGGGAGGCGAGGAGGGGCGGAGCCCCTCCGAAGGATCGGTCGATCTCATGAAACGGATTTCAGCCGCTTGCCCTCTGGGTCGTGGTTGATGAGCGGCGCGATGTCCTTGGTCCAGGCGGAGACGGCGGGCACGCGCGTTCGGTCGACACGATAGGCGAATTTCTTGGCGACATCGACGATTTCCGTGAGAAGCCCATCCTGCAGCCGGGTCGGGTTGAGGCCGAGGCTCAGGAATTTCTCGTTGTGCACGACGAGCTCGTTCTCGGCGGCTTCCTTGCGCGGGTTCGGCAGCCAGGCGACCTGGGCGCCCGATATCGACGCGATCATCTCCGCGAGGTCGCGCACCCGGTGGGTCTCGGTCATCTGGTTGAAGATCTCGACGCGGCTTCCGCGCGCCGGCGGGTTCGTGAGCGCCAGCTCGATGCAGCGGACCGAATCTTGAATATGGATGAAGGCGCGTGTCTGGCCGCCCGTGCCGTGCACGGTCAGCGGATAGCCGATCGCCGCCTGGATGAGGAAGCGGTTCAAGACGGTGCCGTAGTCGCCGTCATAGTCGAAGCGGTTGATGAGCTGCGGGTGGCGGCGCGTCTGCTCGGTGTGGGTGCCCCAGACGATGCCCTGGTGCAGATCGGTGATCCTGAGCCCGTCGTTCTTGGCATAGAACTGGAAGAGCAACTGATCCAGGCACTTGGTCATGTGGTAGATCGAGCCGGGATTGGCGGGGTAGAGGATTTCCTGGCTGACAGTCTCGCCGCCCATCGTTTCGATGCCGACAGGCAGATAACCCTCGGGGATCGCCGCACCGATGGTGGAGTAGCCGTAAACGCCCATGGTGCCGAGATGAATCAGGTGGGCGTCGAGGCTGAGTTCGACCAGCGCGTTCAGCAGATTATGGGTGGCGTTGACGTTGTTGTTGACCGTGTAGTTCTTGTGGCGGTCGCTCTTCATCGAATAGGGGGCGGCGCGCTGCTCGGCAAAATGCACGATGGCATCAGGGCGATGTTCGGCGAGCCAGTTCTTCAGAAGCTCGTAGTCGCGGGCAAGATCGATCAGGTTGAAATGGATGCGGCGGCCGGTTTCGGCATGCCAGATGCGGGTGCGTTCCTGGATCGAATCCATCGGCGTCAACGACTGCACGCCCAGTTCCGTATCGATCCATCGGCGGGAGAGATTGTCGAGGATATGAACGTCGTGACCGGCATCGGACAAATGAAGGGCCGTGGGCCAGCCGACGAAACCGTCGCCGCCGAGAATCGCAATCTTCATGCACGTTCTCCTGATCGCAAAGGAAGTCCGTCACGTGATAGGATAGGATTGTGACAAGGCTGCAATGCTTGCAAACGGCTTTTTGTTCCTGCACAGGAAACGGGAAATTCTTTCGGAGAAAAGTATGTCCCTGATTTCGCTCGCAGGCGAACTGACCGAAAACGGCCATCAGCTGATCCAGCGCGTCTATTACGAAGACACCGACTTTTCCGGCGTCGTCTACCACGCTCGCTACCTGCACTTCATGGAGCGCGCCCGCACCGATTTCCTGCGGCTGCTCGGCGTCGAACAGGCGACGCTGGCGATCGAGGGCGACAGCGAGGGCCTCGTCTTCGTCGTCCACCGCATGGAGATCGACTTCAAAGCGCCGGCGCGCATGGACGATATCCTGACGATCACGACCGTCACGGAGAAGGCCGGCGGCGCCAAGATGGTGCTGCAGCAGGAAATTCGCCGCGGCGAACAGTTGCTGATCGCTGCCAAGGTGATCATCGCCGTGATCAATGCGCAGGGCCGCCCGCGGCGGCTGCCGGAGGCGCTGGCCTACAAGTTCCAGCATGCCAAGGAGAGCGCCGGCTAGTCCGGCACGCGCGCGGGCCTAGTCCGCCGCTTCCACGCCGAGCTGCTTCAGCATCTCGTCGGTGAGCGATTGCTTCGCCTTCGCGAAGTCCCGCCAGGGATCCGTACCGCGTTCGATCCGTTCGAGACTGTCGGCCATTCGGAAGCTATTGGCGGCGTCAAGACCGGCAAGCTCCTCCCAACTGACGGGCGTGGCGACCGGGCAACCGTCCCGTGCGCGGGTCGAGTAGGGGGCGATCGCCGTCGAGCCGCGTTCGTTCCGCAGCCAGTCGATGAAGATCCGCCCTTTCCGTTTTTCCTTCGACATGGTGGCGATGAACTTGTCCGGTTCGCGATCGGCAAAGCCTTGCGCAAAGGTCTTGGCAAAGGCCTTGGCCTGCGCCCAGGTGGCGTGCTCTGCCAGGGGGACTATCACGTGCACGCCCTTGCCGCCGGTAACCATCGGCATCGATGCCAATCCGATGGCGGAGAGCGCATCGCGAAGCGCCGTCGCTGCGGTCTTGACCATGCCGAAATCAAGGCCCTCGTCCGGGTCGAGGTCGAAGACCAGCCGGTCCGGTGTTTCAAGCGCATCGACCCGCGAACCCCAGATGTGGAATTCGAGCGATCCCATCTGCACCGCGGCGACCAGGCCGGCAGCATCTTGCACGTACATGTAGTTTTCGGTTTCGCCGGAACTTTCGGTGATCGCCATTTCCTTGATCTCTTCGGGAAAACCATCCCCGGCATGCTTCTGGTAGAAGCGCGGGCCCCTCAGCCCCTGCGGCGCGCGCACGAGCGACAGCAGGTGCCTGGCGGCGTAGGGCAGCATGCGATCGGCGACCACCGCGTAATAGCGGGCAAGATCCAGTTTGCTGATGCCGCCGTTAAACAGCAGCCGTTCGGGATGCGTGATCGTGACGCCGGCAACCGTGTCTTCAGGGGCGGCCGGACGGGACTTCGCGGGTGTCGCCCCGGACCCCTTCGATGTCCCGGGGGCCGGCTTGCCCTTGTTCCGATTGGTGGCGGTGTCTTCCGTTTCGGTCATTCTCATCACCCGCAGCGCGATTGGATGGTTCACGGCCCCTGGCCTGTCTGGAGATCGACATGCCCGATGTCTTCAAGGCCAGGATATCGCGAGAATGGCAACTTGTCGCAACGTCCGGTCGAGGATCGGGTCGTTGTCAAGAAACGTGGCGGTAGCGGGTAAGTTCCGCCCCGAAGGTGACGCTGTAAAGACACACAGCGGTAACGGTCTCTTAACCATAATGGTGTCTTAATCATCGCATCAGGATTTGTGCAGTGCACGTCATCCTTTGACCAAAATTGACGGAGAGAAGGCAACCTAAAGCTAATTAAGGTCGCGATGGTGCGATCTGCGGCGGTGCCGGGCACTCTTGCAAACAGGACGTTTGGGCTACCCGGTCACGAGCATGAGCCGCTCTTGCCGGGTGTTTGGATTCGGGGACTGAAGACGATGGAACAGGTTGGATTGGCCGCGGCAACACACGATGTGAGCCTTTGGTCGCTATTCATGCAAGCGGGCTTCGTCGTGAAGCTGGTCATGCTGGGGCTGGTCGCAGCCTCCGTCTGGACCTGGGCGATCGTCGTCGACAAGACGCTCAACTACGGGCGCGTCCGTCGCCAGCTCGACAGCTTCGAGCAGGTGTTCTGGTCCGGCCAGTCGCTGGAAGAACTCTACCGCACGCTCGCCGACCGCCAGACGGCCGGCATGGGTGCGATCTTCGTGTCCGCCATGCGCGAATGGAAGAAGAGCTTCGAGCGCGGTGCCCGTTCGCCGATCGGCCTGCAGATGCGTATCGACCGCGCCATGGACGTGACGCTCGCCCGGGAATCGGAATCGCTGGAGGCCCGCCTCGGCTCGCTCGCGACCATCGGTTCGGCAGCGCCGTTCATCGGTCTCTTCGGTACGGTCGTCGGTATCATGACCTCGTTCCAGGCGATCGCCGGTTCGAAGTCGACCAACCTTGCGGTCGTGGCGCCCGGTATTGCCGAAGCGCTGCTTGCGACCGCGATCGGCCTTCTCGCCGCTATCCCCGCGGTTATCGCCTACAACAAGTTCTCGGCCGACGCCGGCAAGCTGTCGGCACGCATGGAAGCTTTCGCCGACGAGTTCTCCGCCATCCTGTCGCGGCAGATCGACGAGAAGCTCCAGAACCCGCGCCAGGCCGCGCAGTAATCGCCAGAGAGTACGGAGACCACGCTGATGGGTATGTCGGTTGGCGGAGCCAAAGGTTCGGGTGGCGGACGTCGTCGCCGCGGCGGCAAGAAAGCCATGATGAGCGAGATCAACGTGACGCCGTTCGTCGACGTCATGCTCGTGCTCCTGATCATCTTCATGGTGGCCGCACCGATGATGACGGTCGGCGTGCCGATCGACCTGCCGGAAACGCAGGCAAAGGCGCTGAATTCCGATACGCAGCCGATCACCGTCTCGGTCAACCCGGCCGGTGAGATCTACCTGCAGGAAACCGCGATCGCCATCGATGAAGTCGTGCCGAAGCTCGAGGCGATTGCCACCACCGGCTACAACGAACGCATCTATGTGCGCGGCGACACCAATGCCGACTACGGCACGGTCATGAAGGTCATGGCCCGCATCTCTGCCGCCGGGTTCAAGAACCTCGGCCTCGTCACGCTGCAAGAACAGGAAAAGTGATCGTCCACGATGAAGGGCAGTCTCGCTACATCTGCTGTCCTCCACGCCATGGTCTTGACCTGGGCGCTGGTGTCGCTTGGCAGCCCGGCTGACTTCCAGGTCGCCGACGTCGAGGCTTTGCCTGTCGACATCGTTCCCTATTCGGAGATGACGCAGGTTCAGCAGGGCGACAAGAAGGCACCGAAGAAGGAGCATTCGTCGCCGGTTCCGACCAAGCGTCCGGAGACGAACCAGCCGGCTGAAAATGTCGGCGACAACGATACCGACCTGAAGACCCCGCCGACGCCGAACGCCAAGCCGTCGAAGAGCGAAGCCACGGCCTCTCCGGAAAAGAACGACAAGCCCGAGCCGACGCCCGATCCGGTCGAGCAGGAGATCAAGAAGGTCGAGGAATCCAAGCCCGCCTCCGAGCCCGCGACCGAGGTCGCAGCCCTGCCGGAACCCAAGCAGGAAGTGAAGCCCGAGACCAAGCCCGATCCGGCGCCCGCCGAAGAAAAGCCGGCCGAGAACCCGGAAGCCGAAGCGTTGCCCGAGAAGGTGCCGACGCCCGCTGCGAAGCCGAAGGTCGAAAAGCCCGCCCAAAGCGCCAAGACGCCCGATCGCAAGAACGAGGCGACGCCGAAAGAGCAGAAGAAGCAGGCTTCCACCGAGGAAAGCAAGTTCAACGCCGACGAGATTGCAGCGCTGCTCAACCGGCAGGATCCGTCTGCCGGCGGCGCGAAGCGTTCGACGCAGGAGGCCGCGCTCGGTGGCAAGAAGACGATCGGGGTTGGCCTCAGCGCCAACGAGATCGACGGCGTCAAGGGCCAGATCCAGGGCAACTGGTCGCTGACCCCGGGCCTGACCGGCGTCGAGGAGGTCCGCGTCACCGTCCGCGTGCAGCTCGACCCCGCGGGCAACATCGTCGGAACGCCTGAAGTGACCGCCACCGGCGGCCCGGAAGGCACCCGTCGTGCGGTCGAGAGCAGCACCCTGCGCGCGATCCGCCGTTCGGCCCCGCTACAGAACCTGCCGCCTGAAAAATATGAGGGCGAAAAAGGATGGAATACCCTCGTGCTGAATTTCGACCCCTCGGAATTCGCACTTTAGAGCTGCCGGGATTGGAACCCATGCCGGATAGCAAACCACCCCTGCAAACCCTTCGTACGAAGCTGAAAGGCTTGTCTCTATGATCAAGGTCTCTCTTATCCGCGCCATGATGGTGGCCGCGGGCATGTTAGTCGCCGTCGTGGCGGCGGTGACGCCGGCGAACGCTGAAGTCGAAATCAACATCAACAAGGGCAACGTCGAACCGCTGCCGATTGCTGTTACCGACTTCCTCCAGGGCGAACTCGGCCAGAAGATCTCCGACGTGGTCGCAGCCGACCTGAAGCGTTCGGGTCTGTTCGCGCCGATCAACAAGGGCGCCTTCATCGAGAAGATCAGCAATCCGGATGCGACGCCGCGTTTCGAAGACTGGAAGGTCATCAACGCCCAGGCGCTCGTCACCGGTCGCGTGACGCAGGAAGGCGACGGCAGGCTGAAGGCCGAGTTCCGCCTGTGGGATACCTTCGGTAACAAGCAGATGACCGGCCAGCAGTTCTTCACCCAGCCGGAAAACTGGCGCCGCGTGGCCCACATCATCGCCGACGCGATCTATCAGAGCGTTACCGGTGAAAAGGGATATTTCGACACCCGCATCGTCTATGTCGCCGAAAGCGGCCCGAAGACGGCCCGCAAGCGTCAGCTCGCCATCATGGACCAGGACGGCTTCAACGCCCGTGCGCTCACCAATTCCAACGACATCGTTCTGACGCCGCGCTTCTCGCCGAACCGCCAGGAAGTCACCTACATGTCGTTCGAAAACCAGCAGCCGCGCGTCTACCTGCTGCAGCTGGAGACCGGACAGCGCGAGGTGGTCGGCAACTTCCCCGGCATGACCTTCTCGCCGCGCTTCTCGCCGGACGGCCAGCGGGTCATCATGAGCTTGCAGCAGGACGGCAACGCCAACATCTACACCATGGACCTGCGCTCGCGCACCACGACGCGCCTTACCAACACCGCGGCGATCGACACCGCACCGTCCTATTCGCCCGATGGCAGCCAGATCGCCTTTGAAAGCGACCGCGGTGGCCGCCAGCAGATCTACGTCATGGGCGCCGACGGCTCCGGCCAGCGCCGCATCTCCTTCGGCGACGGCTCCTATTCGACGCCGGTCTGGTCTCCGCGCGGCGACCTCATCGCCTTCACCAAGCAGTCGGGCGGCAAGTTCTCGATCGGCGTGATGAAGACCGACGGTTCGGGCGAACGTATCCTGACCACCGGCTTCCACAACGAAGGCCCGACCTGGGCGCCGAACGGCCGCGTCCTGATGTTCTTCCGCCAGGGCGCCGGCTCCGGCGGACCGCAGCTCTATTCGATCGATCTGTCGGGTTACAACGAGCAGTTGATCCAGACGCAGGGCTTCGCATCCGACCCGGCCTGGTCGCCGCTGCTCGAGTAGTTCACGACGGCTTTGGGTCACTCGATCCAAAGCCGTTGACGTGATCGCCTCTCGTCTGCTTGGGGGCGGGAGGCCCGCGGAAAGCCGCGTCCTTATTTCCTGATCCCGCTGCAGGCTGATCCGATTTGCGGCGGGAAAATGTGGCAATGATGCCGCTTTCTCGCCGCAAAGTGCTGGTCTAGCAGGGCCCGAGCCGAAATTATCGATTTGTTAACCATAACTGTTGAATAGCGATTAACCGCTTCCGGTTACAGTCTGGCAACCGTGAATTCAGACACTTCTCAAGGAGACCGGCGTATGAGCCGAATTGACACCCCGGCCGCAGGCCGCATGCAGACCATCGCTCGCAACCCGGTCATGATCGCCCTGGTCATGACGCTTGCCCTGGCTGGCTGTGCATCGAAGAAGAACCTGCCGGGCAGTGCTGGCGAACTCGGCCTCGGTGGCGCCGGTTCGGCAACGCCGGGTTCGCAGCAGGACTTCACCGTCAATGTCGGCGACCGCATCTTCTTTGACACCGACTCCACCTCGATCCGCGCCGACGCGCAGCAGACGCTCGCTCGTCAGGCCCAGTGGCTCGCCAAGTACCCGAACTACGCGATCACCATCGAAGGCCATGCCGACGAACGCGGCACGCGCGAATACAACCTGGCGCTCGGCGCCCGCCGTGCGGCTTCCACCCGCGACTACCTGATCAGCCAGGGCGTTCCGTCGAACCGCATGAAGACGATCTCCTACGGCAAGGAAAAGCCGGTCGCCGTTTGCGACGACATTTCCTGCTGGTCGCAGAACCGCCGCGCCGTTACCGTTCTCGGTGGCGCTGGCATGTAATGATGCCGCGGCCGCGCGCATCGCGTGGCCCGGAATCACGACGTGATCCGAGGAGGCGTTGCGTGTTCCGCAGATCACAGATCGCTAAATTAAAAGGGCGGCCCTCGGCCGCCCTTTGCTTTTTTACCACACTTTGGCCGAACTCCGTTGCTTTTTCAGGGCAATTGGAAAACTGTGCGGCAATCACCCAGATGACTCGGCGAGATGTATTGCAGGCCCCTGGTCAAGGGTGGGACAACCGGTATTCGAACAGGACAAATGAAATGAAGAAATTTGTCGTGGCGGGCCTGATCGGTCTTGCGACCCTTGCGGGTCTCGGCCAGACGGCGAACGCCATGCCTCTTTCAGGGCTGCTGGCCCGAACGGCTGAGACCAACAGCGGCGTGCAGAACCTGCCCGTCGTGAAGGTGCAGTCGGCCGAAACCGCACGGATTGGCCAGCTCGAAGAACAGATCCGCTCGCTCAACGGGCGTATCGAGGAAATGAGCTTCCAGCTCTTGCAGATGCAGGAGCAGATCCGGAAGTTCCAGGAGGACAACGAGTTCCGCTTCCAGGATCTGGAAAGCGGCAAGGCCTCCCCCAAGAAGAGCGGCGCTCTGCAGACGCCGAAAACCAGCGATCAGGCGTCCGTCACCCCGGGGGTGACGGATAGCCAGACCATGGCGCCGGCAGCCGGCGGCAACGACATGGCGTCTTCCGGCGTTTCGCCCGGAGCAGGCCAGGGCGGCAATGGCGCGGCCCCGCCGTCGACACTCGGGCAGATCGTCTTCGACGAGAACGGCAATCCGGTCGCAGCGACGACCGATGGGCGGCCAGGCGCAAACGCCACGCTTCCCGGCGTCGATTCCGGCGCACCGGCCGATGGCGGCCTGAACAGCAATCCCGGTAGCCAGCAGACCGCGTCTCTCGACAATCCCGGCGACCTCTACCAGTCGGCCTACGGTCACGTCCTCTCCGGCGACTACAGCACCGCCGAACAGGAATTCGGCGATTACCTGGCCGCCTTTCCGAAGGGCGATAAGGCAGCCGATGCCAGCTTCTGGCTGGGCGAAGCCCAATATTCGCAGGGCAAATACAGCGACGCCGCAAAAACCTTCCTGAATGCGCATCAGGCCCACGGCAAATCGCCGAAGGCGCCCGAAATGCTTCTGAAGCTCGGCATGTCGCTTGGCGCGCTCGACAACAAGGAAACCGCTTGCGCGACGCTGGGCGAGGTCAACAAGCGCTATCCCAAGGCCTCGCCTGCGGTGAAGGCGAAGGTGACGAGCGAGCAGAGCCGCTTTGGCTGCTGAGGCTCCCGCGCCGACAGCCGTTGTCGAAACGGCAAAACGATTTCTTGCCTCCTTTCTTCGCCCAACGCGCATCCTCGTCGCCGTCTCCGGCGGGAGCGATTCCAAGGGCTTGCTTCTCGCCTTGAACGAGGCGATCGAGGCAGCCGAACCCAAAAGATTTTCCCTGGCCGCATGTACGGTCGACCACGCGCTGCGGCCGGAATCGGCCGAGGAAGCGCGCGGTGTTGCCGCGTTCTGCGCAAGCATCGACGTCCCGCACCTCATCCTGCGTTGGGATGGCGCGAAGCCGCCGACCGGCATTCAGGCGGCAGCGCGCGAGGCGCGCTACCGGTTGCTGGCGGATGCCGCCGATCGGTTTGAGGCCGGTTGCATCGTCACCGGCCACACCAGCGACGACCAGCGCGAAACGATCCTGATGCGGATGCAAAGGACGCAAGGGCCGGGTGCTTCCGGCATGGCGAGCGCCATGCTTTACGACCGCCGGGTCTGGGTGCTGCGGCCGTTCCTTAGTCTTGATAGGGCGTCGATCCGCGCCTTTCTTCAGACGCGCGACTTGAGCTGGTTCGATGACCCGAGCAACGCTAATCCGACTTTCGAGCGGGTCCGCGTCCGGACTGAACTGGCGCAATCGCCGCGAGTGGAGGAGGGGGCATGGGATGCTGGAGCCAGGGCCTGGTCGTCGGCGAGGGCTGCCGGCTTCCTCACCCGCCAGGTGCGCGTGCATGCGGGCCTGGTTGTGGAGATCCCGCTTGCTCTCGCCAACCGCCGCGACAACGTCGATTGGCAGCGGGCGCTGCTCGCGCTGGTGGCCGTCGTCGGCGGCCGCGCGCATATCCCCGCAGCCGACACGGTGAAGCGGGTAGCGGCGTTTCTGCAAGAGGCAACGCCCGGCAGGATGACGGCCGGACGATGCGTGTTCGACCTGCGCGCAGGCGGACTTTACCTCTATCGCGAGGCGCGCGGCCTGGCGACCTTGACGCTTGCGGGCGGTAAGACCGGAACATGGGACGGCCGTTTTCATGTGCACAACGGCGCAAGTACGCCCATCTCCGTCGCGGCAGAAGGCAGGGGCGGGCCACAACAGCAGAGACTTATTGCCGCAGGTCTGCCACCGGGCGTTGCCGGCCGTGCATCGCTTTCGGCACCGAAGGTCCTGTATGGGAACCGCGAAAGTGTCGCATCCGTCACAATCGAGCCGCGGATCGGGCTCTACGACACCTTTTTGCCGGGTTTCGACCGGATCATGGCTGACCGGATCGCCGGATTGTTCGGACGAGAGCCTTATCCTCCGCCGCCGGTTCACGATCTGTTGACAGAAATGGAACGGTAGCCGGCGGTTTGCCTTGGCAATACGTCACCAGAACCCTATGTTAGGGAGCAAGACAGCGGCTCGCGAAATGCGCGGGTCGTGACAGGTTCCGGGGAGTTCGATGAACCCTAATTTTCGTAATCTTGCCCTTTGGGCAATCATAGCGCTTCTGCTGATCGCGCTGTTCAGCATGTTCCAACAGCCGACGGAGCGCACCGGCTCGCGCGAGATTCCGTTCTCGCAGTTCCTGAAAGACGTGGATGCGAGCCGCGTCAAGGAAGTCGTGATCACCGGCTCTAAAGTGATCGGCAGCTATTCCGAAAGCGGCGCAACCTTCCAGACCTACGCGCCTTCAGTCGATACGGCGCTCACCGAGCGCCTTGAAGCCAAGGACGTGACGGTCACGGTTCGCCCGGAAACCGACGGTTCGTCCGGGTTCCTCAGCTATATCGGTACCCTGCTTCCGATGCTTCTGATCCTTGGCGTCTGGCTGTTCTTCATGCGCCAGATGCAGGGCGGTTCGCGCGGCGCCATGGGCTTTGGCAAGTCCAAGGCCAAGCTTCTGACCGAAGCGCATGGCCGCGTCACCTTTGACGACGTCGCCGGCGTCGACGAAGCCAAGCAAGACCTGGAAGAAATCGTCGAATTCCTGCGCGACCCGCAGAAGTTCCAGCGCCTCGGTGGTCGCATTCCGCGCGGCGTGCTGCTCGTCGGTCCTCCGGGTACCGGTAAGACGCTGCTTGCCCGCTCGGTTGCCGGCGAAGCCAACGTGCCGTTCTTCACGATCTCCGGTTCGGACTTCGTTGAAATGTTCGTCGGCGTCGGCGCCAGCCGTGTGCGCGACATGTTCGAGCAGGCCAAGAAGAATGCACCCTGCATCATCTTCATCGACGAAATCGACGCCGTCGGTCGCCATCGCGGCGCCGGTCTCGGCGGCGGCAATGACGAGCGCGAACAGACGCTCAACCAGCTGCTGGTCGAGATGGACGGCTTCGAAGCCAATGAAGGCATCATCCTGATCGCTGCGACCAACCGTCCCGACGTTCTCGACCCGGCGCTGCTGCGTCCGGGCCGCTTCGACCGCCAGGTCGTCGTGCCGAACCCGGATATCAACGGCCGCGAACGCATCCTCAAGGTGCATGTGCGCAACGTGCCGCTGGCGCCGAATGTCGACCTCAAGGTGCTCGCACGTGGTACGCCCGGCTTCTCCGGTGCCGACCTCATGAACCTCGTCAACGAGGCTGCCCTGATGGCCGCCCGTCGCAACAAGCGTCTTGTCACCATGCTCGAGTTCGAGGATGCCAAGGACAAGATCATGATGGGCGCGGAGCGTCGTTCGTCGGCGATGACCGAGGCCGAGAAGAAGCTGACCGCCTATCACGAAGCCGGTCACGCGATCCTCGCGCTCAACGTTCCCTCGGCCGATCCGCTGCACAAGGCGACGATCATCCCGCGCGGTCGCGCACTCGGCATGGTCATGCAGTTGCCGGAAGGCGACCGCTACTCGATGAGCTACAAGTGGATGGTCTCGCGTCTTGCCATCATGATGGGTGGACGCGTTGCCGAAGAACTGACCTTCGGCAAGGAGAACATCACCTCGGGCGCATCGTCGGATATCGAGCAGGCCACCAAGCTTGCCCGTGCGATGGTGACGCAATGGGGCTTCTCCGACCAGCTCGGGCAGGTTTCCTACGGCGAGAACCAGCAGGAAGTCTTCCTCGGCCACTCCGTTGCCCAGCAGAAGAACGTGTCGGAGGCGACCGCCCAGAAGATCGACAACGAAATCCGTCGTCTGATCGATGAGGCCTACGAGACCGCCCGCAAGATCCTGACGGAAAAGAACCACGAGTTCGTCGCGCTTGCCGAAGGCCTGCTCGAATACGAAACGCTGACCGGCGAAGAAATCAAGGCGCTGATCCGCGGAGAGAAGCCGGCACGCGATCTCGGCGACGACACGCCGCCGCATCGTGGCTCGGCCGTTCCCTCGGCCGGCGCCAAGAAGGAAGGCTCGGCGGGCAACAAGGGCGAAGAGTCCGAAGGCGGGTTCGAGCCGCAGCCGCAATAACCGACGCCTGTCGGCCATGTATTGGAGCCGCCGTTCCTTGAGTGGAGCGGCGGTTTTTCGTTGGGGATTTTGTACCTGGCATTTGGTAACGGGATGTAATGATTTCTGATGCTAGGCTCGCTGCCGTTTGCTGCGCTTTTGTGTCAAAGAAGACTCATGTGTTGCGATCGCATGGCCATGGGTGGGCATGACGATCCGAGGCGTACGGCAACCGCCGATATGAAATGAGGTCCGGTCAATGAAACCCAGTCGCGCACCCCGCAGACAGGCGAAGCTGGCAAAGCCAGCGCTGACCCGGCAGAACGATGGAGCTCTTATGAAGCGCAAGTATTTCGGCACCGACGGTATTCGCGGCCAATCCAACATGTTTCCGATGACTCCGGATCTGGCGATGCGGGTCGGCATCGCCGTCGGTACGATCTTTCGCAATGGCGCCCATCGCCACCGGGTGGTGATCGGCAAGGACACGCGTCTTTCCGGCTACATGCTCGAAAACGCGATGGTGGCGGGCTTCACCGCCGCCGGCCTCGACGTCTTCCTGCTCGGGCCGATCCCGACGCCGGGCGTGGCCATGCTCACCCGTTCCTTGCGCGCCGATATCGGCGTGATGATCTCGGCGTCCCACAATCCCTTCCAGGACAACGGCATCAAGCTGTTCGGCCCTGACGGCTACAAACTCTCCGACGATATCGAACAGAAGATCGAGGCGTTGCTCGATCAGGACCTCTCTGGACAGCTGGCAAAGTCCGAAGACATCGGCCGGGCGAAGCGCGTCGATGGCGACATCTATCGTTACCTGGAACACGCAAAGCGCACGCTGCCACGCGACGTCACCCTTCAAGGTCTGAGGATCGCCATCGATTGCGCCAATGGCGCGGCCTACAAGGTGGCTCCGACCGCCCTTTGGGAACTGGGAGCCGAGGTCGTCAGCATCGGCACCGAGCCGAACGGTCTCAACATCAACCTCGACTGCGGCTCGACGCATCCGGCTGCTCTTTCCAAGAAGGTCCATGAAGTGCGCGCCGATATCGGCATTGCGCTCGACGGCGACGCCGACCGCGTGCTGATCGTCGACGAGAACGGCACCGTCATCGATGGTGACCAGCTGATGGCCGTCATTGCCGACAGCTGGGCCGAGGACGGCGTGCTGCGCGGTGGCGCGGTTGCGGCCACGGTCATGTCGAACCTCGGTCTTGAACGTTACCTCAAGGGGCGCGGCATCGACCTGCGCCGCACCAAGGTCGGCGACCGCTATGTGGTCGAACAGATGCGTCAGGACGGACTGAACGTCGGTGGCGAACAGTCGGGCCACATCGTGCTCTCGGATTTCGGCACGACGGGCGATGGCCTTGTTGCGGCCTTGCAGATCCTTGCGGTGATCAAGCGCCAGGGCAAGACCGTGAGCGAGGTCTGCCATCGCTTCGAGCCGGTGCCGCAGGTGCTGAAGAACGTGCGTGTTTCCGCCGGCAAGCCGCTTGAAGACGCGACCGTGCGCCAGGCGATTGCGGACGCGGAGGCGGAGCTTGCGAAATCTGGTCGTCTATTGATCCGCCCGTCCGGCACCGAGCCGCTGATCCGCGTGATGGCGGAAGGCGACGATCGCGGCCAAGTCGAGCGCATCGTCGACGAACTGGTCAACGTCATCGGCAGCGTGCGCAACGCCGCTTAAGCGTCAGACCTCGGCTTCCCTCCAGGGCCGGTGCGTTGCACCGGCCTCTTTTTTGTGCGGATGGTGCGTCAGCCATGCGCCGCGTCGGAGACTTTTCCCCGTGCGGGCGCCCACTTGCCGAGCAGTGCTTCCAGCCATGCGCACTCTTAGCGCTTTGTCTTGCCAAATTATTTAGGTGTGCCTTACGGATGCTCGGTTGCCGACAGTAACGTCGCGTGACAACTACAAGAATAGATCCGATGTTTAACAAACTCGGTAAACGATTGTAGTTAATCGGAACTTAACCTTTGCTCCTCATTATCCATAACCAACAACGGGATTTGGGCACCGGTTTCATGGTGAGCCAAGCAACGAAATATATTGGAGTGGGCCATGAAGAGAATTTTGAGTGGCGTTGTTGCTATATTGCTCAGCGGCACGGCAGCTTACGCTGCAGATGTCTATCAACCGCCAATGGAGCCGGTGCCGGAACAGCCGGTCGAGGTCATCCAGACCAGCGGCTGGTACCTGCGCGGTGACGTCGGCTACGCCTGGAACGACCTGCGCGGTGCGAACTACTACCAGGGAGGCCCCGGCGGCTCCATCACCAATTTCGAAACGGCCGATATCGATGATTCCTGGGTCGCCGGCGTCGGCGTCGGTTACCAGTTCAACAACTACCTGCGTGCCGACGTTACCGCCGATTACTGGGGCAGCGCCGACTTCGCCGGCTCGACACTCGGCAACTGCGGCAGCGTGGTCGGTCCGTGCCGGTCGCGCGACGTCACCTCGGTTTCTGCCTGGAGCCTGATGGCCAACGCCTATGTCGACATCGGCACCTACGGCGCCTTCACGCCTTACGTCGGTGCCGGTATCGGTGCCACCCACGTCAAGTGGGACAAACTGCGCAACACCAGCTGCAGCATCGCCGATCCCAGCCAATGCGACCCGACGACGGGTCATGACGGCGAGAGCAAGTGGCGCTTCACCTATGCACTGATGGCCGGTACGGCCATCGACCTCACCTGCAACCTCAAGGCCGACGTCGGCTATCGCTTCCGCCAGGTCGACGATGGCGACATGTTCGGCTACGCCAATGGTGGCGGCCCGGGCTTCGACAAGGGCTTCTACATCCATGAGGCACGCGCCGGTCTGCGCTACTCGTTCGGCAGTGTCTGCGAAGTTCCCTACGAGCCGGAGCCGATCGTCTACAAGTGATCGACCAGACCAGATGATACAAAAGGCCACCTTTGGGTGGCCTTTTTCGTTGCCGCCAATCTTTGCTGGTTTCCTAACGGGCATGGTTAACCGGGGGTTAACCAGTCGCTGCCAATAGTTAACGCTGAACGAAGCGGTGACGGCAGTGCGCCATCCCGCACCGATAGCAGTGGTGAGAGGGCATGGGCATGGATTGGCGAAACGGGTTCTGCGGGGCCGCTTTTGGTGCCGGCCTGCTGCTTTCCGGTGCGGCATTCGCCGCCGATGAGGAGCTCCTGAATGCGCCGGAGATCACCATCGAAAAAGAAGCCGCTGGCGCTAGCGCGATCTACCTGCGCGGCGATATCGGTTATGCGCCCTGGCGTAGCGAGGGCGATCCCTATTCCCGAACCTTCGATGCAGGCGCGTCGACATACGACAGCACCACTTTCGACAACGCCCGTTTCGACAAGCCGTTCTCCGGGGCGCTTGGCGTCGGCTACCAGTTTACCGACACGTTCCGTGCCGACCTGACGGCGGAGTATTTCGAGGGCCGGTTCAACGGTTCGTCATCGTCGACCGCCCCGTGCGCGGGGCAGGGGGCGGGTACGTCCTGTGCATTTTCAACCGGGGCTGATTATTCCGCTCTTGGCCTGATGGCGAATGCCTATGTCGATTTCGGCACGCTCGCGGGCTTCACCCCCTATGTCGGCGCCGGTCTCGGCGCAACGCGTCTCAATTGGGATACGGCAGTCGAACGGGCGACCTGCGTTGCCGGTGGCGGCGCCTGCGCCGGAGCGGCCGGCTCCACCTCCTACGCGGGGCGCGATAGCTGGCGGTTTACTTACGCCCTGATGGCCGGCGTTTCCTACGATCTCAGTGATCAGCTGAAGCTCGATGTCGGCTACCGCTACTCCCATATCGCCGATGGCGAGATGTTCGGCTTTGGCACTGAGGCGCTTGCCGGCGCGCGGGGCGACAAGGGCTTTGACGATGGTCTTTCGCGTCACGAAATCCGGGCGGGCCTGCGCTTCTCGTTCTAAAACCATCGGCCACGGAAAGATCGGGCAGGTTTGCCGCGTTCTGTCCTCAGGTGATTCAGCCTGTTGCCCACATGAAGGCAGCGTCCGGCAACAATCGCTCTGCGGTGGTCGCCTGCCTTTTCATATGTTGCTCGCGACGCCATAAATTTGTCGATTGCGACAAAGCGCTTGACTTCCGGTCCCGCCCTCAATATCGACGACGGCGGGACACCCTTCCCCAACGAAGGGCTATCTATCTGGAAGGATAGCACATGGCAAAGCCTGCACAGCCGGACCTCCGTCCGAACAATACCCATTTCTCTTCTGGCCCTTGCTCGAAGCGCCCCGGTTGGACGCTCGACGCTCTCTCTGATGCTCCGCTCGGTCGTTCGCACCGCGCCAAGATCGGCAAGACGAAGCTGAAGCAGGCCATCGATCTTACCCGTGACATTCTTGAAGTGCCGGCTGATTACCGCATCGGTATCGTGCCCGCTTCCGATACCGGCGCCGTCGAAATGGCGCTCTGGTCGCTGCTCGGTCCGCGCGGCGTCGACATGGTCGCCTGGGAAAGCTTTGGCGCCGGCTGGGTGACCGACGTGGTCAAGCAGCTGAAGCTCGCCGACGTTCGCAAGTTCGAAGCCGCCTACGGCGAACTTCCCGATCTTTCCAAGGTCGATTTCGACCGCGACGTGGTCTTCACCTGGAACGGTACGACCTCGGGTGTGCGTGTGCCTAACGGCGACTTCATCCCGGCAGACCGCAAGGGCCTGACGATCTGCGACGCGACCTCGGCCGCTTTCGCGCAGAACCTCGATTTCGCCAAGCTCGACGTCGTTACCTTCTCCTGGCAGAAGGTTCTTGGCGGCGAGGGCGCCCATGGCGTCATCATCCTGTCGCCGCGCGCCGTCGAACGCCTGCTGACCTACGTGCCGGCCTGGCCTCTGCCGAAGATCTTCCGCATGACCTCGGGCGGCAAGCTCATCGAAGGGATCTTCACCGGCGAAACCATCAACACGCCATCGATGCTCTGCGTCGAAGATTACATCGATGCGCTCGTCTGGGCGCAGCAGGTCGGCGGGCTCAAGGGCCTGATGGCGCGTGCCGACGCCAATGCGCAGGCGATTTTCGACTTTGTTGCCGCCAATGACTGGATCGCCAACCTCGCGGTCAGGGACGAGACCCGCTCCAACACCTCGGTCTGCTTGAAGATCGTCGACAAGGACGTGCTCGCGCTCGACGCCGACGGACAGGCAGCCTTTGCCAAGGGCGTGGTTGCGCTTCTCGAAAAGGAAGGCGTCGCCTTCGACATCGGCCACTACCGCGATGCACCGTCCGGCCTTCGCATCTGGGCCGGCGCCACAATCGAGGCGGCTGACATGAAGGCGCTGATGCCGTGGCTGACCTGGGCTTTCGAGACCCAGAAGGCAACGCTGGCACAGGCCGCGGCCTGATCGGACAAGGGTGAGGACAATGAACTTCGCCCGCATCTCACACTGATTTGAGTGATCCGCTTCGCTCCCGATGGGAGCGAAGCCTGGCTAACTGCATTTCCATTCAGACCTGATCTTTAAGGAGGCCTTCCATGGCACCTCGCGTTCTCGTATCCGACGAACTGTCGGAAACCGCCGTCCAGATTTTTCGCGATCGCGGCGTCGAAGTCGATTTCCAGCCGAAGCTCGGCAAGGACAAGGACAAGCTTGCCGAAATCATCGGTAACTACGATGGCCTCGCCATCCGCTCGGCCACCAAGGCGACCGAAAAGCTGATCGCAGCTGCGACCAATCTCAAGGTCATCGGACGCGCCGGCATCGGCGTCGACAATGTCGACATTCCGGCTGCTTCGCGCCGCGGTATTATCGTGATGAACACGCCCTTCGGCAATTCGATCACGACCGCCGAACATGCGATTGCGCTGCTCTTTGCCGTTGCCCGCCAGCTTCCGGCCGCCGATACCTCGACGCAGGCCGGCAAGTGGGAAAAGTCCCGCTTCATGGGTGTCGAAATCACCGGCAAGACGCTGGGCGTCATCGGCGCCGGCAATATCGGCTCGATCGTCTGCTCGCGCGCCATCGGCCTGAAGATGCACGTTCTCGCCTACGACCCGTTCCTCTCCAAGGAGCGCGCCGAGGAAATGGGCGTCACCAAGGTCGAGCTCGATGAACTGCTCGCCCAGGCCGACTTCATCACCCTGCACGTGCCTCTGACCGACAAGACCCGCAACATCCTGAGCGCCGAAGCGCTTGCCAAGGCGAAGCCGGGTGTGCGCATAGTCAACTGCGCTCGCGGCGGTCTCGTCGACGAGAAGGCGCTTGCCGAAGCGATCAAGTCGGGCCATGTCGCCGGTGCCGGCTTCGACGTCTTCGAGGTCGAGCCCGCGACCGAAAGCCCGCTCTTCGGCCTGCCGAACGTCGTCTGCACGCCGCACCTCGGCGCTTCGACCACGGAAGCCCAGGAGAACGTCGCGCTGCAGGTGGCTGAGCAGATGTCGGACTACCTGGTCAAGGGTGCCGTCTCCAACGCCATCAACATGCCGTCGATCACCGCTGAGGAAGCGCCGATCCTGAAGCCGTTCATCCGGCTTGCCGACGTTCTCGGCGCCTTCGTCGGCCAGGTGACGGAAAGCGCGATCAAGGAAATCGAGATCCTTTATGACGGCTCGACCGCTGGCATGAACACCAAGGCGCTGACGAGTGCCGTGCTTGCCGGTCTGATCCGGCCGCAGGTCGCCGACGTCAACATGGTTTCGGCGCCGGTCATGATCAAGGAGAAGGGCATCATCCTGTCCGAGGTCAAGCGCGACAAGACCGGTGTCTTCGACGGCTACATCAAGCTGACGGTGAAGACCGCGAACCAGACGCGTTCGGTTGCCGGCACGGTGTTCTCGGACGGCAAGCCGCGCTTCATCCAGATCAAGGGCATCAACCTCGATGCGGATGTCGGCAGCCACATGGTCTACATCACCAACACCGACGTCCCCGGCATGATCGGTTTCATCGGCATGACGCTCGGTGATGCCGGCGTCAACATCGCGAACTTCCAGCTCGGCCGCGAGAAGGAAGCCGGCGACGCGATCGCGCTGCTCTACGTCGATGGTGCGGTTTCTGACGATGTGCTTGACAAGCTGCGTGCCAATCCGGCAATTCGCCAGGCAAAGCCGCTGGTCTTCAACATCGATTGACGCCAGCCCAGCAAGTGGCAGCACCGTCTGTCACTTTGCCGACCCACTCACGGGACATATCGAGGACGCACCGGCCGACCGCCGGTGCGTTTTCCTGTTTCGAACGCATGTGACGAGAAATGACCGAAATGACATTCCGCTGGCGCGAGGCAAGCCTGCCCGACCTCGCCTCCGTATCGGAGATCCAGCTCGTGGTTCACCAGGCCTTTCCCGAGGATGACGCCGTTCTCGCCGACCGCATCGCGCTCAGCCCTGCCGGTTGCTTCATGCTGGATGCGAAAGGTCTGTCACGCGGTTATGTGCTGAGCCACCCATGGCTTCGCGGTGCGCCGCCGTCGCTGAACAGCATGCTTGGCGAAATCCCTGAGGCTGCCGACACGTGGTACATCCATGATCTCGCGCTCTTGCCGGAAATGCGGGGCTCCGGGGCAGGGGGCGGCGTGTTGCCGATGCTTGCGGATGTCGCACGCACGGAAGGGTTCCGGTCGATGTCGCTCGTATCCGTCAACGGATCCCGTGGCTTCTGGGAAAGACAGGGCTTTGAGGTCCGCATGGACGAACGGCTGGCGCAGAAGCTCTCAAGTTATGGTGACGACGCGCTCTATATGGAGCGGCACCTTGTCTAAAATGAAAATGGCGCCGATCGGCGCCATTTTCATTTTGTGCTGGATCAGGCCGCCCGCTGCGTCGCGGGCCGCCATACCTTTTCCTCGACGGTGAACTGGGCAAGCCGGCCGGAAAGCACGTTGCTTTCGCCGGCGAGCGTCTGGCTTGCGGCCGAGGTCTGCTCGACCATGGCGGCATTCTGCTGGGTCATCTGGTCCATCTGGTTGACGGCGGTGTTGATCTCCCGCAGCCCGACCGACTGTTCGCGCGCTGCCGTCGCAATCGCGACGATGCGGTCGTTGATCTCGTTGACCCGCCGCTCGATGTCGCCGAGCGCCGAACCGGTCGCTTCGACCAGGCGCACGCCGGCCGAAACCTCGACGCCGGACGCGGTAATCAGGCCCTTGATTTCCTTGGCAGCCGTTGCCGAGCGCTGCGCCAATTCCCGCACCTCCTGCGCGACAACGGCAAAGCCCTTGCCGGCATCCCCCGCGCGCGCCGCCTCGACGCCGGCGTTCAGCGCCAGGAGATTGGTCTGGAAGGCGATGTCGTCGATCACGCCGATGATTTCGCCGATCTTCGAAGACGAGTTTTCAATGCGGCCCATGGCAGTGATCGCGTCGCGAACGACCTCGCTCGAGGTGGCCGCCCCCTTGCGAGCCTCAGCGACCATGCGGGTCGCCTCCTCGGCGCGGTTGGTGGAGTTCTGAACCGCAGAGGTGATCTCGTCGAGCGCGGCTGCGGTTTCTTCGAGCGACGCTGCCTGCTGCTCGGTGCGCTGCGACAGGTCGTTGGCCGCCCGGCTGATCTCATTGGCATTGCCGGTAACGACGGAGGTGGAGTCGGCGATTGCGCTGACCGTCGAGCGAAGTGCTGCAACGGCGGTGTTGAAGTCCTGGCGCAATTTTTCGTAGTCGGCGCCGAGATCCGGCACGTGGGTGGTGAGGTCGCCGCGCGCCAGCCGCTCGAGCGCACCGCCGATGGTGCTGACGACATGGGCCTGCACGCGGGCGGTCGCCTGCTGCATTTCCTCGTTGGCGCTGCGCTCGCCGTCGAGTGCCACCTGCTGTTCGCGTTGGCGAACCTCAAGCGCGTTGCGTTCGATCACCGAGGCGCGCAGCACGACAAGCGCGTCGGCCATGTGGCCGATCTCGTCGCGGCGGTCGGTATCGGGGACTTCCGAACGGGTGTCATTGTTCGATACTTCGAGCATCACGTCCTTCAGCCGGTTGATCGGCCGGCTGATCGAGCGGCCGATCGCCATGGCGGCAGCCAGCGTCGCGATTGCCGCGATCGCCGTGGTGATGATCGTCATCAGCAGCGACGCATTGTACTTGGCGGCGAGATCGTCGGCGTAGACGCCGGTGCCGACGCCCCAACCCCAGGGCTTGAAGCCCTGGATATAGGAGTACTTCTCGACCGGCTCCTCGTGGCCAGGCTTGTCCCAGTAGTAGTTGACGATGCCGCTACCCGGGTTCTGCGCCAGCGCGATGAGTTCGACGTTGAAGGCCTTGCCGTTGGTATCCTTGAGGCCGCGCACGTCGGTGCCGACGAGCTTCTTGGCGAGCGGGTGGGCGATCATCATGCCGTCGAAGCCGTTGATGAAGAAGTAGCCGTCCTGGCCGAAGCGCATGGACATGACCGCGGAAATGGCGCGGCTCTGGGCCTCCTCACGCGAGAGCGTGCCACTGCGCTCCTGTTCCTCGAAGCTTGCGATCGTCGAGATCGCCGCTTCGGTGACGTTGCGCAGCATCTGCCGGCGTTCGTCGCTGACTTCCGCGTTGGCGACTTGAGTCTTGTAGGCCATGGCGGCCGCCATGAAGACCAGCGCCATCGCCGTCAATAAGTAGATACGTGTCGAAATTCTAATATTTTTCACTGCCTTAGCCCCAAGGAAAATCCTGGCGGCGACAGAAACACCCATCTGCTAATCAAGCCTTAAGTCGCCTCCCGAGTTCTAGCGATTGCATCGCCCGAAACTTGCCCGGCAGGCGCGAGACTTCTCTAGCGCGGGCGACCTTTTTCGGCGATCGCGATCCCGCCGAGCACCAGGAGCAGCGCGACAAGGTGGAAGAGGTGAAAGGTCTCGCCGATCAGCATCACCGACAGCAGCGTGCCGAAAACGGGAATGGCGTTGATGAACAGGCCAGCGCGGTTGGCACCGATCATCTCGACACCGCGGACATAAAGAACCTGCGACATCAGCGATGGGAAGATCGCGGCATAGAGAACGATGATCCAGCCGGTGGTGTCGGGCGCGATCGCGGTGCCCGTGCCGATCTCCCAGAACAACAGCGGGATGGCGCTCAAGAGCGCGCCGAAGGCGGGGGCTGCAATGAAGCTCTGCCAGTGCATCGTCGGCTTGTAGCGAAGCGCCACGGTGTAGCCGGCATAGACGACGCAGGCCGCGATCATCAGCGCAACTCCTCACTAATCCAACTATCTCCTCTTCATTATCCTAACTCCCATTTCCTTTACCCCCTCCCTCCTCCTCTTTATCCTTACACTCTAACACATTTCTCACTACTCCACTAACTACACATCCCTCCTAATCCTCTTTTCTAACCTCAACTTTAATCCTTCCATTATCCATCCTTCCATCATTTCACTAAAAAAATTCTTCCTCTACTCTCATTTCAATTAATTTTATAAATCCTACCACCCTTAATTCCCACGCACGCACCCCCAGCACCTCCCCGCCCCAGACACGCCCCTCGCCCCCCGCCCCCCCCCATTCTGCTCTTTTCCCATTCTCTCCTTAAACTCTTATGTCATCATCACTATTATTACTCTTCATTTCTACTTATCCCCTTCATTTTCTTACATCAACAACTTTCTACATTTCCTACTTCCATCTATCGTCTTACTTCTATTCCTCCCCTCACTATCTTTTTCAGAATCTAATTAGTCCCTTGTAAATCACTAATCTCATTACATGCATGTGGTATTGCGACCGAGTTTCGCTAAGTCTGGGATAGCGGAATGATTAATTAAAACAAAAACAAAAATCATCAAAATCCCGGCTTGTCATGCAAAAAGGGCGGAACGCCCGACATAACGGGGTCGCTTTCCAGATGACAACACAGTATAGATGCGCGGGTTTGAGAACAGCGCAGCCTCGGTTGCGCGCCTGAACAGGAAGAGAATTATGACGAATGTCGTAGTGGTCGGCTCCCAATGGGGTGACGAAGGCAAAGGCAAGATTGTGGATTGGCTCTCCGAGCGCGCGGATATCGTCGTGCGCTTTCAGGGCGGTCACAATGCCGGCCATACCCTGGTGATCGACGGCGTCAGCTACAAGCTGTCGCTCCTGCCCTCCGGCGTCGTGCGTCCCGGCAAGCTTGCCGTCATCGGCAACGGCGTCGTCATCGATCCGCACGCGCTGATCGCCGAAATCGACAAGCTCGGCAAGCAGGGCATTGCGATCACGCCGGACAACCTGCGTATCGCCGACAATGCCACGCTGATCCTGTCGCTGCACCGCGAGCTTGACGGCATCCGCGAAGACGCCGCCTCCAACAGCGGCACCAAGATCGGCACGACGCGCCGCGGCATCGGCCCGGCCTATGAAGACAAGGTCGGCCGTCGTGCCATCCGCGTCATGGACCTTGCCGACCTCGACACGCTGCCGGCCAAGGTCGACCGCCTGCTGACGCACCACAACGCGCTGCGCCGCGGCCTGGGTGAAGCCGAGATCAGCCATGACGCGATCATGCAGGAACTTTCGTCAGTCGCCGACAAGGTGCTGCCGTTCATGGACACCGTCTGGGTGCTGCTCGACAAGGCCCGCCGCAAGGGCGCGCGCATCCTGTTCGAAGGTGCTCAGGGCACGCTGCTCGACATCGACCACGGCACCTATCCGTTCGTCACCTCGTCGAACACGGTCGCCGGCCAGGCTGCCGCCGGTTCGGGCATGGGCCCGGGCTCGCTCGGCTACATCCTCGGCATCACCAAGGCCTATACGACACGCGTCGGCGAAGGTCCGTTCCCGACCGAACTTACCGACGAAATCGGCCAGTTCCTCGGCGAAAAGGGCCATGAGTTCGGCACGGTGACGGGCCGGAAGCGCCGCTGCGGCTGGTTCGACGCGGCCCTGGTACGCCAGTCGGTTGCCGCCAACGGCATCACCGGCATCGCGCTCACCAAGCTTGACGTTCTCGATGGCCTCGACGAACTGAAGATCTGCATCGGCTATACTCTGGACGGGCAGCAAATCGACCATCTGCCGGCAAGCCAGGCGCAGCAAGCTTCGGCAAAGCCAGTGTATGTTACGCTTGAAGGATGGAAAGAATCGACGGTTGGCGCACGCAGCTGGGCAGATCTTCCGGCGCAAGCGATCAAGTATGTCCGCCAGGTGGAAGAACTGATCGGCGCACCGGTTGCTCTTCTTTCGACCAGCCCGGAGCGGGACGACACAATACTTGTGACGGACCCCTTTGAGGACTAGTGTCGGCGAACTGACATTGCGTCGTGATCGCAAAGACATACCTGGGCGTATGAGAAAGTACTAATGGCGGATTTTGTTGCAGTTATTCGCAGGACCGTTGACGGCCTGTCGGAAAACACACCTGAAATGCGGGACAGGGTATACGAGAAGGCGCGCGCGGCCGTGCGCCGCCAACTCGAAAACATGAACCCGCGTCCGTCGGACGACATGATCAATCGCCAGCTGGCGAAACTCGAAAATGCGATTGCCGAGGTCGACAGCGAACATGCCGAGGCCTTGCCGGCGCTCGACGAGCCCGAGGTTGCCGAGGCGGAGACCTTCGAACCGGTTGCCTCGGAGCCGGCAGTAGAGCACGTTCCGGAACCGGAACCGGAACCGGAACCGGAACCGGAACCGGAACCGGAACCGGAAGCTCAGCCTGTACAGGTCGTCGAAAGCGAGCCGGTGGCCGTTGCCGATGATGCGGTCGAGCAGCCCGCATCGGAACCGGAAATCGCCGCCGAGCCCTACCATCCTGTCGAGGCCTATGAGGCGCCGACGCATGTGGTCGAGCCCCAGGCCGAGCCGGTCGAGGAAACTCCGGTCGAGCCGATAGAATACGAACCGGTCGTTGAGCCTGCCGAAGCCGCAGAGCCGCCGCTTGACGAAAGTCCCGTCGTCGTTCAGCCGCACGAAGACGTGCAGGCCTATGAAGCGCCCGAATATTCGGAGCCGGTGCCAGACGCACAGGAAACACCGGCGCCTTCCTCGGAGGTCGAGTCGCAGCACCATGCCGCGCACGAGCCGACCTGGGACGAAGCGCCGGCTGCAAGTGCCGAGCAGAAGCCGGCCCTCTCCGAGTGGGACCTGCCCGAATGGGAGACCGTTGGTCCGACCTCGACCGTCGCGCCGGTCACCGAACACATCGGCGAAGAGCGCGCCACCGAGACCCACGACCCGGACACAGCGCCCGAGCTTTTGGGGATGCATCCGGTCGCCGAGCCGGAGCAGCAGGCCCCTGAGACGACGCCCAAGGCGGACCCCGTGCGCGGCTGGTCGTTCGACGACAATGACCCCTTTGCGCCGATCGAAGAGCGGCGGGCCGAGAAGACTTCCGAACCGGAGATCAGCGACTGGTCGTGGCCGGTCGAAAAGCCTGTTCAGGCGGCTGCCGCACCGGCGGCGCAGAACCAGCAGGAACGCGCCGGTACCGCTTGGGATCACATTGACGATCTGCTCGGCTTCGAGGACGCGGCCAACGCTGCTGCGGCGGGAGCCGGAGCAACGGCGGCTGCGCGCGAGCCGGAACGGGTTGGCGAAGCAACCCCGGCAGCGCCCAGGCCGACATCCTACCGGGCCACGCCGAAGCCGTCGCGTTTCAGCGTCAAGCGTCTCGTCATTGCGGGCGTCGCCCTGCTCGTGCTTGGCGGCGGCGGATTTGCCTATTGGCAGAACCGCGAGGCCGGCAATGCCTGGATTTCCGGCATGGTGTCGTCGATAACCTCGGCGGTGTCAGGCATCGGCGGAACGCCGGCCGAGCAAAGCACGCCGCCGCAGCCCGCTGGCGAAACGGCCACGCAGCAACCGGCCGCGCATGACGATACGGTTGCGCCGGACAACAACTCGACGAAGTTCACGCAGCGCCTGATGGCGGACGGATCGGAGACCGACGACGGCCCGGCCAACCCAACGGGCGAGAGCGCTGCGCAGGAAGGCAAGTCCGTGGCGCCGCAGACGGAAGCAGGCAAGCCTGTCGAAGCGGCGAGCGGCCAGGGTGGCACGGCCGGCCAGGCCGGAGCGCCCGCGACTGGTCAGCCGGCCGGCCAGCCGAACCAGCCTGAAGTCGCCCTTGCCACCGGCGAGAAGATGTTCCTCTACGAGGAGCGTCTCGGCCAGTCTTCGCCCACGGCCGTTCCGGGAACCGTGGCGTGGTCGGTGAAGGAGGAATCGCCCGGCGGCGATGCCAAGCCCGAGCCGGCGATCCAGGCCCAGATCACCGTTCCGGACCGCGGCCTGACCGCGCTGATGACGATCAAGCGAAATGCGGATCCGTCCCTGCCGGCAAGCCACGTCATCGAGTTCGTGTTCTCGCTGCCGTCGAATTTCGAGGGCGGCGCCATCGACAGCGTCCAGCGCGTATCGATGAAGCGGACCGAGCAGGATCGGGGCGACGCCTTGATCGCGGTTCCGGCCAAGATCACCGACGACTTCCATATGATCGCCCTGAACGATGCGACGGACGCCATCGGCAACAACACCCAGCTGCTGCGCAGCCGCAGCTGGATCGATATCCCGCTGACCTACCGCAACGGTCGCCGTGCGCTTCTGACGCTTGAGAAGGGGCAGAGCGGCACGGATGCCTTCAACCAGGCCATGCGCGCCTGGTCGGCGACGGGTACGGCTGCCGAGAGCAACAGCCAGTAAGCTCGAAAAGAACCGAAGATACAAAAAACCCGGCGGAAGCAACCGCCGGGTTTTTTATTGGGTTTCGCGTTCTTGAAGCAGAACCGCCGCTTAGGTTGCTGCGGCCGCCTTAGGCGCCTTCGACGACGCGCAGGGAATTGGCGCGCTCCAGCGCTGCCTTGCGCACGGCATCCTGGACCTTTTCGAAGGCACGAACTTCGATCTGCCGGACGCGCTCGCGGCTGATGTCGAACTCGGCCGAAAGATCCTCGAGCGTCAGCGGATCTTCGGTCAGGCGGCGTGCCTCGAAGATGCGGCGCTCGCGGTCGTTGAGCACCTTCATCGCGTTTGCAAGCAGTGCCCTGCGGCTTTCGAGCTCGTCCTGCTCGATCAGGATTTCTTCCTGGTTGTCGTGGTCGTCGACGAGCCAGTCCTGCCATTGGCCGGACTCGCCCTCGCTCGCCTTGATCGGCGCATTCAGCGAGGCGTCGCCGGACAGGCGGCGGTTCATAGAAACGACTTCGTCCTCGCTCACCTTGAGGGTGGTGGCGATTTCCTTGACATGCTCCGGCTTCAGGTCACCCTCATCGAGTGCCTGGATCTTGCCCTTGAGGCGACGCAGGTTGAAGAACAGCCGCTTCTGGTTGGCGGTCGTACCCATCTTGACCAGCGACCACGAGCGCAGGATGTACTCCTGGATCGCCGCCTTGATCCACCACATTGCATAGGTGGCGAGACGGAAGCCGCGATCGGGCTCGAACTTCTTCACGGCCTGCATCAGGCCGACATTGCCTTCCGACACGACTTCGCCGATCGGCAGGCCGTAGCCGCGATAACCCATCGCGATCTTGGCGACGAGGCGAAGGTGGCTGGTGACAAGCTTGTGCGCCGCTTTGCGGTCGTCGTGTTCCTGGTACCGCTTGGCGAGCATGTACTCTTCCTGCGGCTCAAGCATCGGGAACTTGCGAATTTCGTCGAGGTAACGATTAAGGCCGCCTTCTCCAGCGGCAATGGTCGGCAAATTGTTTCGGGCCATATGAAGCACCCCCCTTTTTAGTCTCCGGCCTCCGGTCGGCAAGCCGGGCATGTGGGTCTTCGTCAAGACCCCACGAACGTAGAAAATAAGTACGGCGAAAGCATGATTCAAGGAGTCCGGTTCACAAGGATGTGACGCCGGAGCGACGGAAATGTCACGAATAGAGGCCCGCTTTAGATCGGAATTCTTCCGACGGATTTCAAGGGGCGGTCACTCCCCGCTGCGCAGCGCCTCGATCAGCGCTGCCATGTCGTCCGGCATCGGCGCTTCGAAATGCATGGTCTTGCCGGTCGACGGGTGCTCGAACTGCAGCATGAAGGCATGCAGCGCCTGGCGGTGGAACTGGTTGACGACGGCCTTGGCGGCATCCGGCAGAAGGTTCGCCTTGGTTCTGAAGGCGGCGCCGTACTCGGGATCGCCGATCAGCGGGTGGCCGATATGGGCCATATGTACGCGGATCTGATGGGTCCGGCCCGTTTCCAGGTGGCATTCGATCGTCGAGGCGAGCGAGGTGCCATCGGGCTTTTCGAGATAGCGCTCGACCACCTCGTAATGGGTGATGGCCTCGCGGGCGTCGTCGCTATCCTCACGCTTGACCGCGCGCTTCGTTCGGTCGCCGGCGCGGCCGAGCGGCGCGTCGATCGTGCCCTTCAACTGCCGTGGCCTGCCCCAGACGACCGCCCGGTAGGCGCGCTCGAGCGGGCCGGTGCGGCCGTGGTCGGCAAACTGGTCGGAGAGATGGCGATGGGCCGCATCGTTCTTGGCGACGACCATGACGCCGCTCGTCTCCTTGTCGAGGCGATGGACGATACCGGGGCGCTTGACGCCGCCGATACCCGATAGGCTGCTGCCGCAGTGGTGGATCAGGGCGTTGACGAGCGTGCCCGTCCAGTTGCCGGCGCCCGGATGCACGACGAGGCCGGCCGGCTTGCACAGCACGATCAGGTCGCTGTCCTCGTAGAGGACGTCGAGGGGGATGTTCTCTCCCTTCGGCTCGGGATCTTCCGGCTCTGGCAGGTCGATCTCGAAGATGTCCCCCGGCTGCACCTTCTTCTTCGGCTCGCTCACCGGCTTGCCGTTGACCGACACGGCACCCTGCTCGATGAGAGCCTTGATACGGTTGCGGGAGAATTCACCCGAAAGTGCGTCCGTCAAGAAGGAATCGAGCCGTCCTGCGGCATCCTCGCCCGCCGTCAGGACTTTCCTATTGGCCGTTGCTTGTTTAAAGGGGTCGTTCATTCCGTTAAAAATCCGAAAAAAGGCCAGCCATGACCACAATCGAGCCCGATGACCAGGAAGACAAGCCGCTAGATCCGGCGATGGAAAATGTCCGCCGCAAGATGGTGAAGCTGCAGCTCGTCTCGGCAGGCGTCATGTTGGTCATGCTTATGGCTGTCCTTGGAACGATTGTCTACAAGCTGACGCGCACGGATGAGAAAGCGCCGGCCCAGACGTCCGCCGCCGTCGTTCCGAGCGAGGCGCCGCTCAACGCCGTTGCCGCGCTGCCTGCCGGCTTCACCGTGACGAATGTCGCGCTTTCGGGCTCGCAGGTGCTGTTCTACGGCAACCTGCCCGGCGCCGAGCTGCGTGCGATCGTCTTCGACATTGGCACCGGCCGTATCGTCGCGGATATCACCGTACGGACGAACTGACGGCATGTCCGGCGCCCTCCCGCCCGTCCTGCGCATCGACGATCCCGCCGATCCCCGGATCGCTGGTTTCGTCTCGATCAAGGAGCGCGATCTGACGGGGCGGCAGGGCCGCTTCATTGCCGAGGGCACCGTGGTGCTGCGCATGCTCGCCGCCGCGCACGCGGCCGGCCGCGGTTTTGCCGCCGAGGCCCTCCTGCTTCTGGAAAACCGTCTGGAGGGCGTCGGCGACATTCTTCGGCGTTTCCCGCCTGACGTGCCGGTCTATGTGGCGAACGCGCAGGTGTTCGACGCGATCGCCGGCTTCAACATGCATCGCGGCGTTCTGGCGCTCGGGCGCCGCGAAGGCGAGCCGGATCGCGATGCGCTGATCGCGTCGCTGCCCACGTCGAGCCTGGTGCTGGCGGCGTGCGGCATCTCCAACCACGACAACATGGGTGCGCTTTTCCGCAACGCCGCGGCCTTTGGGGTCGATGCGGTGCTGATGGACGAGACGAGCTGTGATCCGATGTATCGCAAGGCGATCCGCGTTTCTGTCGGCTCCGTGCTGGCGGTGCCTTTCGCTCGCGAGGGTTCCGTCGCCGCCATGCTGGAGCGGCTGCACGATGCAGGTTTTGCGATCTGGGGGCTGTCGCCGGCAGGAACGACAGACATCGGCGCAATCCCTCCGGCACCGCGCACGGCGCTTCTGATGGGGACCGAGGGCGAGGGACTGCCGCAAGCGGTGATGACCGCGATCCAGACCGCGCG